>MTCR01000073.1 GCA_002212725.1 Sphingobacteriales bacterium TSM_CSM | reverse complement strand
GCATCTTTTGTCTTTCTTTGTAATTCAATTCCTAATTTAATAGCGAGAATTGCTGAGAGTTATTCTACAAAATTAATCATAACAATAATGATAGACTATATTTTTTCATTTTTTTTTACCAAATGGATAATTTTTACATAAAACTGACATAAACAGGCTGTATTCTGCCATCGCATTAAATATTTAAAACACGCATTTGCTGTTTTTGCATGTTTCTGCACCAAACTGTGCGCTTGCCGGTTGGCGATAATAGTCAAGCTTGGGTTGCAAAAACGGCAAAGGATTAGCGAAGCAATTGCGGAGCCAGCCTTCCGAGATTGGTTCTGAAAGTAGTAAAATCAGACAAGTTTACCTGTCCGTCGAAGTTAATGTCTTCGGGCAAATAGGCGGGCAAGATACTGATAGCGGTTTTCCATTGGTTATAATCTGCATAGGTTATAGCCCCGTTATGGTCAAAATCGCCGCAAGGCATTACCCCTGTATTGTTGCCAAGGTCAATTAACTGGTTGTTTCCATAGCGCACATTGGCCGCAACGGTTAAATCGCAGGGGGCGCCGGGCGGGCAGTTGCTGCCGGCAGGTAATGTTAAAGGCGCTTGTGTAATAACAGGTAAATGATTTCGGTGTTTTACGGCAATGTAGTAGTTTCCGGCTGCAATACCTGTGAATGTAACGCCGGCATTTCCGTTGGCATCTTGCAAAAAGCCATTGGTAAGAAGTAAAGCTGCTTTACGGGCGGCAATTACCGTATCATTGGCGGCATTTCGGGCTTCCAGCAATACCCAATCGGTGGCGTTTTCGGGAAAGATTTGCACCTCTTCGCTGCCGTTGTAATTCCACGGTGGCATATTAAAGGGTTGTTGCTGGGGTAAAAAGCCGGCGGTATTCAGGTATGCGGTCATGGTGGTGTCTGTTTCCATGGCGCCCTGCAGCATTACTTTTATATGTACGGTTGGCTGCGGCACTACTTCGGCAATGGTGAGCGTGTGGTAGTAAATATAATCGCCGGTTGAGTTGTTGTTGCCATTGGCTGCATTTCCCACGGCATAAAAAGTAACATTGCCGGTTCCGGCGGTGGCAGGCGCTATCCAGCTAAAGTTAAAGGTGTAGGTATCGGGCATGTTATTGGGTGCATTTTTATGCCCTATATGGGTACTGCTTGAGTACACTTTCGAATCAATGTTGGTGGGTATCCATGTTCCTGTATTTTGGTTGGCGCTGTTGCGTGCAACCATAGAAAATCCCCAGCGCTTTTGCCCTGTCTGACTTACCGTTACCGACATGTTATAGGTTTGCCCGG
Source organism: Sphingobacteriales bacterium TSM_CSM (assembly GCA_002212725.1). Taxonomy (GTDB): domain Bacteria; phylum Bacteroidota; class Bacteroidia; order Chitinophagales; family UBA2359; genus UBA2359. The sequence continues at coordinate 24,739 of MTCR01000073.1, read as the reverse complement.
CAACATACTGGTTTACCCCGCCATTAAAAGTAACAACCACCGCGCCGCTGCCACCTGTACCCGGGCTGTGGCAGGAGGTGCAGGCATTACCGGTTCCCGGGGCGCCGGTCATATTTGCCGGTGGAGTACCGCTGCTGCTATTGGCATAATCTGCATTTTTAAAAAAGCTAAACAACAACAACAACAGGGCAAGCAGGGCAATTTTAATTTTCATGGGTTTAATAAATAAGCAACAAAGAATGTATTGGTTTACAATAAGGCACATTGGCTGCCTGTTTGGAAATAAGGCTGTTTCGATAGGTTAAATATACCGCTAATTATAGAAACGGGGTAAAAATGCCTGTTTTAAAAGCATTTTTACCCCGTTTTAACATTTTAATGCCAATTGAGTTTGGCAAGTGGTAAAATTTACCGGCTATTTAAAGGCTTTTTTCAAAAATTTTTCCATGGCCGGTGTTACAAGTACAATCCGGCTGAAAGCGGTTTTGCTTTTTTTAAGTTGCTTTACAATTAAACAAGCGCCCTGGTCGTCGCAGGGGTCAACTGCGCCTATGCCTAATTGCTGCAATGCTTGTTTATCCAAAATCGGGTCATTAGAGCTTACGTTAATCTGGTTGCAGTTGGTTGTACCATCTTTCTTTACACAACAGCAGTTGCCTTTGTCATCAACAATAAGCGCGCCGTCTGTACAAACCGGGCATACTTCTTTAATGAGGTTTTGGTCTTTTACCGTAAATTCACCAAGCGACGACGCTATTTGGGCGTTGGCCTGTTGTAATGTGCCTGCTACACCAAATACCAACAAGGCAATAACAAGTAACTTTTTCATAGGGGAGTTGTTTTTTGAAGTAAATTAAAAAATAGTTTGATAAATTCTGAATTAAAGCCGCGGTTTGCTGCTGTTTTCCCGATGTTAAAAAAGCCCGAAGCAAAACCGGTTAGACCCTTATTAACCGCAAGGGTTTAACCTAAAGAGTGCAGGTTTGCGAAAAAATGTTGTTGTTTTCGTTTTTTTCTTCTACCGCACAACAATTGCCGGTGCTTGCGCTGCAGTTATCGGCATAAATGGTTAAATAGTATTGGCGGTTGTTTTGCCCCACGAGCCAGTTGTAATTATCGGCCGACAGGGTAATTTGGGTGCAGAAGTGTGTTTGTCCGCCGGCAGCTACAGAGGGCACATAGGCACAGTTGGTAACACTGTTGCCCGAAACCGTGCCTGCGTTGGCCGGAAAAGCGCCGAAACGTTGCATTTCGTGGCAGTCGTAGCTGCTGGTACAACTAATGCTGAACGACATTGGAAAAGCGCCGGTTGGGGTTTGCCCTGTGTTTTGAACGGTAATATTGAGCGGTATGGCATAGCTGCCATTATACAAACGCACGGCTGCCTGCGCCTGTACCGCAGTAACCGAAATATCGGGCAAAAACGCCGGTAGTGTACCCGGTTTCAATTTTAATTGGTTGGCATTGGTTACCGGTTTCAGTTCTTTGTATTTAAAATTGGGCTGCGCCATTATACAAGGTTGGTTTACCAAAGCAATAATAACTAAAATTGCGGCTACAACCCATATTTTTGAATGAAGCATGTTGGTTTTCATGGCAATTTAATTTTTTGATTTAAAAATTCAGGGTGAAAGAGGGGGTATTTTCTGCATTGGGGTAAAAAGGAGGACAGGTTCTTGCGCCTGTCCTCGCAGTTGATAACCCCAAAAAACAATGTTAATATTACAATACAGTGTACTTTTGTTTTGAGGCTTCAGATTTTTTGCGGGTGTTTCAGTAACAACTTACCGGGGCATAATCGCCGCCTTCGGCTGCGGTAACTCTGAACCAGCGTTCGCCATTCAGGAAGGTTTTGCCATTTTGGTAGCCCAGGTTGTATTGGGCGGTGCTGCCGTCGTTAAAGTTGAGTTGCAGTATAGCGCCGCCGTTGCCGCTGTCAATAACAGACCAGGTACCATCGCCACCGCTGTTGCCATAGCTGTACCCCGTAGCTGCCGGTGCATTTACACTAAAGTTGCTGTTTCCGGAGTAGGTAAAAAAGCCTCTGCTGCACAACTCTATTTTGCGCTCAACCGAATAACCGCCGTAATTGTCGCCATAGCCCGAACTGTAAGAGTCCATATAGGTAAGGCGCGTGTCTGCCAATAAATTTTTCCATTCTTTAGCAACTGCCGAATTGGAACCACCCGCACTGCCGCTGCCCGAAACGGTGGTTCTTGCCGGTGCTGTGGTTGTTTGTTGTGCGGCGGCGGCATTGCCGCGGGTAAAATTAAGCGTAACCGGCGTGGTTTGAAACGTGTTGGGGTCAACAATTAAAAGGGTAAGGTCTAAACGGCTGCCGCTGACGGTGGCGGTGTAGGCGCTCATTTGGCCGTTGCCGTTGTCTTGAATTACACCCTCTGACCGGTTGCCGTTTACGGTGCCAACTAACGTGGCCGACTCATTGCCAATTGCCAGTTGTCCGGCAATACCGCCGTCATAAGGTGCAATCTGAAGGTTGGCTGTTTGGCCGTTGGCGCTCATTACATAGTTGCCTTCAAAACCGGCGGTTTGGGCGTTTACCACTGCCAAACTCATACAAACTGCTGCAAGGAAAAAAATAACCTGTTTCATTGTTTTACTTTTTAAGGGGTTATGAATGAATTTTGTTTTTGTGTTTCTGATGAGGCAAAGATACCGGCGCTACTGCCCAACAGGAAACCAAGTTTTTTGAAAACATTGCTTTCAGAGAGTAAAACTGAAACACAACCTGCTGAAAATGAGGCAGTTATAAAAAATTCCGAAGCACAACATTCTCCCTGAAAAAAACCGGTAAACGCCCCATTTTCTGTTGAAACCCATAACCCCGTTTGCCTGCTGCCGGTGTGCTTCGGGGCAAAAGCGGGCGGCGGCAATTGGCGGCACATATAAAGGTATGCTGTTTTCGCCGCCCTTTATCAAAAGTTAATCAACGTCTGGCAATTTTATTGCTGGTTCCGCCACAAATTGCATTGCCTGCACTAACCGGCGCACCGTTTTTGGAGTGGATAATACCTGCAACCACCGGCGCAGCCATAGAAGTACCCGACATGGTGGCATAAGCGCCGCCTTTGTAGGTAGAATATACATCGGAACCAACGGCAACCCAATCTACGGCCGGCGTACCCCAATTAGAAAAATTGGAACAGGTGTTGGAGCAGGTAATAGAGGCAACGGTATAAATTTTGGTGCCGTTAATGCAGCCGGGTATGCTCAGGTTGGCATTTCCGGCATCGTTTCCGGCGGCAATTACCACATGTGTACCGGCATTGCCCAAAGCCTGTATGGCATCGCGCAGGGCGGGGTTGGCGTTTTCGCAGTTAAGTACAGGATACGAACCCAGGCTCATGTTTACCACGTCGCCAACAATATCGTACTGCGCTACGTGGTTTACACCCTGCAAAATTTGGGTAAAAGACCCCGAACCCGAATTTGCCAGTACCTTTACCGGAACCACCGTTGCGCCCGACGAAACACCTACTACGCCAATGGTGTTGTTTTTGGCTGCGGCAATGCCCGCTACGTGGGTTCCGTGTCCGTGTCCGTCGTTTACGGTTTGCCCGCTAATGAACGACTTGGCATAGGTGGCATCGGTCTGCACGTTTAAATCGGGGTGGGTAAGGTCTATGCCGGTGTCTAAAATCCAAATCCAGGTGGGTTTACCTGCACCATTTACCGGTCCGCCGGCTTTGGTTATGGCGCAGGTGGTTGTTTGCGCCCGCATTGCTGCTTCGGGCATATATTCGGGTGCTACGCTGCTTGTTTCAATCTGTATCATATAATCCTGATACACGCCGGCAACATCGGGGTTGGCTTTCAGTTGTGCAACTTCGGCATTGGTGAGTTTTGCGGTAAAGCCAGTAACAACATCGGCATATTCGGCAACTATAGCCGTGGTTTTTACCTTTGCTTTGGCAGCCACTTCTTTAATTTTGGTTAAGTTTACCTGCCGCGCCTGCCGGTTCAGTTGCGCTGTCTGTTTGCGGTCTATGGTTACTTTTTCCTGTGCAATTACCGGTTTTGCGGCTTTTTCGGTTAGCAGCACCATGTATTGCCCGGGTATGGGGCGTGCCCCGTTTTGTGCATTTACCAACTGAATGCCAAAAAGAACTGCTGCAAGAACAAGAATGAACGTTTTCATAATACTGTTTTTTATGGGGTTAAAAATTATTGAAATCAGATGAAGCGGGTTGAAGGATTTAAAAGTCGGGGTTACTGTAACATTGATTTTTACGGAGAGCAAAGAGAAATCAAGTTTAGCCGGAGGTCTTATTATGAAAGGGTTTAAAGAAGCAAATGACAGTTAAGCCGTTTAAAGAAAAAAAGCCGGTTAAGGCATAAAAGGCATTGATTTATTTTTAGCTGTTTATTCAACCGGTTACCTGTTATTTTCTAAAAAAACCCGAAGAAAAGCGCAATTTCAGCATCACTATTTCGGGACTATTATAAATTTGGAATTTATTTATGTTTCAATGTCAAAATTCAGACGGTTTCTTATTTCCTGTTTTTTCAGAGAAGAAAAGGCGGGTACTGTTTTTGGCAATACCCGCCTTTTTTATTTATTGGTCAGTTTAAGCAGGCTAAGTTATGTCGCTTAAAAACCTTTGTTATTGTTGCTTTCGTTGCTTTCGGTTACGGTGTTTTGCGTGTCGGTAGCAATGGTAAAGGTGGCGGGGTCTGCCCAGTTATAATCGGGGTTGGTGGCGTTATCCTGGTGGGCATGAACATCGCTGCCGCTGTTGCAGGAAAGTGAGCGCATGAGTTTCTTTTTAGATTTGGGTCGGGTGTAGGTAAAGGTTTTGGTTTCGCCTGCGTTCATTCCGTTAATGGTTTGTTCCTGCAATACGGTGCTGCCGCTTTTGAGTTGTACTTTAAAGGTTCCGCTGATGGGGCCGCCGGCGTTTTTAACTTTCCATTGTACGCTGGGCCAGGTAATTTCTTTTACCACAACTGCCTGGCTGGTGCTTGGTGCGCCTATGGCATTTTTTACGGTGGTTAAGGTGGCGTTATCGCTGGTAACTTTGCCTAAAGAGCCGCCGCAGGAAGCGCTTCCGTTAACACTGTATTTGCCGGTTAAGCCGTCGGGTAAAATGTCGGGGCGGGGGTGCAACACTATGGAGGTTATGCTTTTGCTGATATCGTGGTGGCAGAACGTTTCACTTTCTTCAAAGCGTATGGAGGTAAGGTTAACCTGCGTTTCGGTAGAAAATATGGTGTTAAAGGTTTTGCTGGTACTGGTGGCGCCGGCTGCGGCGGTTGCGCTTTCTACCTTGGTATCGTCAACATACAGGTCGTTTACGTTGGTGCCGGTAATGGTAAGCTGGTAAGTTCTGCCCGATACGAGGAACGAAGGCGTAACCCCGTTATCTTTAATGCTGATGCCGCTGATGGTGGCATTTTTGCGAATGTCTATTTTAAACGAACAGGTAAGGGTGTTGGCAACTCCGAACAAGGAAATGGTAACGCCGTTTTGCTCTGCTGCACTGCTGCTTACACTGATGTTTACATCTACCCAGGTGGCGCAGCCGCTGAAATCACCTACACCGCCCGATTGTTTAGCGCCGATAGTGGCCGTTACTCCGCTAACACCTGCGCTGGCAGCGCCTACCAAATCGCCAAATTTTACAAACACGCGGATGGTTTGGGTTTCGCCGGTTAACACGTTGGGTTTGTCGGTGGGTTCGTTGTAAGTGTGACCACACATTTTGCGTTTGCAAATGGTTTCAACGGCAAACGAATTTTGAGAAAGGAACATACCAAAAAAGGTAACTACAAATACCATAAAGAAATGGCGGGCCGAGAAAATGCTTTGTGCTTTCATGTTGAACATTGATTTTGGGATTGAAGAATTGGTTAATTGATTTTGTTTTTGGTTTTGGTTTTCACTGAAATTTTGGTTGCTTACGGTGGTAAGTACGGCGGAGTTGTTGTTTTGCGTTTTCATAATTTTTGTTTGTTTTGGGGTTGGTTAATAATGTTGTTTTGTTTTTTGTTTTGTTGTTGTTGATGATGCAAAAGTACGGGCGCTGCCGTTGCCCCGGAAACCAGCTTTTTGCAAAACATAGGTTTCTGAGGGGGTTGTTGGTTCTGTAATGCTTTGCAGTAAAGGGTTTCAGAAATTCATGAGAAATGATTCCGGAAGTTGAAAAAAGTGGAAATTTGCCCGAAAATTTGTACATTTGCTCAATAACCACCTTTTGTTATGGCAATTGACGACCTGTTCAGTTTGGTAAAATCGCTTACTGCCGCCGAAAAACGGTACTTTAAATTGTATGCTCAAACACATACATCGGGCAGCGAAGCCACCAATTACCTCCTGCTGTTCGATGCCATTGACAAACAAGCCGAGTACGATGAAGAAGCCATCAAAAAGAAATTCAGGAAAGAAAAATTTGTGGCACAACTCACCTTTACCAAAAACGTGCTGCGCAACAAAATTCTCGACAGCCTTTGCAGCTATTTGGGCGGCGGTAAAGACAGCACCATAGAGTTTGATATGAGGCAGGCGCTTAACCACCTTACCGCACTGTACCGCAAAGGCATTTACCCGCAAATGGAAAAAGACCTGAAACGGCTCAAAAAATTGGCGCTCGACTACGAAATGCCACAATATACCCTGCAACTGCTGCCATGGGAACGCCGCCTGCTCTTAGACCAAACCGATAAAAACATTAGCGCCCAATTAGAAGAAATGATTGAAGAAGAAACCCGGGCGCTTACCCTGCTGCAAAACAATGCCTTGTTTAAACAACTGCACGACCGGTTGCTGGTATCGCTCAAAGTGCGCATAAGGGCCAAAGATGCCGATGCTCTTACCGAAATGGAGCAGTTGCTGCAAAACCCGCTGCTGCAAACCGAAGATAATGCCCTTAGCCTGCAAGCCAAACTCCACTACCACGAAATATGGAGTTTTTACCACTGGCGCGCAGGCAACTTTGAACAAATGTACCTTCACCATAAACAACTTATTGCCCTCTGGGAAAGCAATGACAATATAAGGCGCGAACTGAAACACGAATACCGCAAAGCCCTGTGTAACTTCCTCAACAGTTGCCATGCCTATAAACAGTTTGCCGACTACCCCCCTACCCTCGAAAAAATCAGGGCGCTGACCGCCAATGACCTGCCTACCGAAATTAAAATTTTCCATATCTCTTTCTACCACGAACTGCTTTATTACCTCAACACCTTTGCCATACAACAGGGAGTTAACGCCATAGCGCCAAGATTGCAGCAACTCAATGAATTTAAAGAACAAATTCATACCTCGCGCCTGCTTACCATTTACTACAATATTACGCTGCTGTATTTTTTTGCCCACCGATTTACCGATGCGCTTACGTGGCTCAACGAAATACTGTACCACCCCAAAGCCGATGCCCGCAAAGAGGTGCGCCAAACTGCCCAAATATTGCAATTAGCCATTCACTACGAACTCAATAACCAGGATATACTGGAAAACCTGCACCGCTCTGCCTACCGCAGCCTCAAAAATGCCGATGATTTAGACCAGTTTGAGCGCACCCTGCTTAGCAATTTTAAAAAATTGGCCACCACCAACGAGTTTGATAAAAAAGCCCTGCTGGCCTGTTTTGAAAATTTTAACCGCGAACTGGAAGAACTCCTTGCCAATAACCCACAGCAACACCTGTTGGGCTGGTTTGAAATTCATACCTGGCTCAAATCAAAAATAACCCGAAAACCCATGTCCGAAATTTTGCCTGCCCTGGTTTAGCAAAAAACCGCCCCTGCTTTACATAATTTCTGCACTGTAATTGGGCGATTCCTTGGTAATTTGCACATCGTGGGGGTGGCTTTCGCGCAAGCCGGCCGAGGTAATGCGCATAAAACGACCATTTTGCCGCAACTCCTCAAGTGTGGCTGTGCCGCAATAACCCATGCCGGCCCTAAGTCCGCCAATCAATTGAAAAACCGTATCGGAAAGCGGGCCCTTGTATGCCACACGCCCTTCAATACCTTCGGGCACTAATTTTTGTACATCGTCCTGAAAATAGCGGTCTTTACTGCCGCGCTTCATTGCACCTATTGACCCCATGCCCCGGTACACCTTGTAGCGGCGGCCATGGTACAACTCGGTAGCGCCGGGGCTTTCCTGGCAGCCGGCAAACAAACTGCCCAACATGCAGGAGTGCGCACCTGCGGCAAGGGCTTTTACAATATCGCCCGAATATTTTATGCCTCCATCGGCAATAACCGGTATGTTGTAGGGTTTGGCTGCTTCGGCACAGTTGTAAATTGCCGTTATTTGTGGCACACCTACACCGGCTATTACCCGTGTGGTGCAAATAGAACCCGGCCCTATGCCTACTTTAACAGCATCGGCGCCTGCCTTTATCAAAGCCACCGTAGCCTCGCCTGTGGCCACATTGCCGGCAATGAGTTGCAGGTCGGGATATGTTTTTTTAATGAGTTTTACCATATCTAAAACCCCCTTCGAGTGTCCGTGGGCAGTATCTACCACAATTACATCGGCACCGGCATGGTACAGCGCCGTTACCCGTTCCGGGGTATCGGGGGCAGTGCCCACGGCAGCGCCGGCCAGCAGCCGCCCTTTGGTATCTTTGGCAGCATTGGGGTATCGTATGGCTTTTTCAATGTCTTTAATGGTAATAAGGCCGCGCAAAAAATTGTGTTCATCTACCAATGGCAGTTTTTCAATTTTATAGCGCATCAAAATATCCTTGGCCTGCCCCAGGTTAGTGCCCACAGGTGCAGTAATAAGGTTTTGTGCAGTCATTACCTCGCCTATGGTTTTGGAATGGTCGGTTTCAAACCGTATGTCGCGGTTGGTGATGATGCCTACTAATTTGCCGTTTTCGGTTACCGGTACGCCCGATATTTTGTACTTACCCATTAACTCATCGGCTTCATATACATAATGGTTGGGCGACAAGTGAAACGGCTCATTAATAACCACGTTTTGCGAGCGTTTTACGCGGTCCACCTCATCGGCCTGCACATCTTCGGGCATGTTTTTGTGTATGATGCCAATACCGCCCTGCCTGGCCATGGCTATGGCCATTTCCGACTCGGTAACGGTATCCATGCCGGCACTCAAAAGGGGTATGTTTAGTAAAATGGATTGGGTAAGCAGTGTGTTTACGGTTACGTCTTTGGGTAATACTTCCGAATAGCCGGGTATTAACAACACATCATCAAAGGTCAGACCTTCTGTGGTAAGTTTGTGCATTTGCAAAAGTTTGCGTGCAAAATTCTTAAAAAAAAACGCCAATCTCAAATAAATTGCCCAAATAATTGACCAACCGGCAAAAGCACGGCAAACCGGCACGCATTTCTTCGGGCTTTTAGCAATTTCGCTTCCCCGATACAAGGCATTTGGTTATCTTTGCCATGTCTAATTTTTATTTGCATTAATGTCTTATCACCATAACCGTTTACCATATTCTATTACTATGCAGGCAACCATTGAAATAAGTTACTACCCGCTTGGCAACCAACAATATGAACAAGAGGTAATTTCTTTTATTGAAAAACTACGCGACTACCCTAATATAACGGTAGAAACCAACGGCATGAGTACCCAGATTTTTGGCGAATACCATACGCTCATGCACATTTTAACACAGGAAATTGGCGAAATACTGCACGAAAAACAAGCCATTTGCGTCTTAAAAATAGGAAAGGGAGAACTGCGTTACCCTTCATAACAAACATTTGTTACCCTGTTTTTTTTTAATAATATTTACCGGCACAATGGAAAAAACCGCTTTTATTACCGGCGCTACCGGCTTTTTGGGGTTAAACCTGGCAGAACTGCTTGTTCAACAGGGGTGGCAGGTTACAGCACTGCACCGCCCCCAATCAAATGTGGAAATACTTAAAAAAATTGCCCCGGGTGTGCAATTAACGCAAGGCAACATTACCAACTTGTCATCTGTTATGCAAGCCATGCCCAAGGGTGTTAATGCAGTTTTTCATGTGGCGGGCAACACCGGCCAATGGAAAAATTACAATGCCCAACAGTATGAAGATAATGTAACCGGCACTGTAAATGTAGTACAGGCTGCCTTAACAAAAGGAGCCGGAAAGTTGATACACACCTCATCGCACTCGGCTTTTGGCATACATGAGGGAGTAATTATAGACGAAAATACGCCCTCCAACGCCCTTACCTGCGGCAGCAACTATGCCCTTACCAAATACTTATCGGAACTGGAGGCGTTAAAAGGAATGGAACAGGGTTTGGAAATTACCATTCTGAACCCCTGCAAAATTATGGGCAAGTACGATAACAATAATTGGGCGCAACTTATTATTGCCGTTAAAAACAACAAATTGCCGGGCATTCCACCCGGCGGTGGCATGTTTTGCCATGTAAAAGACGTGGCACAGGCGCATATAAACGCAGTAAACATGGGGCAAAACGGACACCGCTATCTGCTTGGCGGGCAAGACGCCACTTTTTTACAGGTGTTAAACCTTATTCAACAAAAGCTGGGAAAGCCCCTTAGCCATAAAGTTACACCGGTCTGGGCGCTTCGGGTTGCCTGCTTTTTTATGGGCATGGCATCGGCTGTAACAGGTAAAGAACCACAACTTACTCCCGAAAAACTCTCCATGCTCATCAAACATCCTGTTTGCAACTACCAAAAAGCAGTCCGCCATTTGCAGTTCCGGACATCAGCTATTGAAACCATGATTGAAGATACCCTGTCAACCCTATAAAAAACCATTTTTCATCTGTTAAAATTGCCGCTATGCGCCTGTTCCTTGCCGCACTTTTTATTGTGCTATGCCAATACGCCCAAGCTCAAAACCCGTTTTACCGCAAAACCAATGTGCCGGTTACCGCAGATGGCAACCTGCTGCAGTATGCCTGGACGGGCGGACTTAACAACCCACAGTTTTCTGAAGCCGATTTAAACAACGACGGCATTGCCGATTTGGTTATTTTTGACCGAAGCGGCGAAGTAGTGCTTACCTTCCTGAACGGCGGAACGCCTGACCAAACAGATTATGCCTATGTACCCGAATTTGAAGAAGGTTTTCCGCAACTGCACAACTGGGCGCTGTTGCTCGATTACAACTGCGACCAAATACCCGATTTGTTTACCTCTGCCAACGGCGATGGTATTATGGTGTACACCGGCCAATATACCGAAGCAAACCGCCTTACCTTTACCTTAGCCTACGACCAACTTACCGACGCAACCAGTTATACCAATATATATGTTGCCATTTACGACATTCCGGCTATTACCGATGTGGACAACGATGGCGATATTGACGTGCTTTCATTTGGTTCTGCCGGCGGGTTTGTTAAATACTTTAGAAATAAAGCCGAAGAAAACGGCTTGCCCTGCGGCTCCCTGCACATGGAACTGGAAAGCAATTGCTGGGGCAATTTTTATGAATCGGGCATAAACACCTCCTTGTTTTTGGAAACCGGCTGCATGGATGGAATGACAGGCAGCAACCACCATTCAAGTATTGATAAAAGCGGCCTGCACCCCGGTTCTACCCTGCTGGCCATTGACCTTGACCCCGCCGAAACAAGCAACGGCGCCAAAGAACTTATCCTGGGCGATATTTCTTTCGACAATTTTGTAATGACCACCAACGGCGGCACACTCCAAACCGCCAACATGATTGCGCAAGACACCCTTTTCCCCTCCTACGATATACCCGTTTTGCTTACCACCTTTCCGGCCGGGTTTAGTGTAGATGTAAACAACGACGGGCTGAAAGACCTCATTGCCGCACCCAACACCGTGGCGCAGTCTGAACACTACCGTTGTGCCTGGCTTTACCAAAACAACGGCAACCCGACCCAGCAATTTGAATGGGTAACCGACCGCTTTATGGCAGATAACATGATTGACGTTAGCCGGCTGGCAAACCCCGCCTTTTTTGACTATAATGCCGACGGACTGCTTGATTTGGTCATAGCCAATTTCGGGTATATGGACGAAGGGGGCGATTTCAGCACCGCATTGTCGCTCTATCGCAATTCGGGCACTGCTGCCCAACCCGCTTTCGAACTGGTATCCGATAACTTTTCAAACATTGCCGCACAATTTGCCATTCCGCGCCTGGGGTTGCGCCCAACTTTTGGCGATTTAGACAACGATGGCGACCAGGATATGCTCCTTGGCGATAAAGACGGCTTTATCCATTACTTTAAAAACAACCCCAACCCCGATGGCACTGCCAACTTTACCCTGTTTCAGGAGCAATTTCAGGGTTTAGACGTATTTCAGTACAGCACCCCCCAACTGATTGACGTAAACAAAGACGGCCTGCCCGATTTGATTGTGGGACACCACAACGGCGCACTGCGTTATTTTCAGAACAGCGGCACGCCCACAAATCCGGTTTTTAATGCCGCCACACCTACCAACAGTTTTTTTGGCGGCGTAGATGTAAAAGAAACAGGCAACCCAACGGGCTACTCTACCCCTCAACTCATTGAATACAACGGCTCCTTTATGCTCTTTTGCGGCTCGGAAAGCGGTAAAATTCATGTTTACAACAATATTGAAGACAATGTTGCTACCGGCGGCTTGTTTACCAAAATTACCGATAACCTGCTTGGCGCTCACATAGGTATTCGAGCAAACCCTGCTATTGCCGATTTGAATAACGATGGCTACCTGGATATGGTAGTCGGAACCTACAACGGCGGTCTTTACTGGTTTTCCGAAGGTTTTCCCATAAACATTGCTGCGCCTGCCACACCTCAAAACCGGGTGTTGGTGTACCCCAATCCGGCTAACAACAAGTTGGTTTTGCAATGGCAGCAAATACCGGGGCAGCAAACACCCGCGCATGTTTGGCTGTACGACCCTGCCGGACGACAACTGCTGTACCAATCTATAATACCAACGCCACAGGGAGCCATACTCAACTTGCCCCAACTGCCCGCCGGGTTGTACTTTGCAAAAATTGTTCACAACAGGCAAACCTTTACCGCAAAAGTGTACATAAAGCCGTAATCTGCCTTATATTTGCCTTGCCGTAAAACGGCTCTTTGCCCGAAATGTAAAAACCGATACCTTATGAATAAAATAGTACAAAATGCCGATGAAGCCATACACGACATTCCGTCGGGCACAACCATTATGTTGGGTGGGTTCGGGCTGTGCGGCATTCCCGAAAACTGCATTGCAGCCCTGGTCCGAAAGGGCATTAACAACCTTACCTGTATTTCAAACAATGCCGGCGTAGATAATTTCGGGCTGGGTTTTTTACTCAAAACCCGGCAAATAAAAAAAATGATTTCCTCCTACGTAGGCGAAAATGCCGAGTTTGAAAGGCAAGTGCTATCGGGAGAACTGGAGGTGGACTTAATACCGCAGGGCACCCTTGCAGAGCGCATAAGAGCCGGTGGTGCCGGCATTCCGGCCTTTTATACCGCCACCGGCTACGGAACCGAAGTGGCTATTGGAAAAGACGTGCGCGAATTTAACGGCCGCCTGTACATATTGGAGCACGCCCTTACCGCCGAATTTGCCATTGTTAAAGCCTGGAAAGGCGATTACCTGGGCAACCTGGTGTACCGCGCCACCGCCCGCAACTTTAACCCCATGATGGCCATGGCCGGTAAAATTACCATTGCCGAAGTAGAAGAACTGGTGCCGCCCGGTCAATTAGACCCCAATGAAATTCATACACCCGGCATTTTTGTGCAGCGCATTTTCCAAGGCATCAACTACGAAAAACGCATTGAACAACGCACTGTGCGCAAAGGCTGAAAATAACCGGTAAGTAAATTATGCAGCCTGTTTTGGTAACTGCCGCTATTCTGTGGCAAAACAGCCGGATTTTATTGGCACAACGCCCCCAACACGACCGGATGGCCGGACTTTGGGAATTTCCGGGAGGTAAAATTGAAGCCGGAGAAACCCCGCAAAATTGCCTTCAACGCGAACTATTGGAAGAACTGGGCATTGAAACCCAAATTGGCAACCTGTTTATGGAAACCGACTACCATTACCCGCATATTTACATAAGACTGCTGGCTTTTCATGCCATACCCGTTAAAGGGCAATTGGTGCTGCATAACCACGCCGCCATAGCATGGGTATTGCCTCATGAATTATTGCAATACCCGTTGGCTCCGGCCGATGTGCCTATTGCCACCCGGTTGGCACATGAAACAACAACTTAGTGCGGAAATGCATTGCCTTGTTGGCCGGCAGGCAAAAAAAAACCTTCCGTGCTGTAAGCAGGAAGGCTAACCCAAATTATCCCAAACAACTATTTAATTTGTTTTTTTTCTCTTTTGCCGGTACTATTTCCGGTTGCGGGTAGTTCTGTTCCACTCGGGGCTATGGTGCGGTAAAATTTTGAGCACCAATTTGGAGAGATCGCGGCCGCTGTTGTTAAACCTGAACTCCAGCTCTTTCAGGTATAGATAGGTGTATTCTTCTTTTACCCCGTAAAATTTAATGAGTTTTTGCTTGGCATACAGAAAAAAGTTAAAAGCAGGCTCATTTATGTGTTTATCCCTGTCAGATGGCTGGGCTTCTTTAGAAAACGAAGCGCTGCCGGGTTGAGCCTGTTCCACAGATTCGGAGCTAAAAATAGATTCGGTACCGGCATTTTTTATAGAGGTAATTTCTGTATTGTCTTTCAGTTCGTTCACTGTTTCCATTTTTATGTACACTTTACCGGCATGTATGTTGAGCGAAAACATTTGTGCATCTTCCTGCGTGGTGTATATAAGACCCTCATTGGTATGCCAGCCGAAAAAGTATTTCTTGTCATTATTGTGCAAGCTTACGGCTCTTGACTGCACCTCCTGATAATCGGCAATAGCTTCGCGTATCATGCGGTAGTATTTATTAATGGTATTGCGGTTTATCCTTAACTTTTTTGAGGTTTCTGTTGCCGTAATTTCCAGGGCAAAGCAGGTAATTATCTTCTTGATGTAGTATTTGCTCAGTCCGTTCATTTTAAAGCTAAAAAAGTAGTTAAGAAATGGTAAAAATAGTCAAGAAAGAAAAATACGTGAACTTAATATTTGAATATATTTTGACAATATCATTACATTTGTGACGTAAAACAAGGCATTTTCTTGTTCAAGTTTTCACTACATCCGGGCATTGAAGTTAAAATAACAATTGCTTTGATTAATAAAATAAGCTGTTTGCAATTCCATGTAAGTTAGTGCAATTTTTATGCCACAATTTAAAAAGCCGAAAAAAATTTACTTTTTTGTGGCAATTGCAAAAAAAAGCCTACTTTTATACGCCTTTAACAAGCGCCTTGTTTAACCACCGTTTGTACAGCAATTTACCCGCCTTTCTGCCAAGCCAATGTTTTGCAGAAAACAGCAATAGAAAGCATAACCCGCCGGCAAACACCCCGGCAGTGGTTGTTCACTATGTAAAAGCAATTTTCAAGGAAAAGCGCTGCTACATGATTGCGCAACAGCTTTAAGGCAGGTAAAGACAAAACCCGTGCCTTTTTCAAAAAAAGGAGGGTCTGTTACTATTCAGAAATACGAGGAAGAAGCACCAGTCGCCATAAACAACCGAACAACAATTCTAAACCCTTTCATCCAAACACCAAATTATGAATGGCTATTCTTACCATGCAAAATTACCCCCTTCTGCAAAGCACAACCGCCTTGCAAACCAAAATTTCTCTTTTACTTGTACGGCAACGGTCTGTTTTAGTTTCAAAGAGCGGCTAAAATTTTTGTTTTTCTTGCTGTTGGCCGGCACCCTGTTCATATCGGGCCGGGTGAGCGCCCACAGTGCCGCAAATTATGCAGATTCCCTCCCCATTGCCAACCCCGACTCCATTGTTGTTTGTCCGCCTGCCGAAGGCGTAAGCATTAATGTACTGGCAAACGATGTGGCCACCGAAGCACCCATTCAGGGCATTTACCAAATCTTTTTTACCCCGGCCAATGTGGGTACGCTAAGCGTAAGCCCCGACTCGCTGTCGTTAGTTTATACGGTAAACAGCACTTTTTCGGGGCAAGATGTATTTCAATATCAGGTTTGGGATATAAACGGAATTGTTTCGCCCCCCGCAACATTGGTTATTACCGGTTCCTGCGGTGGTAATTCGGGATTTATTGCCGGTGTTGCCTTTTTCGACACCGATGCCGACGGCAGCCAAAATCCGGGCGAATCGGGTCTGCAAGGCATCAGTGTTCAACTGTTCAACAGCACCGGCGCTTTGTTGCAAACCCTTGCCACCGATGCCGACGGTTATTATGTGTTTTCGGAACTTCCGGACGGGCAATACCTGGTGCAGGTACCCGAATGGACTGTGCCGGCAGGGTTTAGCCTTACCACTCCCGCACAATATGAAATTACCATTTCGGGTGGCGGAAGTTTTGTTTTTGCCGATTTCGGGTTTGCCACCTGCACCGGCGGAAATCTTCCGCCCGATTTTACCGATATCTACCTCTGCTCCAACCCAATATCGCCCGTTACCATCTGCCTGAGCAGCACCGATGCGCAAGGAGACCCGGTAAACATTACAGAGGTGCACTCCTTGTTTGATTGCGGTATTACCATTCTTAACGACACCTGTATTCAATATATAGCATTGCCTGCTTTTTTTGGCATAGACACCCTGCATATAGAAGTGTGCGACCAACACAATAATACTTGCCCCGGCGGCGGAAGCAGTTCGCTGTGCAGTACGGTCAATGCCATTATTACCGTACCCTGCCCCAACGCCCAAAACGATGTGGTAAGCACACCACTTAATACGGCCATTGCAGTTAACGTACTTGCCAATGATACCGGTGTGCCGCCACTTGCGGTCTCGGTAACAGGGCAACCGGCCAACGGCAATGCAGCAGTAGTGGGAAACCAGGTGCTATATACCCCCAATACCGGATTTACCGGAACCGACACTATTACCTACCAAATTACAGACCCCAACGGTAATACCGATGGTGCACTGGTTATTGTGTATGTCATTCCGGTTGGAGAATTGCCGCCCAATGCCCAAAATGATAACATCCCTTGCCCGTTCAGCGTATCGGCAGACGGTACACTTACCCCGGCACAGACACTGCTGACCGTTTTAAACAACGATACCGACCCCAATGCCAACCTTTCGGGCATTGTGGCCGTGGGCAACCCGCTCTATGGAGTGGCTTCGGTAGTTTCGGGAAACAGCATCTTGTATATTCCCAGCAGCGCTTACCTGTTTGGCAGCATTACCGATGAATTTTACTACGTGGTTGCCGATGCTACCGGACTTACCGATACCGCCTGGATTACCATTGCCTGCTCACTTACCCCGGCAACTGCCTGTGTAACGGCCTATCCCAACTTCACCTCCATACCCGCAGGGGGCAGCGCCGCTCTTAATGTGCTGGCAAATGACGTGTATTGTGCCGGTTGCATACCCACCCCTTCGGCTTGTATTCCCATTACTTCCAGCCCGCTTATTACAACCATTACCTTGCCCAATCCGCCCGCCAACGGAACTGTTACTGTTGTAAACAACGGTATCGAAGATACCGGGCTTTCGTATGTTCCAAACCCCGGCTTTTCAGGAACCGATACCTTTACCTATATTGTTTGCACCAATAACGGGCTTTGCGACAGCGCTCCTGTAACTATTACCGTGCTGCCCCCCGCAACAGAACAGCAAATTACAGCTAATAACGATATAGTTGCCACCCCGCAAAACACACCGCTCATTATTAACCTGTTAACCAATGACCAGCTCTGCCTGCCGCCGCTGCCCTGCCTGCCGCCGCTTAGCACCGGACAAATAATGGATATCTCCATTACTGAACCATCTGAAAACGGCACTATTGCCATAAACAGTTTTTCGGGTAGCGATATATCTGTTACCTATACCCCTGACCCGGGTTTTACAGGCGTTGATGTGTTTGATTACCTTGTTTGCAGCGTTGCCCAGAGTTTGTGCGATACTGCTACCGTAACAGTTTATGTAACCGCCGGCGCAACCAATAACCCGCCGGTAGCCAATAACGATTTTCATCTGCTTACCATTAACATGCCGGTTACCTCGCACGCATTAGACAATGATTTTGACCCCGATGGCGACCCACTCACCATCGTTGCCATTACCGATGCCCCCAATAACGGAACCGCCACCATTGCCGCCGACGGACAAACTATAGTTTATTTACCCAACACAAACTTTACCGGAAACGATACCCTCGCCTATCAGATTTCAGATGGTGAACTAACCGATATTGCCCTCATCATCTTTTTTGTGGAAGGCGCCGCACCGGGCAACAACACGCCCGTGGCTGTTGATGACTTTGTATCAACCCCGCCGGCTACTCCGCTTGACATTGCAGTGTTGTCTAATGACTACGACCCCGATGGCAACGCCCTTTCAGTTACTGTTATTTTTGAAACGCCCCTTAACGGAACGGCAACCATAAACCCCAACGGAACCGTTACCTATTTTCCCAACCCCGGCTTTACCGGAACCGATACCTTTATCTACGTTATTTCTGACGGCACACTGACCGATTCGGGGCAGGTAGTAGTTTTTGTGGAAGGGGTTATACCCGAAAACCTGCCGCCAATAGCCAACCCCGATGCTGCAATAACAGCGCCCGGCAACCCCGTTACCATTGCCGTATTAAACAACGACACCGACCCCAACGGCGACACGGTAAGCATAGTAGCCATTGATACCCCGCCCGGAAACGGTTTTGTGTTTATCAACGCAGACGGAACCGTAACCTACAACCCCGACCCGGGTTTTACCGGAACCGATACCTTTACCTACCAGATTACAGACGGCGAACTGACCGATATTGGCGTGGTAACTGTTACCGTTGAAGAACTGCCCAACCTGCCGCCGGTTGCCGTAACCGATACCGTAAGCACCACTCCCGGCACACCCGTTGACATTGCCGTGCTGCTTAACGATTTCGACCCCGAAGGTAATACCGTAAGCGTGGTGACTACTGTTGACCCGCCCGCAAACGGCATTGCCTACCTTAACCCCGACAGCACCATTACCTACAACCCCAACCCCGGCTTTACCGGAACCGATACCTTTACCTACGAAATTACCGACGGATTGCTTACCGCAACAGGAACCGTAATTGTTACAGTTAACGATGGCCCGGTAA
The DNA here is from genome assembly GCA_002212725.1 of Sphingobacteriales bacterium TSM_CSM. Classification (GTDB taxonomy): domain Bacteria; phylum Bacteroidota; class Bacteroidia; order Chitinophagales; family UBA2359; genus UBA2359. The sequence goes on along the minus strand of MTCR01000073.1, from coordinate 5,637 downwards.
ACCAACCCCCGATAGCTAACAACGATTTTGTTTCGCCCCCCGCCAACACGCCCGTAACCATTGCCGTACTAAATAATGATACCGACCCCGACGGTGATACCATCAGCATTGTCGCTATTGATACTCCGCCCGGGCATGGATTTGTGTTTATTAACCCCGACGGAACCGTAACCTATAACCCCGACCCGGGTTTTACCGGAAGCGATACCTTTAGCTACCAAATTACAGACGGGCAGCTAACCGATATTGGCGTAGTAGTGGTAAACATACAGGAGCCTGCCAACGAACCGCCGCTTGCCGTTGATGATGCAGCAACTACCGACGCCGCTACACCGGTTATTATTCCCGTATCAGACAACGACACCGACCCCAACGGCGACCCGCTGTCCATTACTGATTTGCCGGTACTGCCCTTAAACGGCACGGCACTGCTCAACCCCGATGGTACCGTTACTTATCTGCCCAACTCCGGATTTTCGGGCACCGACACTTTTACCTATGTTATTTCCGATGGCGAACTGACCGATACCGCACAGGTAATTGTTACCGTAAATGATACCATTAACGACGCACCGCTTGCCGTTGATGACGCAGCAACTACCAATGCCGGTACACCGGTTATTATTCCCGTATTAGACAACGACACCGACCCCAACGGCGACCCGCTTACCGTAGTTGCCATTGCCGGCGACCCACAAAACGGAACCGCCGTTATTAACCCCGACGGAACCGTAACCTACACTCCCGACACCGGTTTTGTGGGCATTGACACCTTTTTGTATGTTATTTCCGATGGTGAACTGACCGATACCGCACAGGTGATTGTTACCGTATCGGAAGCGCCTAATCAGCCGCCTGTTGCTGTTGATGATGCGGATAGCACCTTCGTTCTGACCCCGGTAATTATTCCGGTATTAGACAATGACAATGACCCCAACGGCGACCCGCTTACCGTAGTTGCCATTACCGGCGACCCACAAAACGGAACCGCCGTTATTAACCCCGACGGAACCGTAACCTACACTCCCGATACCGGTTTTGTGGGCATTGACACCTTTGTATATGTAATTTCCGACGGCGAACTGACCGATACCGCACAGGTGATTGTTACCGTATCGGAAGCGCCTAATCAGCCGCCTGTTGCTGTTGATGATGCGGATAGCACCGCATTTAACGCCCCTGTTGATATTGCCGTACTGGATAACGATACAGACCCCAACGGCGATACGCTTGCTGTAGTAATTATTGATGTGGAGCCTGCAAACGGCTCAACTGCCATTAACCCCGACGGAACAATTACCTATACGCCCAATACCGGTTTTGAAGGGGTAGATACCTTTACCTACATAATTACCGATGGAGAATTTAACGACACGGCACAGGTGGTGGTAATTGTGGGCAACCCCGATAATGAACCACCCTTGGCAGTTGATGATGTCGCCTCTACACCGCTTAACACACCGGTTGATATTGCCATTTTAGACAACGACTCAGACCCCAACGGCAACACCCTTATTGTGTTGGACATACCGGTTCAGCCACAAAACGGTACACTGGTAATTAACCCCGATGGCACAGCCTCCTATACGCCAAATACCGATTTCTTTGGTATTGATACCTTTGTGTATGTTATTTCCGATGGCACACAAACCGATACCGCCGTGGTAACCATTACCGTAGAAAGTCCAGATTGCGAAGACATATTTATTCCCAACGGATTTTCGCCCAACGGAGATGGTATAAACGACCTGTTTATCATTGCCAACCTGCAACTTTGCTTCCCCGAAAACGAACTGGTAATTTTTAACCGTTGGGGCGATGAAGTTTTCAGGCAAAAAGGATACTCGCAGGTAAATGCATGGAACGGCGCTTATCAGCAAAGCGGCAAACGCGTACCGGACGGAACGTATTTTTACGTACTGCTCCTGAACGATGAAGGCAATCAGAAACGAAACGGTTTTATTGAAGTATGCCGTTAACAACCCCGGAATCCGGCGCTGCATCGGGTTATTTTTACCGGTGCAGCGCCATAAAAACAAGCTATCTTTTCAACATCACCCAAACATCAGTAATATTATGAAACAGTTTTTATATACCCTTGTTTTTGCATTGTTTTTAACGGGTTTTTCGGCAATCCGGTTGTCTGCCCAACAAGATGCCCGTTACAGTATGTATATGTTTAACGGCATGTACGTAAATCCGGCTTATGTGGGCAGCAATGGTGCACCATCATTATCGGCATTTTACCGCAAGCAGTGGGTAAATATTGAAGGCTCGCCTCAAAGTATATCGCTCAGTGCAAACACTGCATTGGGTAAAAGAGACCAATACGGCTTGGGCGGCATTGCCGAGTACGACGAAATTGGCGTACATCAGCGCATTACCGGTTATTTGGCTTATGCCTACCGGTTTAAACTGCCCATCGGGCATTTGGCTTTAGGTGTGCAGGGAGGTGTGCAATATCTTCGGTCTAACTTTACCGATATTACCCCCGAAGAAGTGATTACCAACCCCGACCCTGTTTTTCAGGAAAACAATTCGGTACTCTTGCCAAATTTTGGGTTAGGCATTTGGTTTAACACCCCCTGGGTTTTTGCAGGCGTGTCGGCACCGCACCTGCTTAACAACAAACTCAAAGACGGCCAACCCGATGTTGCAGTAGTGGGCAGGCAGTTCAGGCATTATATGGCCAATGCCGGCGTGGTTATTGCGGCAGGCCAGTCGCTTAAAATTGTACCTTCGGTATTGGTAAAAGCCGTTCCGCGCAATGCCCCCGTTCAGTTCGATACCAACCTGAGCTTTTTTATTAAAGATGTTGTGTGGATTGGTTCTTCATTCAGGTTTGAACAACTCTTTAACCCCGAATCGGTAAACGCTATAATTGGTTTTCAGTTTAAAAACGGGTTGCGCTTAGGTTATGCCTACGACTATACCCTCAGCAACCTGCAAAACTTTACCTCCGGTTCGCACGAGGCAACGTTGGGCTACGACATTAAAAAGAAAGCGGAGCGGTTTGTTACGCCGCGGTATTTTTAACCCCTCCATTCGGGTTTGTTGTTGCCGTAGCGGCAATAACTATACACATTTTTTTCATTGTTTTTTTATATTCAAGTTTCATGGTAGATTAGCTTTATAGCGGGTGGAGTTATTTCACCCGCTTTTTTTATTTGCCGCATTGCAGTAATTTGTAAACCCCGACCACCCTTGCCAACCAAATGGGGTGCAGTTTTGTTTATTGTAGTTGCAAAACGGCAATTTTTCCAAAAAATCCGCATTTATGTTTATACTTCGCATTTTGCACAACATTTGGGCAGTTATTTTATTTGGATTGCTGGTAATTTCGGCAATTTTGGTGGCCTTCATTACTGCACCGCTGAACGAGCGCGGGCGGCTGCGATACTTGTTGCGTTTTTGTCAATTTGGTATAAAAACATGGGCAAAACTGGTGGGTGTAAAACTCAATATTGTAAACAGCCATTTGGTTGACCCAAACCGCGAGTATGTTTTTGTTGCCAACCACATTGCCAACGGCGATGTATTGATTATGACCGCCGCCATTGAGCATATTTTTACCGCAATTGGTAAAAAGGAAGTAGAGAATATGCCGTTTTTAGGCTACCTGTTTAAGCGGGTTTGCGTATTGGTTGACAGAAAAGACCCCGAAGACCGCCGCCGCAGCGTTGAGGAAGTTAAACGCCGCGCCAAACACGGTTTATCGGTAACACTGTTCCCCGAAGGCACTTTTAAAGATGAAGCCACCGAACCCCTGCTGCCTTTCCATTCGGGGGCTTTCCGCATAGCGGTAGATTTGCAGTTGCCCATAGTGCCTATGGTGCTTGTTAATGTGCGCGCCCTGCTTACCAACAACAAACTACCTATGCACCCCTGCACCATAACCTGCATTTACACCCCGCCCATTGAAGTTGCCGGCCTTACCCAGGACGATGTACCCGCCCTGAAAGAACAGGTATTTAACCGCATCAGAAACCTGGTAATAGAACATGAGCCTATGTTTGCCCATTTTAAAAAAGAAGGCGAGTTGATTAATGTAACTCCTGCACCAACCCAAGCCGGGTAGCACCAGCAACAATTTTCATAAGCAGGGATTTGCTTTTTTAATTGACAATTAATGGTTAAACAACGGATAAACTCACTACCTTTGTAAAATACCCGTTTCAACCCCCTGAGTTGTAAGCCACTCGTTCATAAACACATCCCAATGAGCTTAGTAAAAACAACCTGTATAACCTTAGTTGTCCTTAGTTTGCTGGCTTATCCGTCTTGCAAAAAACAGGAAACGCCGGCAGGAGCGCCCGGCATGGCAGGCGCAGCGCAAAAGGCAAAAATGGCCTTTGTTGCCGATGGGTTTATTGTACACCCCCAACAGGTGAGTAATAAAATTGTATCGCAGGGGCGGCTGGCGGCCAATGAGTTGGTAAACATACAACCCGAAATAAACGGTAAAATTACCCGCCTCCATATAACCGAAGGTGCCGCAGTAACCAAAGGCACGCTGCTGGTAAAATTAGATGATGCCGATATACTGGCACAAATGCAAAAAGTAACCGCACAAAGGCAGCTGCAGGTTACTACTGAGCAACGGCAAAAAAAACTGCTCGATATTAACGGCATAAGCAGGCAGGAGTACGACCTTACGCTTACCCAGATAAAATCTTACGATGCCGATTTGGAAATACTTAAAGTGCAGTTGGAAAAAACCGAAATTAAAGCGCCCTTTTCGGGTATCATCGGGTTAAGAAATGTGAGCGAAGGCGCTGTGGTTTCGCCGTCAACGGTTATTACCACGCTGCAACAGGTAAATCCGTTAAAGTTAGAATTTTCGGTACCCGAAAAATACTTTGCCGACATAAAAAAAGGGCAAGGCATCCGTTGTGCCTTTGCCGGCCTGCCCGATACCATATTGGGAAACATTTATGTAATTAACCCCGGCATAGATGCCGCAACCGGTACGCTACAGGCAAAAGCCAAAATAAACAACCCCTCTAACCGCCTTTCGCCCGGGCAGTTTGCCAATGTAGAAATTTTACTCAGTGCCAAACCCCGTGCCATGCTTATTCCGTCGCAATGTGTTATACCGGGCACGCGCTTTAAACAGGTAGCCACTTACAAAGCCGGCGAAGTGCAAATGAAACAGGTAACTACCGGCAACCGCACTGAATCGGAAGTGGAAATTGTAAGCGGGTTAAATTTTGGCGATACCGTGTTGGTTACCGGCATTATGCAGGCACGCGACAAGGGTAAGGTACAACTGAAACAAATTGTTAACGCACCTTCGGGTAATACAACCAAATAACGCATGAGCTTACCAGGTTTATCGCTCAAACGGCCGGTTTTAGCCTTGGTTATGAACATCATCATTGTGTTGTTCGGCGTTATTGGGTTTAAGTTTTTAGGCGTGCGCGATTTCCCGGCCATTGACCCGCCCACCATTAACGTAAGAGCAGGGTATGCCGGCGCCAATGCCGAAATCATTGAATCGCAAATTACCGAGCCGCTCGAAAAAGCTATTAACGGCGTGCCGGGCATTAAAAGCATAACCTCCTCCAGCAGTCAGGGTATTTGCAACATTACCGTAGAGTTTGAACTGGGCAACAACCTGGAAGAAGCCGCCAACGA
>MTCR01000106.1 GCA_002212725.1 Sphingobacteriales bacterium TSM_CSM | reverse complement strand
AAATAATTTCCATTATAATGCATAATCTCCTTATTACCAAAGCACAGCAAGTCTATTATGCATTTTCGCAAAGAACCAAAGCACAAAAAGAGAAGTCCACCCATTTTGAAGAATTGAACCGGCTTAAAAACGAGTTATTCATCAATATAGCCCATGAATTTCGCACACCGCTAACCGCCATTAATGGCATGGCCGAACTGATACAGGCACAACCCGGCCAACAGCAGGAAGAACGAATATCGGTAATTTTGCAAAACAGCAACAAAATTCTGCATTTGGTTGAGCAAATCCTGAGCCTTGCGCGCCTTGATCAAGGCGCAATGCCGGTGCATCAGGTAAGAAGCAATATTGTGCCATTTTTGCGGTTTGTAGTTGACTCTTATGCTTCATTGGCTGAAACCAAAGGTGTTTCGCTGCAATTTTTTCCCGAAATACCCAAAATTGTAATGGATTTTGACCCCGATAAAATGGAGGAAGTATTGGGTAATCTGGTATCAAATGCCATAAAATACACCCCTTCCGGCGGGCAGGTTGCAGTAACCGCCCGCCTGCAAAACACCACCCCCACCCAACACCACCTGCTGCTATCGGTTACCGACACCGGCATTGGCATTGCACCCCATGAAACAGAACATATTTTTGAACCCTACTACCGGGGGCAGCAAACAACACATCACTACGAAGAAGGCAGCGGCATTGGGCTGGCATTGGTAAAAGCATACCTCAATCTGTTTAACGGAACCATTTCCGTGCAAAGTCAATTAGGACAGGGCAGTACTTTTACCATTTTGCTGCCCATACTGCAAAATGCACCATTTATAGAACAGGTTACCGCTTACCACCACCTCTACAACGAGGAGCCTCCCGCATTTGAAGTATTGCAAAACCCCGACGACCTGCAGCAAGACATGCCCCTGCTGCTCATTGTAGAAGACAGCAACGATATTATTGCCTACCTGCGGCTTGTTTTGGGCAATAAGTACCGTATTTTAGGAGCAAGCAACGGCGAAGAAGGCATACAACAAGCCATTACCCATGTGCCCGATGTAGTGCTGACCGACGTAATGATGCCTCAAAAAGACGGCTATGAACTTTGCCGGACACTTAAAAACGATTTCAGAACCAACCATATTCCGGTGGTAATGCTTACCGCCCGCACCGACCTGAACTCACGCATAACCGGTCTGGAACATGGCGCCGATGCTTACCTCACCAAACCGTTTAACCGTAAAGAACTGCTCGCCTGCCTTAGAACCCTGCTCATACAGCGCGAAAAACTGCGAACCAGATATGCAGATAATAAAAATGCCCAACCACAACCCAACGACCCGCCCCAACCCGATGCCGGCTTGCCCGATGCCAACCTCAATGCCCGGTTTCTGGAGCAAATGAACAGCATTATTGAACAAAACTACTCCCAGGAAGCCTTTGGCATTGAAGAACTTTGCCACCGGTTAAACATGAGCCGCTCACAACTGCACCGAAAACTTATGGCGCTTACCGGCAAATCTGCTTCGCACTATTTGCGCACCACACGCATGGAAAAGGCCTGTCAACTGCTGATGCACAGCAACCTGTCGATAGCAGAAATTGCTTATGATACAGGCTTCTCTGACCCCAACTATTTTACCCGCATTTTCACCCAACACTTTGGCGCTGCCCCCTCCGCCTACCGTAAAGACCACACCGACGACAGATTAGCGTAAAAAAATCTGCACCTTGCAACAATAATCCAGATTTTTGAAACAAAAGTCCAGATGTAAGTGCGCACAACAAGGTACCTTTGTAAGGTAAAAAATCATTCCTAACCTTAAAATTACTTATCATGAAAAAGAGAATATTCCTTCATGCAATGGTTATTGCATTATTAGTAAGCAGTGTTATTACAGTTCAGGCACAAAGGGATAATTGGAATTTTAACGGGCCTGGTATTAAGTGGGATAATTATCTCGAAATTGAAAGTTATGTTGTTAAAGGAGACCTTGGCAATACCTCGGGCAGTATCAGTTTGGTTGTAAGCGGTGGCACAACGTGCCCGGGCTACACCTTTAAATGGGAAGGCCCAACGAGATGGTGTTGTGCAGCATCCGCAACAAGTGCTAATATTAGCGGACTGCCGTGGGGCTGGTACGGGGTTACCGTTACCGATTGCAGCAGCCCAACAAGGCAAATGAAAACGGCGTGGTTTTGGGTTCCAAAACAATCCCGCGGGCGCGGTAAAATTGCCGACAATGAACTGATGACCGCCTACCCCAATCCGGCAGGCACCGAAGTTGCCCTTGAGTTTAGCCTTACAAATACAGGTAATGCCACCATAACCCTGTATGGCCTTAACGGACAGGAGGTAGCGCAAGTGTTTAACGAGGCAGTACAAGGCGGCGAACTCTATACCCGTACTGTTTCGGTAGCAAACCTGCCGGCAGGCATGTATATTGTTACCCTGCAAACCGACGCAGGCGAGCATCAGCAACTTAAACTCAGTGTAGTGCATTAACACTTTACCATTTTGCAGCCGCAAAAACCGGCACAAACCTGCACAGGGTTTGTGCCGGTTTTTTTTTTATTTAAAATGGTTCGGCAGCATTTATTATAAACTGCCGGGCTAAGACAAGCCCCAAAATTCCAACTCCGGAGTTTGACCGTTTAAGTTTCACAAACAATTTTTGCCAAGCCCCTAAAGACCACACCGACGACAGATTAGCGTAAAAAAATCTGCACCTTGCAACAATAATCCAGATTTTTGAAACAAAAGTCCAGATGTAAGTGCGCACAACAAGGTAACTTTGTAGAATAAAACCATTTTCTAACCTTCTAAATTATTTATCATGAAAAAGAGAATATTCTTTCATGCAATGGTTATTGCGTTAATGGTAAGCAGTGTAAGTTTAGTTCAGGCACAAATCATTTTCAGGGAGTTTAGCGGAACAGGTGTTAAGTGGCATGATTATTTTTGTATAGGAACCGAAACACCGGTAGTCGGTGATTTTAACGGTGACCATAAAACCGACATAGCCACTTTTACCGGCGGAACATCGGCTGATGTGTATGTAGCGCTTTCAAACGGCACTTCATTTATAGGAACAGCGCAAAAATGGCACGACAGTTTCTGCTACGGAACCGAAATTCCGCTTGCCGGCGACTTTAACGGCGATGGTAAAGACGACATTGTTACCTTTACCCGCGGAACCAATGCCGATGTGTTTGTAGCACTTTCAAACGGCACTTCATTTGTAGGAACAGCGCAAAAATGGCACGACAGTTTTTGCTACGGAACCGAAACTCCGCTCGTTGGCGACTTTAACGGCGATGGTAAAGACGACATTGTTACCTTTACCCGCGGAACCAATGCCGATGTGTTTGTAGCACTTTCAAACGGCGCTTCATTTGTAGGAACAGCGCAAAAATGGCACGACAGTTTCTGCTACGGAACCGAAATTCCGCTCGTCGGCGATTTTAACGGTGACAATAAAGATGACATCGTTACCTTTACCCGCGGAACCAGTGCCGATGTATTTGTGGCTTTTTCCTCATATGGCAATACGTTTAAAGGAACCGGAGTAAAAGCCCATGACAGTTTCTGCTATGGAACTGAAATTCCGCTTGCCGGCAGATTTAACAATGACGTTAGCTGGGATATTGCCACCTTTACCCGCGGAACAGCAGGCGATGTATTTGTAGCACTTTCAAAAGTAGATATAGTAAAATAATACACCTGCCGGCAGAACTCGTAAACGGGTTTGTTCTTACTTAAAAAAGGAAGGGTAAAACAAAAAACAATTATTATTCAGTTCAATATTTTGCCCTCTATGTTTTCGCAGGCATACACCCTGCAAATTACCAATCTGCAAGGGCAACCGGTAATGCCTGCCCAAACCTTGTATGCCGGTAATAATGCTGTGTACCTACCTAACTTGCCAGCAGGTATGTACTTTGTAACCCTTACAAGCGGCAAACAGGTGCAAACCCTGCGTTGGGTGGTACAATAAGGTTGTTGAATTGATGTTTAAATACCGCTGCCGGCCTTACCCTGCAGCGGTATTTGCTTTTGGGTTTTACCTTACTGCATTTACTCCCGTTATGCCGGCATTTTGGCGGTAGAGGGTAAAATCCTGTTCGTTTATAGTGCCATCAAGGTTGCAATCGGCGGCATCGTAAAACGGCGGTGTTGTAGCAGGTGGTGTGGCGTAGCGATTATAATCTAAAACGGTAATCAGCCCGTCGGCGTTTGCATCGGCTGCCCAAAGGGCATAGTAGCCGTTTCCAAGGTTGGCCAACTGGCTTTGCCCAAATTGCACATTGCCGGGCTGGCAAAAATTAAACGTAGCGGCATTGGGCAGGTTTATGGGGTTGGCGCTCATTACGGCTAAGTGGTTTCGGGTTTTAAGGCAAAGGTAGTAGGCGGCATTTTCGGTAAGGGTGGTAAATTTCACACCATCGGGACTGTTGTCTAAATCGGCTATTGCGCCGTTTTGCAGCAGCCATGCGGCGCGTTGCTCCACAATTTGGGCAGGATTAGCGGCATTTCGCACCTGCAACAGCACCCAGTCTGTGGCAGCAGGTGGTATATCGGTTGCTGCATCAACACTTTCTGTGCCGGTGTAGTTCCAGGGCGGGCGGTTAAAGGGCTGCTCCAACGGAAGCAGGTTGCCTGTTCTCAGCGTGTTGCTCATTACCCCGCTTCCGGTGTAGGCACCTTGCAGCAAAGCCTGCGCCTTTACCCGCACCGGCGGCAAATGAACGGGGCAGGCGGTGTAAATACCCGCCAAAAAGCGTGTCTTTGCCGGTATGGTTCCACTGTTGAGCGCATTGGGTATGCCAATTGTTGGCCAAATGCCGGCTATGTTCCAGAAAGCAGGCGGCTGGCTCAGGTAGTACGATACATCGGGCAATGTGCCGGTGCCCGAAGGGGTAATGGTTCCTTTAATATTGTTGCCGTGTTGTATATGGTTGCTTCCGGTAATGGTATATAAGCCCTGCAAAAAAGCGTTGCTTGTTACCTCGTTGCCCACAAAATGCTGCATGTTTGAACCCGATGAGGTCATGAAAATGCCGTAAGTGGTAAACCGGTTGCGAAAAACCGTGTTATACGGCCCCGATGGCCCCCAGTAATCGTCAATCCAGAACAGTTCGCAAATATTACCTTCCATAAGATTGGCATAGGCATAGTGGCCGTGCAAAGAAATATCGGCGGCAAAATTGTTCGGAAACTCGCTCCGGTAACCGTCAAAGGCGTAGTTATAAGCCAGCACGTTGCCGTTTGCCCCCTGTTTTACCGACATGGCATGGCGCAGGTGTTCAAACACATTGTCGGCTACCAAACATTGCCCGCTGTGTTCATTGAGCATTACGCCGTAGCCGCGCGTACCGCTGCCATCGTAAGTAAAGGCATGGTGCAGGTAGCAGCCCGTTACCTCCACATCGGTACTGGCAGAAATGGAAATATGCGCCCCCACGCTTTTGTTGCTGTGTACGCCTTTTACCCAGCAGTTGGCGGCAAGGTTAAGGCTTATGTTATAACCGGCGCCGGTGTTGGTATCGGCAAGGCGCTCAAGGTACAGGCACTCAACACCCGACCAGCTAATAAGTGTTACCGGTCTTATCCGGGGTAAAAAACCGGCGTCATAATCAATGCGCAGAGGGTAGGTCAAGTGCAGCACATTGCCTTCAATGCTTTGTATTTTCAGTATTTGTCCTTTCGATTCGGCTGCCCAACTTGCCGGGTTGGTATCCCAGGCGGGGTTGTTGTCCTGCACTAATTCGGCATAGCCTCCTGCCTGAAACGAAGCGGCATTGGCCACGGTAATGGCATTGGAATCTTTGGTATAACCCGATATAACTTCCACATAACTTCCCGATATGCTTCCGCCAATGCTGATACAGTTATAACCCGAACTTGGCTGGTCGAACAACAGGCGCGAAGTTTGTGCACTTTCGCCCCGAAGCACCACGCCCGGCGGCAGGTTAATACCCGAAGCAAGCCGGTAATTGCCCGCCGGAAAATACACTACCCCATCGGCACCGCCCAGGGCGGCAATGGCGGCGGCTACGGCAGGGTAATCATCGGTAACGCTGTTGGCGGCGGCGCCATAGTCCATAACATTTACCACCGTTTCTGGATTGGGCAGGGCAAAGTCAAGCCCGGCCAAACTCCAGTTTACCTGCCGGGCGGGCGGTATAACCTGTGCTGCTGCCGGACGTAGCGCCCAACAAAAAATAAACAATACCAATACCTTTTTCATAAGCAAAAGCGTTTTATTGCAAGAGGGCGCTTAAAAGTAACGTTTTTCGGGGCAATTTAAAAATAAATCGGGTAATTGCACACCGCCGTTAAACGGATGCCTGCTGCAAGGTTCTAATAAAAAGGAATCTTCCATGCCAAATAATAAAACCACAATATTTTTACCATGAAACAATTTTTCCTGGGGCTGCAAATTTACCTGCTTGTAAGTGTGGGGTTTGTTGCCATGTCATTTACCCATACACGTGCCGACTGGCAACTGGCAAAAGACAAAAACGGCATTAAAGTGTTTACCCGCAGCACCGGCGGCGAAATGAAAGAGTTCAGGGGCGAAACTACCATTAATGCCCCTGTTGACAAGGTGTTTGAATTGCTCAATAATTTTGACAACTATGCCTCGTGGATGCCCGGCTGCATAGAAAACAAAGTTTTGAAACGCATTTCGGATACCGAACTGTACCAGTACAATGTTACCGATGCGCCTTGGCCGGTAAGCGACCGCGACAGTGTAATGAAAACCAAAATCAGCAAACAATCTACCGGCGTTATACTCATTGAACTGAGCGCCGCCCCCGATTATATTCCTGCCAAAAAAGGCTGTGTGCGCGTACCCACCTACAAAGGCTACTGGAAGCTAACGCCGGGCGGCAACACCACGCAAGTTATTTATGAAGGCAAACCCAGCACCGGCGGCAGCATACCGGCCTGGTTAGCCAACTCATCGGTGGTAGATGTGCCGTTTAATACGTTGTCTAAAATGAAAACCCTGCTCTCTAAATAACAATATGTTTTTGCCGCAGCGGTAAAATTCAAACCAATACCCCCCGGAAAAAGTGTTTTTTCGGGGGGTATTGGTTTAAACAACAGCAGTTCACGGGTTTTACTTTCGCAAGGCGGCCAATTGACTTATAAGGTCTTTTTCCTGTGGTGTAAGGTTTTGCGGCAGCAATACCTGCACGGTAACATATAAATTGCCAAAAAGGGCGGGGTTTTGGTAATGGGGCATACCCATATCTTTCAGGCGCAACACCTTGCCATTGGGTGTTTCGGGTGGTATGGTAATGTTTAAGCTGCCTTTAAGGGTATGCACCTGCACTTTTCCGCCCAGCAGGGCGGTATAGAGGTCAATGGGCAGTTTTGAGTAAAGGTCGTTTCCTTTGCGCTCCCAGTTGGGGTTTGGGGCAATATGGATGGTGAGGTATAAATTGCCGTTTGGTCCGCCGTTGGCGCCGGTGCCGCCTTTGCCGGGTATGCGCAAAGTTTGCCCGTTTTCAATACCCGGTTTAATGTTTAAGCGCAGTTGTTGGCCTGTGCCGGTTTCAATAATTTTTTGCACACCGGCAAACGCTTCTTCCAGAGAAATGGTAATTTCGCCCTGCACGTCGCGTCCTTTGCGGGCGCGGGTTCTGGCATTGCCGCCCATATTACCGAAAATCTGGTCAAAAATGCTGCCACTGCCGCCCATTTGTTCAAACAAATCGCTCAGGTTGTCAAAGTTCATTTGCGAACCTCCGGTGGCGTTTCTGAAAAAATCATCAAAGCCGCCGCTACCGCCGCCTTGCCGGTAGCGGTTCCAGTTTGCACCCAGCATATCATACTGTTTGCGTTTTTCGGGGTCGCTCAGCACTTCGTTGGCCTCATTTATTTCTTTAAACTTATCTTCGGCCTCTTTGCTTCCCGGGTTTTTATCGGGGTGGTATTTGTTGGCTAATTTACGGTAGGCCTTTTTTATTTCTTCGGGGCTTGCTTTTTTATCAACCCCCAAAACGCCGTAATAATCTTTATAATCCATATTTCTTTGTTTCTGTTTTGTTTATTTTACCAATATAACAGAAAAAAGGGGTAAAAAGTTACCAACGGAGCACAATTCTGCACCAATTGCGGCACGGGTTTAAGCAATTTATTTGCGTTGCTTTCACACCTTTTTACCTTTTCAGGTGTTTGCAATAAGCAAAAAATTACGGTACATGTTTAAGGAGTTGTTTTTACCGGCCGCTTCGCCGGGCGTTACCCAATCACTTATGGTTATACTTGCCGTTATTGGCGTGGGGGTATTTGCCGGCCGCCTGCGGTTGGGCAAGGTATCATTGGGTGTATCGGCGGTTATGTTTACCGGCTTGTTGTTTGGTCATGCAGGTTACCGCATTCAGCCCGATATTCTTGTTTTTATACGAGATTTCGGGTTAATTTTGTTTGTGTATGGCATTGGCATACAGGTTGGTCCTTCGTTTTCGTCTTCTTTCAGAAAAGAAGGGCTTACCTTTAATGCGCTGGCGGCAGGCACTGTGTTGCTGGGCGTTTTTTGCGCATGGCTGGTGCATTATATTACCCATACCGGCATAGAAAACACGGTGGGCATTATGTCGGGGGCAGTAACCAATACGCCCGGCTTAGGTGCTGCCAAATCGCTGCTGCAGGAAATACAAAACAAATACCCCCAAAAAACTTTTGCCGACCCCACCATTGCCTATGCCATTACCTACCCGCTGGGTGTGCTGGGCATTATTGCCTCTATTATTGGCGCCAAAACACTGCTTGCCATAGATACCACCAAAGAAACACAGTTGTTTGAGCAGGAAAGAAGCAGCCGGCAGGCGGCGCTGGTGCGCAAAAAGTGCCGCGTACTTCATGCCGAAGTTGCGGGTAAAAGCCTTTACCGCCTGCTTAAGGAAAACGACCTCTCTGACATTATCATTTCGCGCATTAAACATTCGGGGTCAACTGTTGTTAATACCCCAACCTTAGACATGCAACTGCGTGATAAAGACGTAATGGTAGTGGTAGGAAAGCCCATAAGCGTTGAACGGTTTATTGCCCTGGTAGGTAAAGAATCGACCGATTCGGTCATAGAATCGGAGCAGGATATAATAGCCAAAAGCATTTTTGTAACCCGGCAATCGGCCACCCACAAAAAACTTTCGGAACTTGATTTGTTTAACCGCTACGGCCTTAAAGTAACAAGGGTTTACCGCTCCGGCATGGAACTGCTGGCAAGCCCCTCACTGGAATTGTATTATGGCGATAAACTTCGGGTGGTGGGCAGCCGCGAAGACATTGAAGAAGTTGAAAAAATGATAGGCAATTCGGAAAAAAGACTGCTGGAACCCGATTTTCTTTCGTTGTTTGGCGGGCTGATTATTGGCATAGCGCTGGGTTCGGTTCCTATTGTAATACCCGCCTTGCCGGTACCGGTAAAACTGGGGTTTGCCGCCGGACCCTTGCTGGCGGCTTTGTTTATAAGCAGGTATGGTGGTATAGGGGTTATACATTCATACATTAATGCGGGTGCCATTTACTTTATGAAAGATTTGGGTATTTGCCTGTTTTTTGCCGCCGTTGGCGTTCATGCCGGCGAAAAATTTTACCAAAATTTTATACACTACAACGGCTGGAATTGGCTCCTGTATGGCAGCCTTATTACCTTTGTGCCGCTGCTGGCCATGGTTATTGTTGGCCGTATGCTGCTCAAACTTAATTTCCTGCAACTGTCGGGCATTATGAGCGGCGCCTATACCGACCCGGCAGCACTCGCTTTCAGCACTGCCTACTTCGACTCTGATGTGCCCTCGCAAGCCTATGCCACCGTTTACCCGCTGGTTACCATACTCAGAATTTTTGCCGCACAAATATTAATTTTACTACTCGTTTAAAACCTTTGTGCCAATGCCATTTTCGCAATTTTACCAGCTACTTCCAAAAACCGGGTAAAGGCACATCGGGCTTGTTTTTCCCTTTTTTTTATTACAGCATATTCGCAAAAGAACTACCTTCGTGCCCAATTTTTTAAAAAACTTCAACCAACATGAGCAAAACACTACCAAAACAATTCCGGCATCCTTACCAGTTTAACGAAAAATACAAAAAACCGGTGGTCTATTTCAGCATGGAGTTTGCCATAGACCAATGCTTCAAAATTTATTCGGGCGGATTGGGCTTTTTGGCCGGCTCGCATATGCGCAGCGCCTACCAACTCAGGCAAAATATGGTGGGCATTGGTATCCTGTGGCGCAAAGGCTACTACGACCAGTTTCGCAGAGAAGACCAGTCAATGGGGGTACAGTTTCAGGATAAAATTTACTACTTCCTCGAAGATACCAACATTAAGTACAAAATTCAGATTAACCAGCACGATGTTTGGGTAAAAGCCTTCTACCTGAAACCCGAAATTTTCGGCACAGCCCCCATGTTCTTTCTTTCTACCGATTTGCCCGAAAACGACTACTTAGCCTGCTCTACCACCTTTAAACTGTACGACTCTGACCCCAGCGCCCGCATAGCGCAAACTATGGTGCTGGGCCTTGGCGGCGCAAAACTGCTTGACCAACTGCATTTTGAACCCGATATTTACCACCTTAACGAAGCACATGCCCTCTCGGCAGTCTTCCACCTCTATAAAAAATATGGCAGCGCAGAAAAGGTAAGAAGCAAAATGGTGTTTACCACCCACACGCCCGAAGCCGCCGGCAACGAAGTGCATGATATTAACCTGCTGCACCAAATGAGCTTTTTTGGCGATTTACCCCTTGACGAAGTGCGCTCCCTTACCGGCATTGAAGAAAATGCTTTTAACCACAGCTTAGTTGCCCTGCGCCTGAGCCATATTGCCAACGGTGTTTCAAAACTGCATGGCGAAGTATCGCGCGAAATGTGGAAATCTTATGAAGATATTTGCCCTATTACCCATATTACCAATGCCCAAAATAAAAAATTCTGGGCCGACTACTGGCTCGAAGAAGCCCGAATGGACGAAGACTGGAATAATTTCAAAAAAAGAAAAAGACGCCTTAAATCGAAACTGTTTGACGTGGTGGCAGACCAAACCGGTAAACTCTTTAACCCCGATGTGTTTACCATAGTTTGGGCACGCCGCTTTGCAGAATACAAACGACCCGATTTGATTACCCGCGATTTTGACCGCTTTTACGACCTGCTCAACAACCCCGACCGGCCGGTGCAAATTATTTTTGCAGGTAAACCCTACCCTATGGACTATAACGCCGTACACATGTTTGACAACTTGGTACACATGAGCAAAAAGTTTAAAAACATGGCAGTCCTCACCGGCTATGAACTCAAACTGTCCAGACAACTTAAAGAAGGCGCCGATGTATGGCTCAACAACCCCCGCGTAACCCGCGAAGCATCGGGCACAAGCGGCATGACCGCCGCCATGAACGGCGCGGTAAACTTCTCTACCAACGACGGCTGGGTAAGAGAGTTTAAAGACATGTTTAAAGAACAAAACGCCTTTATCTTGCCCATTGCAGACCATACCATGCCCACTTTTATACAAGACCAGATTGACCTGGATAACCTCTACAACATGCTGGAAAACGAAATTCTGCCCCTGTACTACGACAACCCCGAACAATGGCTGGAACTGGTAAAAACCAGCATGGCGCAGGTGGCTCTTTATTTCGATTCTGACCGCATGGCCGATGAGTATTATACAAAACTGTACAAGTAACACCGCTCCGGTTGTTGTACAATAACACAAAACCGGAGCACGAAAAGGCAGAAAAAAAACACCATTTGGCGGTAAAGCGTTATCTTTGCGCGCCAAATGGGTAAGTTTTGTTCTAAAACGCACTCTTTCGTTGGCAAAAGCAATTTACCCACTTTAGCTAACAACCCATATTTAGCACACAAATGACGAGCAACAACTACTTCGATTTAATTGTAGTAGGCGGTGGTGTGTTGGGCACGTTTCATGCCCTTCATGCCCTTAGCAAAGGCTTAAAAGTAGCGTTGTTTGAAAAAAACCGCTTTCCGGTTGATGCCACGGTTCGCAATTTCGGGCAAATTGTACCATCGGGCATGAACCTTAAATGGCAAGCCTATGGCCGCAAAAGCCTCGAAATTTACCAATCCATTCAGGCAAAAGCCGATATAGGCATCCGGCAAAACGGCAGCATTTACCTTGCCTCCAATGACGATGAACTGCAACTCATTGCCGAACTGCACCACATTAACCGGCAAAACAATTACCCCTCGCAGTTGCTCAGCACGGCGCAATGCGTAAAAAAATATCCGTCGCTCAATACTGCCTACTGCAAAGGCGGACTGTTTTTTGAACAGGAACTCTCGGCCAACCCCCGGGTAATGATAGTAAAACTGCAACAATATCTGGCGCAAAACAACCGTTTTTACCATTTTCCGGGTACACTCATTACCACAGCAGAGGCAAGCGGCACGCAATGTGTGGTGCGCAGCAGCCAAGGCAATACCTGGTTTGCCGGCAAAGTACTCATCTGTTCGGGCAGCGATTTTAAAACCCTGTTCCCCCAACTGTTTATGCAAAGCGACCTGCAGGTGGTAAAACTGCAAATGCTGCGACTGCTGCCGCAACGCCACACCCACCTGCCCGGCAATATTCTTACCGGACTGTCAATCCGCCGCTACGAAAGTTTTTCGGAATGCCCGTCTTATACATCCATAAAAGAAAAAGAAAACTCCGATACTTTCTGGAAAAAATGGGGCATTCATATTTTATTTAAACAGGAAGAAGACGGCTCTGTAATTTTGGGCGACTCGCACGAATATGCCGATGCCGCCGATGCAGATACCCTTGGTTTTGACCTTAGAACCGATGTAAACCAATATTTTATAGAGGAAGGAAAAAAAATATTTCACCTCGAACACTGGAATATTGACACCCAATGGGCAGGTTTTTACAGCCAATGCAAACAACACGACCTGCACCTGCAAACCCCCGATACCAACCTGCATATCATTACCGGCATAGGCGGCAAAGGCATGACCGCCAGTGCCGGCTTTGCCTTTGAAAACATACATAACCTGTTTGGAGCATGATAAAAATGGTAGTTTTCGACATGGCCGGCACTACGGTAAACGAACATAACGTAGTGTATAAAACCCTGCATAAAGCCATACAAAACGCAGGCTACACCGTAAGTTACCAACAGGTGTTAACCGAAGGAGCAGGAAAGGAAAAATTGCAGGCAATACAAGATATTATGGCTAAATTTTATCCCGATGCGGCGCCGGCAGTTATTACCGCCATATTTGAACAGTTTAAAACCCTGCTCAACAATGCCTACCAAACCCTGCAGGTAACACCCCACCGGGGCGCCGAGCAGGTGTTTGCCTGGTTAAAAAAACATCAAATACTGGTAGTGCTGAATACCGGCTACAGCCAGCCCGTAGCACAACTGCTGCTGCAAAAACTGGGCTGGAAAGAAGGCATACAATATGATGCCCTTATTACCGCCTCACAGGTAACAAACGGCCGCCCCATGCCCGATATGATTAACTTGGCAAAAGCCCAGTTTGGCATTGAAAGCGCCGCCTGTATTGCCAAAATAGGCGATTCTACTGTTGACATTGAAGAAGGTATTAATGCCGGTTGCGGGTTAAACATAGGCATTACCACCGGCGCACATACCCATGAACAACTACTGCAGGCAAATCCGCATTTTGTAATAGACAACCTGCTTAATTTGCCCGCGTTGTTGCAATAAAAAAACATTTGTAACGGTTATACCTATGCCATAGTGCATACATGGCACAATTGCTTTGCAATCAATAACATGTTATGGAAAATGTGGTAAAAATTGGCTTGGCTGTATTGTTGCTGCTGTGTTTAGCCAATATGCCCTATGGTTATTACCAACTGGTACGGTTTGCCGCTACAGCCGCTTTCATTTGGCTGGCAATGCTGCAAAAAGCCCAATACAACCAAGTGTTGTTTTTCACCTATATACTGCTTGCCGCGCTTTTTCAACCATTTTTTAAGGTAGCCCTTGGCAGAGAATTATGGAATTTGGCAGATGTGGCAGTGGCATTATTTTTGCTCTCTACCATATTTATACAAAAAAAGCAGCAGTAGCAGTAACAACAACCTTGCAAGTAGCAGTTAACAAAATCAATAAAGTAAAAAACAATAAAAACATGCCCACAAAACACAAAATCATTGTAATGTTGCTTGTTGCTGCCACAGCCCTTGCCGGCTTTGCAGCAGCACCCGATACCTGGAGCCTTGCCAAAGAAAAAGGCGGCATAAAAGTATATACCCGCCAATCTGCCATAAGCAGTGTTAAAGACTCAAAAGGCGTAATGCAAATAAAAGCCTCGGTAGATGATGTGCTGGGGCTGCTGCGCAATTTCGACGGTTATACCAAATGGATGTACAAATGCTCGGAGAGTAAATTGCTCAAAAGGGTTTCGGAAGCCGAATACTATGTTTACACCGTTACCGATGCCCCCTGGCCGGTAACCGACCGCGATTTAATATCGAAAGTAAATGCCGAAAAAAAACCCGACGGAACAATTACCCTTAAACTAACCGGGGTAAAAGATTTTATACCCGAAAAACCGGGTAAGGTGCGTGTGCCGCGGTTTAGCGGTTTATGGCAGGCTACCCCCAAACCCAACGGCATGGTGGAGGTACTTTACCAACTCGAGTCTGACCCCGGCGGCTCCCTGCCCGATTGGGTAGCCAACGCCACCGCTACCGACATACCATTTTTTACCCTCGCCGAAATGAAAAAATTGCTGGAGTAAATAATGCGCTTTTATCAGGCAAAAAAATACCCCGCCCCGGCAAAAAGCCGATAAAGGCGGGGTATTTTTTTTGTTTCTAAACCCGGTTCGACCTAAAAGGATAATTGCTCTGACAACCCAAAATCAATCCAAATAACTTACCTTTGTATCACATATCATTTACCCCAACCGAGCATATCAATTTGACCGGACTATTCACTATATTGGCAAGACAAATTTAGACTATAAATTTTTGCAAAAATGTTAAGATATACTGCTTCATTTACCTCAGGTGCCCTGGTCTGGCATGAAACTTTGGCTATTCTACCCCTATTGTTGAAAAATGATATGCAAGCGCTGAAACAGGAAATTGAAACAGGCCAAAGACTTCAGTTAAATGCCCGAAAATCAAGGCAAAGTATAGTCAAAGAAATAACCAAAAGATTTAAGGCTGTTCCCATACAGATTTGGGAGTATTTTATAGATGCACCTAAAGAGGAACAGGTACTTATTTTATACTATGCTGCGCTTAAAACTTACCAATTAATTTTAGATTTTCATTTGGAGGTATTGCTCAAAAAATGGACATCTTTTAACCTGTTTTGGGATAAAACTGATGTAGCTACTTTTTTGCTCCGGCAGAGCAATAAACATCCCGAAATTGACAAATGGACTCTTAAAACGCACGAAAAAATAGCCAGTGTTATTTTTGTTATGCTCAAAGAGGCCGGCTTGGTTAAAGACGGCAAATTACATGAACCAATGTTGCCCGATAAGTTTTGGACTTTTTTTTGCCAATTAGGTGAGGCATGGCTGCTGGAAGCCTTTTTTTTACATGCCAATAAACGACAACAAATAACTCATTATGCTTAATTTAGATGTACTTGCCAATTTTTTGGAGGATAAGGGTTTTCAAAGTCCCGAAACAGGGCAGTTATTTTTTCCGGCTTATATTTATTGTTACCCGCCCGAACAGGAGTACCTGTTTAGGGAGGAGCTAGATAAAATGCTTTTGCGCCTGAAACGCCCTAACCATTACCTTGATTGCCTTAAATTAGATTTGTTTGAATTGCTGACGCAGTATTTAAAAGATACTGCTTTTGGCGGGCAGTCGCTTTTTGATTTACTTGTAAAGCGCGAGAAGGAAGACCCCGACGAAGCGCTTGGGTGGATTGCAGACGAAGCCAACAGCATACAGTTTTACAAATATATAGAACAAATCATTGACAACCACTTTGGCACTTATAATAACAATAAGCGGGTGTACCTGCTTGTTTGCGGGGTGGGCAATGTGTATCCTTACCTGCGTGCCAGCAGTTTTCTTAAAAATACCGAACACCTTATTAAACGCTTTAAAATTATTCTATTTTACCCGGGCGCTTACAGCCTTAGTAATTATTGTCTTTTTGGACACCTCAACCATGAAAATATCTATCGGGCTAATTTGCTCAATGACCTGATTCCCTTTTCAACTTAACCTTGTTCCTATTTTAATGCCTGTTAATTATGATAAAAATTAAAGACCTGTTTGAACGCGAAATTACCCGCAATATTAATCCTGCCGTTATAGTGAGCGAAATGGCGCCCTATTATGTGGAGCAGGAAATTAACGAGTATATTTTTACTGCCGACATTATTAAAAACCTGTACAAGTTTCTTGATGCACTTTGTAACGATAAGAGCGGACGTACCGGCATTTGGATTAGCGGCTACTATGGCTCCGGCAAATCGCACTTTATTAAGTACTTGTTTTACTGCCTCAACTCCCATTTTAGCGTTAAGGCTTTGATGCGGTTTGAAGAGGCGGTGAAAAACCAAAAAGATTTGCTGCCCGAGGTTACGCTTAACCACGTGGTGCAGATAAAAAGGAAATTAGAGGCTATACAGGTGCAGGAAATTATTTTTAACATTGACCAAAAATCGGGCGATAAAAACCGCCGCGAGGTCATTACCCGCGTGCTGTTTAACGAGTTTAACCGTTTCAGAGGGTTTAATGATAGCCATATTGCGCTTGCTACCCTTGTTGAAAAACCCCTCCAAAAAGCGGGTTTGTTTACCCGGTTTCAGCAGCGCATTGAGGAAAAACTGAAAGAAAAATGGCTGGGCAATCAACACAGGTTTATGCAAATGTACCTGCGCGAAGTGGTGCAAACGGCTAAAGAATTTGACCCCAATATAGATGAAACCAGCCTTATTGCCGCCCTTAAAAATCCGCCCGATTTGAGAATTGAAGACCTTATTAAAGAATTTCTGGACTTTTTAGCCGATAAACCCCAACATTACAGACTCGTTTTTTTATTGGACGAAATGAGCCAGTATATAGGCTCTAACTCCAGTTTGCTGCTCAATTTGCAAACCATAGTGGAAGAAATAGGCGCACAATGCCAAAATAAGGTGTGGTTGGTTTGTACTGCACAGCAAGACCTTACAAACCTGGTAAACCAAGCCGATAACAAAACGGAGGGGTTTGGTAAAATTTTGGCTCGTTTTGGCGCTATGCTCTCGCTCCAAAGCCAAGATGCCGCTTATATTACCAAACAACGACTGCTGGATAAAAAAAACGACCAACTTGACCTGCTCAAAGATTTTTTTCAGAAGAATAAGGGCGGCATTGAAAACCAGTTTGTACTGCTGCACGACCTTTACCAAAACTATAAGGATTACGAAGATTTTCTTCAAACTTACCCTTTTATTCCTTACCAGTTTAGGCTTATTACCGATGTTTTTGCCGCTTTTAGCCAAACAGGGTATGTGGGCGAAGGAGTTAAAGATACGGAGCGCTCTATTTTGGGTATTACCCACGCTACCGCCAAACGTGCCAAAGAGGAAGAACTGGGTTATTTTGTGCCGTTTGACCTGTTTTTTAACGACCAGTTTACCCGTAACCTTACCCATTATGCCAGCAACATGCTCCAACGGGCTTACAATATAGAAAGGGTTAAAAGTGACCCTTTTACCAAACGTGTGGTTGATGTGCTGTTTATGGTTTCCAATATATCGGACAGTGTAAAAATTAATTTTCCGGCTACTGCCGAAAATATTGCCCTGCTCCTCATCTCTAAGGTTGATGAAAACAAAATTCAACTGCACACACGTGTGCTGCAAGCTCTTAACCATCTGCTTGAACAAAACATTATTCAGGAACAAAATAATGTGTACCGCTTTTATAAAGAAGATGAAATAGAAGTAGCCAAAATTATTGCCAACAAAGTGGCCGATGCTACTACCCGTTTGGAAAAACTGTATGACGATGTACTCAGTAAAGCCATTGGGCTATCGAATAAATATACTTTGGGCAACAGCAGTTTTAAACCCATCGTTAAAATTGACGACAAAGTTATTTCGGCCAACGGCGATTTTGAAATCTGTTTTATGGCGTTTGATAATAACCCACTGGCTCAACTGGTGCACAACACCGACATAAGAACGCTTAATGTGACTATTTTTGAGTGGTTTAACTCCGATGAGAACTTTAAAAGAGATTTCTTGCTGTACGTTAAAACCAATTTGTTTTTGACAGACAACCGCAACGCATCTGGTAAGCGCGCCGAAACCATTGCCACCTTTAGCAAAAAAAATGAATCTTTACTTGCCGGCCTTATTAAGCGTACCGAGGAGTATATACTTAAAACGGCGTTTGTTTCTAACCACCGCGTTATTGCCCCCAATGAACTGCGAGCACAAAACGCTAAAAGCCGCATGGAAGAGGTTATTTTGCGCCACCTGGAAGAACTTTACAGCAAAAACAGCCTTGCCAATGGTTATGCTACTACCAATGCCGAGTTGACCAATCATGCCAAAAGCGGCCAAACTACTTTTGAAAAAGACCTTACCCCTGCCGAAGATGAGGTAGAAAACTACCTGCAACGCATGGGCGATGGCTACACCGTGGCTGATGTGGTAAAATATTTTGAAAAACACCCCTTTGGATGGAAAGATACTTGCACCTTACACATGCTGCTGAACTTGGCTAAAAAAGAACGCCGCAGTTTTAAATGGCGCAGTCAGGAAGCAGACCTGCAACAGTTTGTAGATAAAGCCCTTAATAGCCGGGAAAGAGAGGGAATTTCTGTTCACCCTACCAAAGGGTTTACACCTCAACAAATAAAATCTTTTATAGACGGCATTGCCCACATTTTTAACCAACCCCTGCTGCTGTATGACCACGATATAAAAAACATCATAACTACCCTCAAAAACAAATTGGACGACAAAAGAAAAGATGCCCTCCAATGGAAAGAAAAAACCGGCGGAATGCCTTTTTACCCCGCCATTAACCGCTACGCCGAGGCTTTAGACACCCTTTTTACCGAAAGAGACTATAACCGCCTCCTCAATTTTGTAAGCGATAACGCCAATGAACTGGCTAACCTTAGAGATAACTATGCCGATTTGGTGGAATTTATGGAACTGCAAATGGATAAGTATCAACTTATTCACCAATTTACCAAAAGCAACACCCATAACTTTACCGCACTAAACCCCCAAGAGCAGCGTATAGCCCAACTGCTGCAACAATTTTTTGACACACAAACGCAGCCGCAGGTGGAGTTTCCTAATATAATGCGCTACTATAACCAACTCAGCGCCGCCATTAACCATAAAGTGCAGGAACTCCAAAACAAAGTGCAGCAACAATACCAACAGGCTCTTGACGAACTGCACCTAAAACAAACCGAACTCCAAATTGCCGATGCCCACATTTTACCCAGCAAAGAACACTTACTTAACAGCCTAACTCAAAACAAAGACCTTACCCAACTGCAACTGCACTTGGCTAACCTGCCTGCCTTTTCAACTGAATGGCACAAAAAACTGCTCGATGCCCGCGCACAGTTAGATAAACAAAACGGATATACCCCCAAACAAGCTGTTACCTTTGTAGTGCATGACCACCCCGACCTGCGCAATGCCCAAATTGAAACCGAAGAACAACTTCACCAATACCTGCTCCTGCTTAAACAAAAACTCTTGCAAGAGCTTCACCAAAATAAAATTATTCTTATCAGGTAAAACCGCTATCCAAACCGGTATCTAAACCTATAAGGTTTTTAAAAACCTTATAGGTTTCTACCCCCCCCCCCTGCGCAATGCCCAAATTGAAACCGAAGAACAACTAAACCAATACCTGCTCCTGCTTAAACAAAAACTCTTGCAGGAACTTAACCAAAACAAAATTATTCTTATCCGGTAATTTAACCAACATGGAAAAAAGCAACATCCGATTTGAGCATTTTCTCGATTATAATATTTGGTGTGAGGCAATAAAATTGCTTGAAGCACAAATAGAAAGAAAGCAGCACAATAAGTACTATAATAATCTGTCTTTCTTTTATTACGAAAAACTAGCTTCAGAACTTGAACTGCTAAAATCAAAAGAGTATTATAATGCCAAAATAGCCAACAACCTTTTTTACGGGCTGGAGAAAGAATTTTTTGCCTATAATTATACCATTCCCAAAACTGGAGTTGGTCTGAGAAAATATGCTTTTTTTAGCCTCCCAATGCAAGTATTGTATTATGCAATAGGATTGTATCTGGTAAAACTTTGCCAGAAACTCATAGAATATAATGAGAGTACGTATCACAATATCAACTCTTTTTATGGCGGAAAGCTCTATTTTGATAAAAACAAACTGGTACTAAACCCTAAAAATCTTTATTACAAGAACCATTATGACGAGTTTAAAGGTATTGTATTGGACGAACTTGAAAAGTTGCACTCAGATTCTTCCAATAAAGTAATCATTAAGCTGGATATTCAAAACTATTTTGAGAATATTGATATTGGCATCTTGTTAAACGGCATACTTGAAAACAATATTCCTGAAAAGAATAAAAAAATGAATTTCGACCAGCATACAATAGACATGATTAGCTTCTACTTTAAATATTTGGGTGAGGGCGAAATAGGAATACCTCAATCTTATTCCAACATAGTTTCAAGCTACATTGGTTACTTGTATTTAGTTTTTGGGGACTATACTATTTATGATAGCATCTATAAAATCTATGAACAGGGAAAAATCAAGTATTTCAGAATATCCAGATACATTGATGATACCTACATCATATTGGATTTTGAAGAAGGAACATCTAAGCAAATAAAAAGCAACATTACTTATGACCTCATTAATGCTATAGCCGAAGATTATTACACCAAGTTTAACCTCCGTTTTAATAAAAAATTAGCTGTTTATTTATTGGAAGATGAAGAAGACGAGGAAATTGAAGAAATCAAAAAGGGATTCTTTAGTTTTTACGATGGAGATGAAATATTTATAGAACAGCCAACAAAGAAAGAGAAAAAGAAGAAGAAGAACAAAAAAAAGGACAAAAAACAAGAAAAAACATCAACAATCAATTATTTACCCGATTTAAGTGCTTTGGCTGTAAGTCAAGATGATAGTATCAAGGCTAAAAAAGATATTAAAGCACCCGAAATGTTTATGAATTTAATGAAATTGTTGCCAAAATTAAAAGATACAACCTTAGTTAGGGTACAAGAGCAAGCAGATAACCCTGAAACCAAAGAAGTTTTGCAATACGTGTACGACCGCAATGTATTTAACCTGATGAGTAAGCCCGGTATACCTGAAAAGTTGGAAGAAATTTTTGAAAACTTTGATTGGGATTTAGTGCGTATTTTCCCAAAGGTTTTTACCATTTTAATTTCTCTCACTAAAAATGCGAAGGAGCAATTCCAGAACTTTTGGTCTGAAAAACAACGCATTACC
This sequence comes from Sphingobacteriales bacterium TSM_CSM, assembly GCA_002212725.1. Classification (GTDB taxonomy): domain Bacteria; phylum Bacteroidota; class Bacteroidia; order Chitinophagales; family UBA2359; genus UBA2359. The sequence continues at coordinate 4,749 of MTCR01000106.1, read as the reverse complement.
TCTTTTGAAGCAGACATTATAATTAACTATTTAGCGCAAAATAATTTTCAAAATGAAGACCTGCTTAAAAAAGTAGCTACTAATCCCATCTTAAAACCTATTGTATCTGAATTTCTCAATCCTGTTGCTATTCGCCAATTGGATTACTTTGATCTGCCACACTCTTGGATTTTACATTTCAGTAAAGACCCCAACGTTTATGAGCAAATTAGACTTAGAGTTTACCATCAACTCTTAAAAGATTACTCTATTGCACTTAACCACCTCCTCAATGAACTCCATGCAATTTGTCGGTTACTCGACCCCGAAGCATCGGCAAAAGGCAATAGATATGATGCCAACTGTGTTGTTTCATTTCTGACTAATGCCAAGTTGCCTCCTCAGAATGTAGGAAAAATAAGAAACTTATTTGACCGGCGCAATAAAAACCCTGTTTCGCATCCGGGCGGTGATAATTTGGTAGCTTGGGGAGTAAGTGAAAGTGAGTACCTTGATTACTATAAGGCTGTAAAAGCCTGCCTTATTTCACTGAATAAAAAATTTCCCTTAAAATAACTCATTTGCATATTAACACTGCTTCTTAATAATTTACAATTTTTCAGGGAAAATGCCTTTCTCATCTCTTAAACCACCCCTGCTCCAAAGGAGGGGAATTTACTCATCACCCAAAAAACGCACCGCCGTGTGCCTCTACTTCCTTCTTTGCCCACTCATAACTTATAATTCATAATTCATAACCCCATGAACACCTCCGCCCTCAAATCTTTTGCCCGCACTGCCCGAACCCTCTTCATTACCGGCGTTCAACAGCAACTAAGCTACTGGGGGTTTACCCCAAACGGCAATACCACCCACCAACCCAAGCCCATAGACGGCGGTTATATTTTTAGAGAACAGGTTTTTACCAACCCCCTCCTGCCACCGCAGTGGCAAGAACTTAACAAAAACATTCACAACCCACAATCTTTTACCGATACCGCAGAGCAGGGCGCTTACCTATGGTTTAACCTCCTCATGAGCATCTTAATCCTCGAAAAAAACCACTACATAGCCCCCGTTTTGCAGTTTGAACCCCATACCACCACCCCCGCCATTCTCCAAAACGCCCGCCGTGGGCTCTACCAACTGCCCAACCCCGCCAACCAAAACCTCCTCCTCCAACTGCTTACAGATAACCAAAATGACGAAGCCCTTGCACTGCTACTAAACCATTTTTGCCAAAACCAACCACTCCTAAAACACGTGTTTGGCAACCTGCCCGCTTATACCCACATGCTACTGCCCAAAAACCTCCTTGCCAAAAACGGCATCTTGCAACACCTAAACCAACCCGATGCCATTAGCCCCGCCGATTACCAACAGGTAGAACTCATTGGCTGGTTGTACCAATTTTATATTGCCGACCGAAAAGACGAGGTGTTTGCCGGATTTAAACAGGGTAAAAAAGCCCGACCCGAAGATATACCCGCCGCTACTCAAATTTTTACCCCTCGCTGGATTGTGGAGTATATGGTGCAAAATACACTGGGTAAACTTTGGCTCCAACACAACCCTCACGCACAACTGCGCCAGCACCTGCCCTACCTTGTAGATGACCCCAACCCAACTCACCCCGCCCAAAACCCCACTACCCAACACCCCACTACCGCGCCCACCCTGTTTGAGCCAAACCCCACCCCGCCGCCCGCACCTGCCTTGCAGCTTACTCAGCCACAGCAGCTTACCCTTTTAGACCCCGCCTGCGGCTCAGGGCATATTTTGGTGGTGGCTTTTGAGCTGCTCATGCTCATTTACACCCAAGAGGGTTATACCAAAAAACAGGCGGCACAGCTTATTTTGCAGTACAACCTTACCGGCATTGATATAGATGAGCGCGCCACACAGCTTGCACGCCTTGCCCTGCTGCTAAAAGCCGCACAATACTACCCCGATGTGCTTAAAAACCCCGCCGCCGCTACCCAAAACCCCCAACACTTGCCCCCTTACCCAACACAACTGCCACCCATAGCCGGCGTTTTTGCCCTGCCACAACCCTACCTTATAGACCCCCAAATACTGCACACCTTTTTGCAAACAGACGGCCAGCCTTTTTATACACAGCTAAACCATGCCCTCCAAACCCTGCATACCTACGCCATACATGCCGGCAGCGCACTCATTATAAACCTTACCCCCCCCGCACACGCCTTTATACACCGCCGCCTCTGCCAAATGCAACACCAACTTACCCAAAACCAACTCTCTTTTATGGAAACAGAGGCGCTCCTAATTTTGCAAAACCGCCTCACAATCCTCCTTGCACTATCTCAACAATACCCCGCAGTAGTGGCTAACCCCCCCTATATGGGCGCAAGTAACATGAACGACACCCTTAAACAATATACCCAACTGCACTACCCCAATGCCAAAGCCGATTTGATGACTATTTTTATGGAAGTAGCAGAACGGCTTACCTGTAATGGTGGCAAATTTGCCATAATAAATCTACCTTCTTGGTTGTTTTTATCTTCTTTTGAAAACTTGCGCGTGTACTTTCTTAAACAATACACCATTGACTCTCTTTTGCACATGGGAAGAGGGATTTTTGGAATAGATTTTGGCTCAGTAGCTTTCACCATTTCAAAATCTTTTAATCCCGATGCCAAAGGCAATTATTTCAGATTGCACAAGCGAAACTTCCAGCACCTTTATTATGCCGATATTGAAAAACTATTCCGATATGCCAATGGCAATCCTAACTATAAGTATGACTTTGACTTGTATAGAGACGAAGAGGGAATAAATGAAATTCCCGAAAGTGGCAATGAAACAGGGCAGCAGCTTTTTTTTCCCGATGTACCTCAAGCTAATTTTGCTAAAATCCCCGGCTCCCCTATCGCTTATTGGGTCAGTGATAGGGTGGTGGAGTGTTTTGAGTTAAGTAGTTTGAGTTTCATGGGAGATTGCAGGACTGGATTATCAACAAGTGATAATAATAGGTTTTTGCGTTTGTGGAGTGAAATAGACCTAACAAATGTTTGTCTGCAAGCTAATAATCATAACGAAGCCTTGCAAAGTCAAAAAAAATGGTTTCCGGTACAAAGAGGCGGGAGTTTTAGAAAATGGCATGGAAATAACTATGATTTAATAAATTGGGGAAATGATGGCGAAGAGGTAAAGCAATATGCAGCAAATCTTTACAAAAGTTATTCAAGGACAATAAAAAATATTCCCTATTATTTTAAACGTGGGCTAAGTTGGTCATACATAACATCGGGAGAAACGGGTTTTAGGCAATTTCCAATCGGCTACATTATTTTGAACGCTGGTCCGGCATTTTACAGTAATGATTATACCGATGAATTATTTGTTTTGGCTTATTTAAATTCAAACGTTGCCAGTTTATTTCTTCAATTTTTATCGCCTACCCTAAATGTAGATGCCGGTCCGGTATCAAAACTGCCATTTAAAAAGACCGATAATGATACCAAAACAAAGATTGAGGAACTAACCCAACAAAACATCACCCTCTCCCGCTCTGATTGGGATATGCGCGAAACCTCTTGGCATTTTACCCAAAACCCCTTAGTAGCGCAGGGAGCGCCCACGCTTGGGCAGGCTTATGAGCAGTGGCAGCAGCAGGCAGCGCAGGCATTTTTTACCCTACATGCCCATGAAGAAGAGCTAAACCGCCTGTTTATAGGCATATACGGTTTAGAGCAAGAGCTAAGCCCGCAGGTAGCCCTAAAAGATATAACCATACTACAAGAAGAAATAAACAGGCAGCAGTTAGCCGCCACAGAGCAAACCCTGTTAGAGCAGTGGCGCATGGGCGGCAGCGGCGCGGTGCAGTTGCCCATAGATACCGGCACAGTAGCACACCAACTCCTCAGTTATGCCATAGGCTGCCTGCTGGGCAGGTATAGGCTGGGGCACGCCGGTTTGCACATAGCCCACCCCCACCCCACCGCCGCTGAGCTGCAAGATTACCCCGTACCCGTGCCGCTCAGTGCCGCCGGCAATGCCCAAACCACCCACTATTTTACCATAGACCCCGATGCCATTTTGCCCCTTATGGGCGCTTACTGCCCTTTTCCCGATGATGTAGTGCGCCAAGTGCGCCAGTGGCTGCTTTGGGTATGGGGAGAGCAAGCCCTTACCCAAAACCTCAATTTTTTAGAAGCCTGCCTAAGCATGTCGTTAGAAAACTACCTTTGCCAGCCACGCCATTTTTACAAAAACCACGTGCAGCAATACAAAAAAAAGCCCATTTACTGGCTCTTTGCCTCCGCCCCTAAGGGAAACCCCGCTTTTAAGGCATTGGTATATATGCACCGCTTAGACCCCCACACCCTACAACGCCTAAGAAACAAATACCTACACCCCCACCAAACCTATCTTAGGCAAGAAATAGACCGCCTAAAAGCCAATGAGCGCTCCCTAAACAAAGACGACCTTAAACTCCTCCAAAAATTTGAAAACGACCTGCACGAGTGCCGCCAATACGACGAAACCCTTAAAAACCTTGCCAACCAACAAATAACCATCGATTTAGACAACGGCGTTACCCACAACTACCACATTTTTAAAGACGTGCTGTTTCCGCTCTAAATGCTTTACCCAATGGGTGATAATTGTAGAACTACTACCAAGATGTTCGGTGCGCTGCACCTATTAGGGCTATAGTTATGAGGGGTAATCGGGCTACCAAGATATTCGGTGCCCTGCACCTATGGGTCATCATTACATCGGGCTTATACCAAAATTTCG
>MTCR01000103.1 GCA_002212725.1 Sphingobacteriales bacterium TSM_CSM | reverse complement strand
GAATTTTACAATAGCTAACACATAAAAAACGCATTATCCACTCGCAGCAAGTCTAATAGCAAAACAACCAATAATTACCTGCCGTCAGATTCTATTACACCATCACGCATTCTTATTACGCGCAGGGCATGTCGGGCAACATCTTCCTCGTGCGTAACCATAATTACCGTGTTGCCTTTTTCGTGAATGGTGTGAAAAATTTTCAAAATCTCTTCCGATGTTTTGGTATCGAGGTTTCCGGTAGGTTCATCAGCCAATATTATTGACGGATGGTTAACCAACGCCCTGGCAATGGCTACCCTCTGCCTTTGTCCACCCGAAAGCTCATTGGGTTTGTGGTCGCCGCGGTCTGCCAACCCAACAGACTCCAGCATTTCAAAAGCCCTTTCATAACGCTTTTTCCTGCCTTCGCCGGTATATACCAGCGGCATGGCTACGTTTTCCCACGCACTTAGCCGCGGCAGCAGGTTAAAGGTCTGAAATACAAAACCAATTTCTTTATTGCGTACTTCGGCAAGTTCGTTATCACTCATATCGGAAACCAAATTGCCATTAAGCATGTAAATGCCCGATGTAGGAGTATCGAGGCAACCCAGAATATTCATGAGGGTTGATTTTCCAGACCCCGATGGCCCCATGAGCGCTACAAATTCATTCCTTCCAATATCAACAGTTACCCCGTTAAGCGCCTTAATGAGTACATCACCCATTTCATAGTACTTGGTTATATGCTGAATGTCTATTACTTTGTCCATTTGGTGCGGTGCAAATTATTTGCCTTTAATTACTTTGGGCACTATAAAAAACTCTTCGTCTGACCGGGGGGCATTTTGAAGCGCTTCGGTTTGGTTGGTAAGTATGCGGGCTTCATCGGGACGCAACTTATTGGGTTCGCTGTTCATATAAACAAGCGGTTCAACATTGCCGGTATCAAGAGCAGCGATTTTATCAAAAAAAGCAGTAACGTTTTCTAAATCCGACATAATTCCTGCCCGCTCAGCGTCAGAAAACTTCAGTTTTGCCAACACCTCTAATTTGTCAATTGTTTCGGGGTCAATTTTCATATCAAAAGTTGGTACTTTTAAAAGTTATACGGCATTTATAAGTAGCACTTGGCGGGGTAAAATTACAAAGGGTTTTTAAAACAACAGCTTCCCTTCTAAAATTAACCAGGCAACCACCATGTACCGGATGAGTTTTCCAACAAGCATAAGCAGCGCTACCATTGCCATATTGCTGCGTATAAAACCAAGCCCTACGGCAATAAAATCGCCAACAGAAGGCAACCAGCAGAAAAAAGCCAGCACTACGCCATAGCGGTTCAAACGCTTATGCCAGTTATTCAGCCTTTCTTTGGGTATGTTAAAATACTTTTCCAGCCACTCCCATTTACCCATATAACCCAGCCAATACCCGGTCATGCCGCCCAGCCAGTTGCCGGCAGTTGCCAGCACAATACAGGTAACTACCTCAAAATTACCCAGCAACATGCCTGCCAATATTGCCTCTGAACTAAACGGCACAATTGTAGCCGCCAGAAATGATGCAAAAAAAAGCGCGCTGTACCCCAGTTTAGCTGCCAATATGCATCCCATTAACTGTACCATATTTGCTTTCTGTTTAGCCTCTAAAATGAAAAAAGCCTTCGGAATACAAAACAGTTCCAAAGGCTTTTTTTGTGTAGCTGCTTTTAATTAATCAAGATATTGCTTTATGACCGTTTTTTCAGGCACAATTAACGGTCAGGGGCAGGAATTTATTTGGCTGCCGGAATAAGCAGTTCCATTCCCTCGCGCAAAACCGATTTATAGGTGAGTTTGTTGGCTTCCACTACCTGCTCAATGGTAACTCCTTTGCTTTTTTGTACAATTGACCAAAGTGTGTCGCCTTTTTTTACAACATACTTTGTTTGTTTTGCTTCGGCGTTTGGGGCAGTGGTTCGCGAAGCAGTAGCCCGTTCCTTAGCGGAGGCATTGGCAAATTCGGCAGATTTGGCATCGGTGAAAATAATTTCCCCGTCTTCATTAATAATTACCGCTGTTTCGTCAGGTTTATCTGTTGCATCGCCAACCGTGTAGGTGGTTTGTGTGCTGCTGTAGCTATAACCTGCCGGCAACTGGTCTTTAAACAGAATATCGCCTTCGGGGGTAATGATGATGTTGTCGTCTGTGGTAAAGGTGGTGGCATTGGCTGCTGCCGGTGTTGCTTTGGTTTCGGCTGCCGTTGTTGTTGTGTAGGTGGTTTGTGTGCTGCTGTAGCTATAACCTGCCGGCAACTGGTCTTTAAACAGAATATCGCCTTCGGGGGTAATGATGATGTTGTCGTCTGTGGTAAAGGTGGCGGCATCGGCTGCTGCCGGTGTTGCTTTGGTTTCGGCTGCCGTTGTTGTTGTGTAGGTGGTTTGTGTGCTGCTGTAGCTATATCCTGCCGGCAACTGGTCTTTAAACAGAATATCGCCTTCGGGGGTAATGATGATGTTGTCGTCTGTGGTAAAGGTGGCGGCATCGGAAGAAGTTGAACCCGCAATTTCCGGTGTAGCAGTTCCGTTTACAGAAACTGCTTCGTCCTCTTGTTCGGTAGTAAAGGCGGCAATTTCCTGTGTATTGTTAAAAATAATGTCGCCGTTGGCGGTAATAATAATATTGTCGGAAATTTTAAAATTGCTGTCTTCAATTTTACCGTTTACCGGTTCATAAACCTCGGCAATGGTAGGTTGAATCTGGTCTTTGAAAATAATTTCTCCGTCGTCGGTAATAATGATGTTGTTGTCAATTGCAAAATTATCTTCGGCAACAGGCTCATTTTGGTTGAGTGGGGTTGCACCTGCCGTTGCTTGTACAACCGTTTCGGTTACACCTACTTTCAGTTGCTGGCCGGCGGTAATTTGGTTTCCTTTCAGGTTGTTCCATTTACGCAGTTCGTCAACGGTGCAATTGTTCTGTTTGGCTATGGTAAGCAGCGCATCGCCTTTTTTAACCTTGTACAGTTTATCCTTCGCCACAGTTTTAACAGGCTGGTCTGCATCAAGGGCTGATTGCTGTGCCGGTACTACATTGGCATTATTACCCGAAGTACCTGTTTCAACTGCGGCAACTGCTGTTTCGTCTGCAGGCTGAGCCTCGGGCGTATTTGCCCCTTCATTAACCACCGGCGGCGGCGCAACGGCAATTTTTTTACTTACCGTTTTTACCCCCACCTTTAGCTTTTGCCCTTGTTTAAGGGTACTGCTTTTGAGTTTATTCCATTTTTTGAGTTGGGAAACGGTACATTTATACTTTGCGGCTATGGTGCTCAGGTTGTCGCCGGTTTTTACCTTATACCATACATCGGTGTATTCCTTTTCGGCAATACCTGCCGAGTTAATAAGGCCGGCAGAACCCGAATATATGAGGTTTTGCCTTTGCCTGAATGTCCATAATTCGGTAACAGGCAGGCGCAGGCAATACTGCGTTTTGTTGTCGGGCAAAATGCGTTGCTTGAGAGCCGGATTCATAAACGCCAGTTTAGCGGCATCTAAATTCAGCACACTACTTACCGTATTCAGGTGCAGCGGACCCTTTACCATAAGGGTATCGGAACCGGCAAACAAATTGGCATAAGGGTGCGGAACAAGCCGCAGTGAGTGGTCGAGGTAGTAGTGCATCCAATAAACGCAGGCAATAAAGGCAGGCACATAGTTTCGGGTTTCGCGGGGAAGGTAATCGTACAACAACCAATAGTTGCGAATACCACCCGAACGCCTGATGGCCTCATCTACTTTTCCGGGTCCACAATTGTAAGCAGCAATTACCAGCAGCCAATCATCATATTTATTGTACATGCTTTTCAGGTATTTTACTGCTGCCTCGGTAGATTTATAGGGGTCGCGGCGCTCATCAACGTAATTGTTTACCGTAAGCCGCAATCCTTTTGCTGTATTGCTCATTAATTGCCACAAGCCCGTTGCACCCGCCCGCGATACCGCATTGGCATCTAAAGCAGACTCGGTAACGGGTAAATACTTAAATTCAATCGGTAAACCGTTGTTGCGAAGCGTTTTTTCAAAAATAGGAAAGTAAATATCGCTCAGGCTCAGTATTTTTTCCGATAGTGCGGGGGTGCGGTTTGTGTATAACTCAATATAGGAGCGAACAGTGGGGTTGTAGTCAAGTGGAATGCAGGAGGAAATTTTAGCTAATTTGCTTTCGTAGTCTGTATTTCCAGGTGCAGTGGCGAAGTTACTTGTCATTTGTAATACGCTTTCTTCTATTGCGTTGAGGTTTCCCAGATATGCCGGGTGTGCTTGCAAAAAAGAAAAACAATACAATAGCATAACGCCAAGAACTTTCTTGATTGTATCCATAAATTGAGAATGAACTGTTAAAATGTCACTAATAATTTGATTAGCGGGGCAAAGTTAGTAAATTAGTTCAATTTGTTGCTACTCCTGCTATGTGCAACCCCCTTGCGCCGCGTTTCATGAATTAGAAATGCATACAGTTGATTTATTTTTACACTATTTAATCGCTTTTCTTGCAAAAGGCTAAACGCATAATCTATCACATTAAATACAAATAATATAGCCTAAATAAATTTTTAAGATTTTTGAAAAAAATTTGGCCGTTCAGGTCATTTTTACGTATTTGCCCCGGTAAAAGAATACATAAATTCAACTTGCCGCCGGTCTGCCGGCAAATAACCAATTCTGCTGTTTATGATGCCAGAACCCGCTTCACATCCTAAGGTTAAACGGTTTATTAACCGGCTGCTTAACCCTTTCTTGTTCAAACTTTTTTTGCTTTACAAGCTTCCTTTGGCCTTTGTAGCCAGGCTAAAAATGGCAGAACTCAGCCCCAACATGGCCAGCGTGAGCATTCCGTATGGTTGGTTAACCCAAAATCCGTTTAAATCAACCTATTTTGCCGCACTAAGCATGGCCGCCGAAATGTCAACCGGAGTATTGGGCTTAATGGCATTAGAAACTGCCGGCGCCCCTGTTTCTTTCTTGGTGGTTGGTTTAAAGTCCGATTTTACCAAAAAAGCTACCGACCTTACCACTTTTACCTGCCAAAACGGCCCGATGTTTTTTGAAGCTGTTGCCAAAACCTTGTCCACCGGCGAGCCGGTATCTGTAGAGGCGCTATCTATTGGCACCAACAAAGCCGGCGAAGAAGTGGCTCGTTTTACCATTACCTGGTCAATGAAGCGCAAAAAAAACCAATAACTATGCCCGGCGCTTCACCGCCTTTTCCGCAAAACCCCAAAGATGCCATTGCACTGCAACTTCAATTGCGGGAACAATTGCAATTTACCCCGTTTCCGCCCGAAAGGGTTCGTTTAATTGCCGGTGCCGACATTTCGTTCAACAAATTCTCGCCCGAAATTTACGCCGGCATTGTGGTGCTTTCTTTTCCCGGCCTGCAAATTGTGGAACAGGCAACCACTGTTGCAAAAGCAGATTTTCCCTATATTCCCGGATTGCTCTCATTCAGAGAAATGCCTGCCTTGCTCAAAGTTTGGGAGCAGTTGCAATTTAAACCCGATGTGGTAGTGCTTGATGGGCACGGGTATGCACATCCGCGCCGCATGGGCATTGCCGCTCATTTTGGGCTTGCCACCAATTGCCCCGCTTTGGGGTGTGGAAAATCGGTATTGGTAGGGCAACACGGCTACCTTGCTGCCGAAAAAGGCAGTTTTGCCTATTTATTGCACAACGGCGAAAAAATTGGCGCTGCCCTGCGCACAAAAACCGGGGTAAAACCGGTTTATATCTCTGCCGGACACCTCATAACCCTACCCGATGCGTTGAACATTATGCTGCTGTGCTGCACCAGATACCGCATTCCCGAACCCACAAGGCAGGCTCATTTATTGGTAAACCGGCTGCGAATTGAATCGGGAAACCATAAACAACCCAAATAACTGCGGCTTTTGAGTATTATAACCGGCATATATCCGCTTATTTTTCCCTATTCCGGCGCAACAGTTGGCATTGCCCCCGTTGAGCCACCAAATTATGCACTTACGGCAAAACTGCTGCCCTTTTTGCCGCCCTATGCCCATGAACGCCGCAAAAATGAATGGCTATGCAGCCGGATTTTGCTCGAACAGGTATCGGGTCATGAAGCCCCTTCCCTGCAATACACCCCCGAAGGCAAACCATTTTTACCCGACGGCGGCAAGGTTGGCATCAGTCATTCAAGACAAATGGCTGCCGTTATCTGGCATCCGCATCTTGATGTGGGTATAGATGCCGAAGAACTCAGACCACAGTTGTTTAAAATTAAAGAGAAATTTTTGTCTGTTTCCGAACTTGCCCTTATTCACCCCGATGACCTGCGCACTCTTACAGCATTCTGGTGTGCCAAAGAAGCCATTTATAAATGGTACGGCCTTAAGGAACTGCAGTTTAACCAACATATTGTGCTTCAAAATGTACAACTGACTGTTGCTGCACAAGAACCTTTAACCGGTTATATTGATGCCATGGTGGTTAAAAACAATATGGTATTACAGGCTACGGTGCAAATACAGCAGTTTCAAAACACTGTATTTGCCTATACAGTTGCCAACCGGAACGGGTAGCCTGCAGCTCCTGCGTTGCTATGTTTTTCTGTTTTTAGCAACTTTGCCCCCGACTTTTCGGGATATTTTCCGTTGCGTAAAAATAATTCTCCTTTTTCTCTGAAATATTTCAGAAATCTCTTTGTTTTCTTTATTTTGGTGCAATTATGCTGCAAGCATATATTCATGCAGTTGTATTTCAAAATAAAGCAAACATCTTTTACCATGAATTGCCGGTTCATTTTACTTTTTGTAACTTGTTGTTTTATACAGCCCCTGTTTGCCCAGCCATCGGTAAACCTTATACCGTTTTCGGGCGGTTATGCCCAGCCTGTTGCCATTGAAAACTGCGGCGATTCGAGGTTGTTTATTGTTCAGCAGCGTGGCGTTATCTATATTTGTGATTCTCTGGGCATTAAACAAAGTACGCCTTTTTTAGATTTAAGCGGCACAGTATCACAATCGGGCAATGAAAAGGGGCTGCTGGGGTTGGCCTTTCACCCCAATTATGCAACCAACGGGTATTTTTATGTGAACTATACGGCAGAATCAAACGGCAATACCTATGTATGCCGCTTTACCCGGAATGCGGGCAACCCCAACATAGCCGACCCTGGCAGTGAACTGCTGCTGCTAACCATTGCACAACCATATCCCAACCACAACGGCGGCAACCTGGAGTTTGGCCCCGACGGGTATTTATATATAGGTATGGGCGACGGTGGAAACGGGGGCGACCCGCAGGGCTATGCACAAAACAAGTTATCGTTGCTGGGAAAAATGTTGCGTATTGATGTAAACAGCGGCTCCAACTATTCCATTCCTGCCACCAATCCATTTGTTGGCAATACTCAATACGCACCCGAAATTTGGTCGCTTGGGCTGAGAAACCCCTGGAGGTTTAGCTTTGACCCGCTAAACGGCAATATGTGGATTGGTGATGTTGGACAATATAACTGGGAGGAAATAGATTTTGAACCTGCCGGCACGGGCGGACTAAACTATGGCTGGAACTGTTACGAAGCCAATAATTCCTATGGCGGAGTTTGTCCAACAGGTGCTGTGTACACATTTCCGGTGTTTTCTTATGCCAGCAGCATGCCTCCTTCGGGTTTTGGTTGTTCGGTTACGGGTGGGCTTGTTTACCGCGGTGTGCAATTTGCCGATTTGTATGGACAATATCTTTTTGCCGATTATTGTTCGGGCATTTTTTTTGCAGCCAATGCCGATGCTGCGGCAGCCCCACCATTTTCGTTTACACAAATAAAAGATACAACAAATAATGAGTTTAGCACCTTGGGCACCGACTACCATGGCGAAATGTATGTGGCAGGACATTTATCGGGTAATATTTACAAGATACGGTCTGTTAATTGTGCTCCTCTTGCCCGCATTATCAACAGCAATTTACCCAATAATCTATGCGTAGGTGATGTATATACCCTGCAGGCACTTACCGGAAACGGCTTCACCTACCAATGGCAGTTAAACGGAACGGATATTACAGGTGCCAACAGCGCCACCTACAATGCTACCCAAACGGGTAATTATGCGGTAAAAGTGGGCAAAACCGGCAATGCCCTCTGTAGTTCGGTTTCGGCAGCGGTAAGTCTTGATTTTAAAACCACGCCCACCCCGCAAATAAGCGGCGAAACTGTTGTTTGCGACAACAATACCACAGAATACATTTATTCGGTTGAGTATGTGCCGGGCTACCTCTATAACTGGAGTATTGCATCGGGCAGCGGCAACATTGTTTCGGGTCAAAACACCAATTCAGTGAGCGTGGTTTGGCTGGGCGGAGCAGCGGGTTCAATACAGGTGAGTGTAACTAATCCTTAACCCGCAAACTGCAGCAAAGTTGTGCGCTACCCGGCTTTACTTTGGGAAAGGGCAAAATGTGCCCAACCTGCCAGTAATAACTCAAATGCAGCAAAAAGGTAGATAGGTTTTTCGCCAAATCCCAAAGCCACAAGCCCTGCAAGTGTTAAGCAAAATGCATAGCGCCCCCACACAGTTGCCCAAAAAAAGACTGTGTTTTGCTGCCTGAGCATGGTAAAATAATAATAGGCTAATACCAACGCCAAAGCACCTACCACCCGCACCCATACTTCGGTTGCCGGTGAAATGCCAAAAACTCCAAGAAGCAGGTTGGGAAAAAATAACAAACCAAGTCCCATGCCCACCATGTAAATGAGCTGAGCATAAATAGCATTTGAAACATTTTTCATAAATTACAGCATTTTGGTGAAAGAAACACTGCAATATAAGAACAAAAGTAGTTTACCGGACTGATACCCTGAATTTCAGACAAATAATTTCTGAAAAATCCAGTAAAACCCGCCCGCCAGCACAATAGTTACGGGCAAGGTAAGAATCCAGGCAAGCGCTATGTTGAAAACGGTATTTGATTGCAGGTTTTTTACCCCTTTAGTAGCTACCATGCTACCGGCAACCCCCGAAGACAGTACGTGCGTAGTACTAACCGGCAATCCCAGTCCGGTGCTTAAACCAATGGTGCTGGCTGCAATTAATTCGGCAGTTGCACCTTCGGCGTAAGTCATGTGGCGTTTACCAATTTTTTCGCCAATGGTAATAACAATTCGCTTCCAGCCCACCATAGTACCCAAACCAAGACAGAGAGCAATTACCATAATTACCCAGGTTGGGGCAAAATCGGTATAAGACTTCAGCTTTTTCAGTTCAACGTTAATGGCTTTTTGGGTATTTGCGTCAATTTCGGCGTGGAGTGTTCCCATTTTTTTGACAAAACGCTGCAAATCGCGGCGCAAGGTATATTTGGTTTTTGCATCGGCTGTTTCTTTATAGTGCTGCAAGTCTGCATTCAGTTCTGCAATGATTGGCGCTACCTCGGCGCCGTTTTTTCCCAGGGTAGTTTCAATATTTGCCAGCGTTTGTATGCAGTCATCGGGGGTAAACTGCGGTGCAAGGGCATATTTCATGGGCACAAAAGTAAGCAGTACAATCATCATCAGCCCCACGCCTTTTTGTCCGTCGTTAGAGCCATGAAAGAAACTCACCAGGGTGCAGGTAGTAACCAAAATGGCCCTTATCCAAAGTGGCGGACGGTGGCCGGGTTCGGGTTCGTTAAAAATGTGTGAGCGGTATCCTTTATTGAGTACCTGCCGCAATATAAACATTAGCCCGATGGCTGCGGTAAAGCCAAAGAGGGGCGAAACGAGCAAAGACAAACCTATGTCTTTTGCCTTGTCCCAGTTAACACCGCTACCACCATGAAGAAAGTAAAAAACCATTCCGACACCCAACAGCGAACCAATCATGGTATGAGAACTGGAGCAAGGTATGCCAAAATACCAGGTGCCAAGGTTCCACAAGATGGCCGCCAGCATAAGGGCGGTTATAATACACACATTTTCGTTAAAAGATTGCAGCATCATGTCTGTTAATGGCAGCAGTTTCATAATGCCGAGGGCTACCCCTATGCCACCAACATAAACACCCAGAAAGTTCCATATTCCCGACCACACAACAGCCCACTGCGGTTTGAGGGTGCCGGTGTAAATAACCGTTGCTACTGCATTTGCGGTATCATGAAAGCCGTTAATGAACTCAAAAATACAAACCGAAGCGATACAAACAATAAGCAGGATAAGCGCCATGCCTTCCAATCCAAATTCGGGCATAATTTTCAGAGATTAGTATTTGTTACTGAAAAATAATGGCAAATGTATTGCAAATTTGCGGCGTTCAATATGATGACAATGTTAAGTAATTGTTAACAATTTATGAAGAGGGGATATTTTCGGGTGTACCTAACCTAAGCACCAGGTGTAAGGTCATGATAACTTTCAGGTCGTCGGGTAAAACAAAGATGTCAAACCTGCCTTTAAAGGTTCGGGCAAGTTCGGCAAGGTCTTCTTCCATTTTTTCAGATAAACCGGCAATTTCCTGTTCGCTTAAAGGGTTTATGGTGTTGGTAAGCATAAACTCAAGTTTGCAGTAAGTGGGTTTCATCTCCTGCAAAGAAGCAGACAGGTTGCTCAAAGTACTTCCCCAACCAAACAAGGCATACTCAAAAAAGTTATGAAACAATTGTGCCAGGCGGGGTTTATTAACCAACACCGTTTGGGGCAGGCCGGGTTTAAAGTTAAGGTAAACCGGGCTTTCTTTGGCACGTTGCCGGTAGTTAAAAATTTTAAGAACGTTCCACAATAACTCCTGCAGGTTGGTTTCGGTTCTGTCGGGGGGCACCAGTAACAAATCAAGCTGCATTGGCCGGCTTTGTGTAAGTTGGTCGTCTATGATGGAAACGGCACTTTCCATAGACACAAAGTTGTTGTATTCTTTTTTTGAAGCGGCGGTTTCTTTCATTTTGTTGGCAAGCGCCATAATTCTGTTCAGCGGGGCTTCAATTTCTGCGGTAATGGTGGCATTAAGGTTTCGCCGTATTTGCCGCAGGTTGTTGAGCAGGGTAATATCTTTTTGAAGCGACAGGATTTCGTTTTCAATTTTAAGATTTTGTGCTTCAATAATTGTTTCGTTCCGTTCTTGCTGTACTAAAAACAAATAATTATACTGTTCGGTAAGGTTGTGTAATATCCAGAGACAGGCGTTTTGGTTTTGGTAATGAATAGCCGAAAAGTGAAAATCGCAGATAAAATATTGGTTTTCAAAGGGAAACTCCACTCTGGGTAAAATCAATTTTTCGTTTGCCCCGGCAACAAAAGAAGACAAGGAGCCTTTAATACTTTCCAGCACAGGAAACATTTCAAACAAGTTGTTGTGGTGGAATTTATTTACCGGAATAAGCGTATCGCAACTTTCCAGCAATTGCCCGCCGGCATTAAAAATGACAACTTGTACCTGCCTGAAACAGAATTCGGTCTTGTAATCATTAAGATTCATTGACCATTTTTTGAGCTAAGTGAGTAAATACGTTTTCTACGTTAGTACCTTCTTTGGCGCTTGTATAAAAATCTACCGAAACCGGTATAATTTGCTTTACCTCTTCCAGTGTTACAACATCGAGCAGGTCAATTTTATTGCCTACCACCACAACCGGCACATCTTTAAGTTTAGCAGTAAGGTAGGCTATATCTTCGGTAATTTGAGAAAAACCCGATGGTCTGGAAATGTCAAACACATAAATAACCCCGCCACTGCCCAGGAAATACGTTTCGGGCACTCTTGCCTGCTTTTGTTCGCCGCCAATGTCCCAAATCATCATATTTACAATACAATTGTCTAATTCAACGGTTTTGCGGTCAATTTTCACACCAAGGGTGGTTTTGTATTCGGCCGAAAAACTCTGGTAAACAAAACGGCTGATAAGCGATGTTTTACCTACCGAAAAACTGCCAGTTAATATAATTTTTTTTGTTATACTTTTCATATAGATTGATTGATTGTGCCGAACCTTATTACCGGCAAAGAAAAACAGGCAGATTAAGATAAGTCAAAATCTTCGAAAGTTTCTCTCAGATGGCGCGACACTCCGTTAAATAGACTGTCATCAATTTCGGTAATGGCGGTTGGTACATTTATGCTGCTGAAATCGGAAAGGGCAAGATACAGTTTTTCATTAACCGCTGTATCTGCAATTCCCGAAACTACCGTTGCGGTATAATGCTTGTAAAAATTGTGAAGAAAAATACGTTGGTTTTCGTGGTCAATGGTTTGGAGGTTACCCGAATCTTTTTTAAAAGCATCACTCACAAAGTTTTGAATAGCAGTAAGCATGGCGGCAATCAAATCGGGGTCGGTAGTATTGCTTCTCGAATAATAGCCCAACAGCAGTCCCGAATTGGTTTGGATAACAAACACCTCTTCAATTTGTGTGGGCATGGCGGCTTTTATACTTTTGGCGGCCATGCTTTCGCCGGTTATAAAGGTGGTAATTGCCTGTTTCCACCATTTCCACGAAAAGGTGTTCCCAATTCCTTTCTGTACATTTTCGAGAAATATGTCGAATTGATAGCGCACATAGCGTTGCACCAGTTTGCCAATTATAGGATAGAGCACTTCAATGAACTCATCGCGCGAGGCTTCGAGTTCTTCTTTTACGGTTTCTTTTACCTCATGCCCAAACTCTTGCCGGAAATTTTTTTTAAGTTGCTGTACCCGCATATTAATGAGCGGCGACACTTTTGTATCGAACTGCGAGGGGTTGTTGATGCTTTCAACAGCCGTAAGCACACCGCCTTTCATTTCGGTAAGGTCGCGGGAAAGGTGTTCCACGTCAAGGCGCAGGTTATGCAAATGCGATACCAGGTCCTGCAACTGTTTGCGTTCATCTTGCAATAAAATGGACTGCAGTTTGTCGAGCAGGTACTTATCTACCACATCTCCCTGAAGGGCAGAATTAGCTGTATTTTTCTGATAGGACAAGGGCAAAAGGTTTAAGATTACAATGCAATATGCGAACCGATGTCGGTTAATAATTTACCCATTTGCCGGCGGTCGAGTTTATCGTCTTCCAGTTTACGGATAGCTGACAGCAGTTCGTCTTGATTTTTTTGCATTTGCAACATTATGCGCCGTTCCAGGTCTGCAATGGTTTGCATTACCTGCTCATTGGTAAGGCGGGCATTGGCTTCCATTTCTGCGCGGTTATCGGCAATGAATTTGCGAACGCGGTTAAATTCCTCTTCATATACTTTCATGTTTTGCCCGAAAAGTATATTCCGGATGGCATCAATTTGATTTGACTGCCCTTGTTCTATCATGCTTGTTAATTCGTCTGACATTGGTTGTTTTTTAAATGCTTTACAAATAATTTTTCTCCTTTTTTACAGCAAAATTCATACCATCAAAATGCAAATTGCCATTTAAGGAGTAATATACGAATTGCTACAGACTTTTAGCAATAATTGGGGCAAAAAAATTGGGGCTTAACCCGAAAAAAAATAGCCGGTACCAACCGGACATAGCGGTTATACCCATGCAGGGGACTACTTTTTCTCAATAACCGGCTCGTCTTTGTGCAGTTTAATGGTTCGGGTAACCGAATTGTAGGGGCCCGGAACTGCTTTACCGTCTTTGTCTGTCAGTTGCAGCGAAATGGTGGTTTCACCTTCGGGCAAGCCTTCTATGAAATAAGGTTGCCATTTTGTAAGACTAAAGGTGGAATTGTTAATTTTTGCCAGTACTTTATTGCCATCCGGGGCAAGGTTACAGTTGAGCAGGTAAAAATCGAGCAATATTTTTTTAATGTTGGCTTCGCCTATGTATTCTCCTTTGGGGCGGCTGTAAAAAAGGTGTTGCCCGTTTACATCAAAATCGGATTTGGTTTTGGGTTTTCCCACGGTAAACGTGCTGATGGTGGCAGCGCCTTTGTGCTTTAAACTCTCGTGGTAAGAGCGCGACAAGAAGCTGAGCAGCGTATAATTGCCTTCGGGAAGGCCTTTGGTAAATTCGCTTTCGTAATAAGCCAGATAAGGTTCATTGTTAAGAATAATGTGCAGGTGTTGTCCTTTATCGGAGTTGGCGCACATTTTTTGTGCTGCATCGGGTGTTTGGCTTCCGAGTTGGTAATTTTCAACATCAAAGTCAAATTTCACGGTCGTATCTTTCAGCATGGCTTTATCTGCCGGCGCTTTCAGTTGCAGGCGGGCATCGGCAAATTCGGGTGAGTTGGTAACGGGCGTAAGGGTAATGCCGTTATTGGTCATGGCATCGGGGTTGACTGCGGCGGGTTGTTCCGATGTTTGGGCACCGGTTTTACCCGCATCGGCGTTCTCCCCGGTTTTACCCGACGGCTGACAAGCCCAAAAGGTAAAACTAAAGGCAACTGCAATGGTAAACAAGTAATACGTTTTCATTTTTTCGGGTATTTTAGTTTTTTGTTGCGTTTATGAACGGGTGCAAAGCTACTGTTTTATAAACAGCAACTGCAAAAGTAACCAAAAAAAGTATGGCAATGTAAATTTACCCAAAAGAAAAAAACAAGTCTGTTTAGTTTTGCCGCAGGAGGCAGTCTGGTACAAAATAGCCCGAAAAAAACTACTTTTGCGCCATGAAACGCACCATAATAATTGGCTCACGGGGCAGCGACCTTGCGCTGTGGCAGGCAAGGTTTACCCAACAACAACTGGCACAGCAAGGTGTTGCATCTGAAATAAAGGTTATAAAAACCCGCGGCGATGCTACGCAGCATCTCAGTTTTGCCAAAATGGAGGGCAAGGGCTTTTTTACCAAAGAAATTGAAGATGCCTTGTTAAACGGCAGCATTGATTTGGCTGTACATTCTTTTAAAGACCTGCCAACCCAAAACACAAGCGGATTGCTTATTGCAGCTTGCTCGTACCGCGAAACACCCTTCGATACCTTGCTCATAAACCCTAATGCCACCGATGAAACTTTGCCGATGAACCTTAAACGCAATGCCACCGTTGGCACCTCGGCAGCCCGGCGAAAGGCTCAGCTAAGGGCACTGCGTCCCGATTTGCAATTGGTTGATATCCGGGGCAATGTTCCTACACGCATGGCAAAAGCCTTAACCGAGTTAGACGCGGTTGTATTGGCCTCGGCCGGGCTTGAACGGCTGGGACTTGATTTGTCGGCATTGCACTGCGTGCAGTTTACGCCGCAACAAATGGTGCCGGCGCCTGCACAAGGTGTTTTGGCTTACCAGATAAGGCAGTCAGATACTGAACTATACCCGTTTGTTTACGCCCTTAACCACCCCGATGTGTCGGCTTTGTCCGGTATTGAGCGCAGCATCATGCAGCAATTGGGCGGCGGGTGTCAGCAGCCGGTTGGGGTGTATTGCACCAAAACAAAAAACCGGTATTACCTGTGGGTATCCTGGGCCAACAATGAACATGAGTTTCCAAAACGCCTGTTTCTGCAAAGCAGCACAAAACAGGGACTGGTAAAAAAAGCCGTTTCGGTTTTAAAAAATGCCGGCACTAAAAGTGTATTCTTATCAAGAGCGGCAACAGCCGATTCTTATTTTTACCGGGCACTGTCACAGCGCAATTACCAACTTTTTGCCCATTCCTTAATAGATTTTGAAGCAGTGCCTTTTGAACTGAATACCTCGTTTGACTGGATTTTCTTCAGCAGCAAAAATGCAGTGCATTACTTTTTTGCAGCTAACCCAACACTGCCGGCACAGGTAAAAATTGCAGCATTAGGGGCCGGTACGGCAAGTGCGGTTAAGCAACGGGGGTTAATGGTTCATTTTGAAGGCACTAACAGCAAGCCGCAGGAGGTTGCCGCCCTTTTTGCAGAAACAGCCCGGAACCAGACGGTGCTGTTTCCGCAGGCAGAACATTCTTTGCAAACCGTACAACAGGCGCTGCAAAACCGGATAAGCGCCATAAACCTGATTGTTTACAAAAACACACCGGCACAACAGTTTACCATTCCGCCATCCGATATTTTAATATTTACAAGTCCGCTAAATGTAAAAGCCTATTGCAGCAGGTATGAGATAAAACCAACTCAAAAAGTTATAGCTATTGGCGATACCACGGCCGCAGCGTTGGAAAAGCACCATTGCACCCACTACACCCTGCCTTATATGCCCGATGAAATTTCGCTGGCAGACGTATGCTGGTAAACTTCTGAAAAAGGAAAAATAACCTTTACTGTAGTGTATATTGCAAACTGCCAATGCGGGCATAAATGTTATTGTTGGTCACTGTCAACGGTAGTATCCATACCGGGGTTGCCAAAATCAATCATTTCGCCACCAAAATCGGCATCTTTAAATTTGTCGAGCAGTTCCTTACTTACTTTTTGTTTGCCGCAGTCTGTACAATCCACGCTTTCTTTTACTTCAGACCCGCCGGGCATAACAACAGCGGTATTTTTACAACGCCGGCTAACTACAAATACAACATTTTCATCGCTTGATGCCAGACTAATTACAATATATCCCATGGTTTGCAGGCGGTCAACCAATTGCTGCGGAAAAAAAACTTCCTCTCCATTTACCGTCCTTTTGGCCATTACTTTCACCTGTTTATCTAAGGCATCGGTAGAGCAGGAGAGCATGCCCGGCAGTCCCATAAAAAATTTTTCCAATTTCAGCGCGTCTAATTCGGTAAACTCCACCAAACTTTTATTAGTGGTCAGTTTTTTAAACCGGTAGGTTGCCATGCGAACCGGTACAGGCGTATCTTCAGCAAAATTTTTTACCTCTTCACTTTCAACATAGCGTTTTCCACTGCTGTTCTCCTGCCCGTAAACCAATACAGACAAAAGCAGGCACATCATCAGCACGGGTAAATTTGATTTCATAATGTTACTTTTAATAGATGAGTTACGTCTTCAGCAGAAAATTTGCAGCCATTAACAAAAGCGCCACCATTGTTTTTTAGAAATTCACCAAACAATGTACCAAATTACAGGTAATAATTTAATTCACCAAATAAAAGTTAAAACAATTTAAAAACTTGACTGCATTTACCGGTTTTTTAACATTTGCCGGGCTGTCTGCAGCAGGTAAATTTGAACACCCTTATACAACCAATACGGCTTTAATTCCCGATAGGAACGCCCATACCATACTGCTACTCCTAACAACAACTAAGGGTGCGCCTAAAATTACTTTTGCATTATTCAAAATAGGGTTTACATTTGCATCATGAAACAAGAAAAAGTTAAGGATTCCAAAAGCAACGCTTCGGCCAGCAGGTTGTTGTTGGTTCCGGTTTTTGTTTTAGCAGCATTAGCCATTTACGCTGTTTGGAAATCGGGCGAAAGCAATGAAGAAAAGCAGTATGCCTTTTACCGCCATATTGCCGACAGCCTGTATGACCACAAAGCCTACGAAGACGCTATAAAATTTTACGAATCGGCGTTAACCTACATGCCCGATGACCGGTATGCCACAGAGCAGATTAAAGCTGCCAGAGCCAATGTTCACATTGTCTTTATTAATACTTTTGGCGGTGTTGATACCGATGAAGGCGCCGGATTGGCTGCAACCAATGATGGCGGATACCTGCTGGCAGGAAACACCAACGCCTTGGGCTGGATTTTAAAAACCGATGCGCATGGTCAGTTAGAACGCCGCGAAACCCATGGAAACGCCCCCGCCAACCGCATTAATGCTTTGGTTCCTTGCAATGATGGCAATTTTCTGGCAGTTGGAACCATGCATGAAAAAGGTAAAAATATTTTATGGCTGCTTAAAGTAACACAAGAAGGCAGAATTGATTGGGAACAAACCTGGAATGCCGACTCGCTGGGCAGCAGCGGGCTTTCTGTTACACAGGCTGCCGACAGCAGCTTTTGGGTTGCCGGATATTTGCAACAACCCGATACTACCGAAACCGATGCGCTTCTTGTACATTTTACCAACCGCGGGCAACCGCTGAAACACTTTAACCTGGGTAACCCCGGGTTTGATGCCGCCACTTCGGTTGCAATAGTGAGCGACTCGTCATTGGTAGTGGCCGGCTACCGGCAAAAAGCACCCGATATGCCCACTACCAACGGCTGGGTGGCGCTTATTGATACTGCAGGCGCTTTTATCTGGCAACAATTGGCCGGCGGCAACCGCAATGATGTGTTTAGTGCAATTGCCATTTTACCGGGCACCCATATAACCTTAGCCGGGCATACCCAATCTTACGGAAACGGCAGCGCCGATGCCTGGTTAGTGCAATATCACTCCAACGGGCAACAGGCATGGAGTAAGGTGTTTGAAGGCAATGGCAACGATATGCTGAAATCTTTGGTTGCACTGCCCGATAACAGTTTTGCGGCTGCCGGTTATACTACCTCCTACGGACATGGCGGTAAAGATGCATGGTTGCTCAAAATAAACCGAAACGGAAGTTTGGCATGGAAAAAGGAAATTGGCGAACCCGAAGATGACCTGGCAAATGCCATTATTGCCACACCCGATGGCGGATATGCTCTTTGCGGCATGATGAGCAAAGCCCAAAACCCCGATTTGTGTATTATTAAAACCGATGTGAACGGCAACACCGGCGCCGAAGAAGAATAACCGCAGGTAACAAACAGAACGCCTAAACCAAAAAGCTGAATAGATTGTAGTTATCGTTTACTACAATATATTCGTAATTATTAGACTCCATGCGCTCTATGAGCGGGGCGTAGTCTTCTTTATGTTTCAGTTCAATGCCCACCATGGCAGGGCCGCTGTTGCGGTTGTGTTTTTTGGTGTATTCAAAATCGGTGATTTCGTCATCGGGACCCAGAACTTTATCTAAAAAATCGCGCAACGCGCCGGCACGTTGCGGAAATTTAATAATAAAGTAATGCTTTAAACCTTCGTAAATAAGCGAGCGGTCTTTAATTTCGGGCATTCTTTCAATATCGTTGTTGCCACCGCTTACAATACATACTACGTTTTTCCCCTTTATTTCGGAGCGGTAAAAATCCAATGCTGCAATAGACAATGCACCGGCGGGTTCAACCACAATGGCATCATCGTTATAAAGGCTTAGGATAAATGTACATATTTTACCTTCGGGCACCAACACCACATCGTCTAAAATTTGCTTGCAAATTTCCAAAGGCAGTTCACCCACTTTGCGCACAGCAGCGCCGTCAACAAAGGTGTCTATATTGTCAAGCATTACCACCTGTCCTTCCTCCAGGGCGCGTTTCATGGCCGGCGCTCCGGCAGGTTCTGCACCAATGATTTGGGTATCGGGGCTAAGTCGTTTTACATAACTTCCCACACCGGCACTTAAACCGCCACCGCCCACCGGTATAAACAGAAAATCAACATGCCCCTTGAATTGCTTGAGTATTTCTACGCCCACCGTTCCCTGTCCTTCTACAATAAGCGGGTGGTCAAAGGGTGGCACCAATACTTTACCGCTTTTTTCGCTGTAGCTTCGCGCTTCGGCAAAAGCGGCGTCATAGGTATCGCCGCATAACACCACCTCCACGTATTTTTTACCCAACAATTGCACGCGCTTTATTTTTTGCTGAGGCGTGGTAGTTGGCATGTAAATTTTGCCGTTTA
The DNA here is from genome assembly GCA_002212725.1 of Sphingobacteriales bacterium TSM_CSM. GTDB lineage: Bacteria > Bacteroidota > Bacteroidia > Chitinophagales > UBA2359 > UBA2359. Next base: position 61,538 of record MTCR01000103.1, on the reverse strand, counting down.
TACCCAATAACTGGCAACTGTATGCCACCCCCTGTGCATGATTGCCGGCGCTGGCACAAACAATGCCCTTTTTTGCCTGCTCTTTGGGCAACTGCGACATAAGGTTGTATGCACCCCGTATTTTATAGGAGCGCACAATTTGCAAATCTTCGCGTTTAAGGTAAATATTGGCCTCATATTTTTCCGACAGGGTGCGGTTAAACTGAACAGGTGTTTCGGCAGCAATGCTGTTGAGCCGGTAGCTTGCCCGAATAATGTTTTCAACCTGAATAGCTGTTTCTATGGAAAGGAGCATAACGCATTGTTGTTTGAACCCGAAATGTACATAAAACAATGCAAACACGCAGCGTTTGCCGGTTAAAACTTTATTTTTTTATCACTACCGCACCATAAACAGAGTCTGCAAGCATGTAAAATAAAAACTGCCGGCAGGTTTGGTTACCCCCGGCAGTTTTTGCATGACAGTTTTTTACTGCAAAGCTATGAAACAAGCAGGCTATTTGCCTTTATCTACTTCTTCGTACTCAACATCCTGCACACCATCGGTACCGGCGCCGGCATTGCCTTTGCCGTCAAATCCGGCGTTGCCTTGCTGTTGCTGCTGCTGTTGTTGTGCCTGATACAACTCTTGTGAAGCGGCATTCCATGCATTGTTAAGTGCGGTGGTGGCATTGTCAATGGCATGAACATCCTGCGCTTTATGAGCTGCCTTAAGTTGCTCCAAAGCAGTTTCAATATTTTGGCGGTTATTGGCAGAAAGCTTGTCGCCAAAGTCTTTCAACTGTTTTTCCGATTGGAAGATTAATGCATCGGCATGGTTAACTTTTTCCACTTTTTCGCGCTCGGCTTTATCGGCGGCTTCGTTGGCTCTGGCTTCGTTTTTCATGCGGTCTATTTCATCTTTAGACAAACCGGTGGAAGCTTCAATGCGGATGCTTTGTTCTTTGCCGGTGCCTTTGTCTTTTGCCGATACGCTCATAATGCCGTTGGCGTCAATATCAAAGGTTACTTCAATTTGAGGAATACCGCGCGCTGCGGGCGGAATGCCATCGAGTATAAAGCGTCCGATGGTTCGGTTATGATGTGCCATGGCACGCTCGCCTTGCAGGATGTGAATTTCTACCGACGGCTGGTTATCGGCTGCAGTAGAGAACACTTCCGATTTGCGGGTAGGAATGGTAGTATTAGCCTCGATGAGTTTGGTAAACACGCCGCCCAAAGTTTCAATACCTACCGACAGCGGGGTTACATCAAGCAGCAACACATCTTTTACCTCACCGCTTAAAACGCCGCCCTGAATGGCTGCGCCTACGGCCACAACTTCATCGGGATTAACGCCTTTGCTGGGTTTTTTTCCGAAGAATTTTTCAACGGCTTCCTGAATTTTAGGAATTCGGGTAGAGCCGCCTACCAGAATAACCTCATCAATATCGGCATTGGTATAGCCGGCATCGCGCATGGCTGCACGGCAGGGTTCAATGGTGCGTTGTACCAGATCATCTACCAGTTGCTCAAATTTGGCGCGGCTGAGTTTGCGCACCAAGTGTTTGGGCATACCATCAATGGCAGTAATATAAGGCAGGTTAATTTCGGTTTCCATGCTGCCCGAAAGTTCAATTTTGGCCTTTTCGGCGGCCTCTTTTAAACGTTGGAGCGCCATAGGGTCTTTGCGAAGGTCAATGTTTTCTTCGGCTTTAAACTCACCGGCCAGCCATTCAATAATGCGCTGGTCAAAGTCGTCGCCGCCAAGGTGGGTATCGCCATTGGTAGATTTAACCTCAAAAACGCCATCGCCCAATTCCAGAATAGAAATATCAAACGTTCCGCCGCCAAGGTCATAAACTGCTATTTTCTGGTCTTTGTTGCGTTTGTCTAAACCATAAGCCAGTGCAGCGGCGGTAGGTTCGTTAATAATGCGCAGTACTTTAAGCCCTGCAATTTCTCCTGCTTCCTTGGTAGCCTGCCGTTGCGAGTCATTGAAATATGCCGGAACGGTAATTACGGCTTCGGTTACTTCATGCCCCAGATAATCTTCGGCGGTTTTTTTCATTTTTTGCAACACCATAGCCGAGATTTCCTGCGGAGAATACAAGCGTCCGTCAATATCTACTTTTACGGTGTTATTGTCGCCCCGAACTACTTTGTAGGTAGCGCGGTCAATTTCGCCTTTCATTTCGTCAAAACGGCAACCCATAAATCTTTTGATAGACATAATAGTATTGCGCGGGTTGGTAATAGCCTGCCGTTTGGCAGAGTCGCCTACGCGGCGTTCACCGTTTTGCAGAAAGGCAATTACTGAAGGTGTGGTACGTTTACCCTCGCTGTTGGTAATTACGGTCGGCTCGCTGCCTTCCATTACTGCCACACAGGAATTGGTAGTACCCAAGTCAATGCCTATAATTTTTTTCATGCTGAATTTTGCTTATTTTTATAGTAGGTAAATTAATTATCAGAATGCTTGTCTTTCTATTTTCAATCTCTGTGCCAACTGGTTTTTTAGCAATGTTTGGCATAAAAACGGGCAAAAGCACCCCCTGTTTGGCAGTTAAATACACTTTACTTGCGACAAATTGGCAGCCCAAAAAAGTGTTCATCAAGGAAGCGACATTTTGACAATAGCAGTTACTTACTCCGGTAAACCCTGCCGTGTTGTTTGCAGCAGTTGGCTGACAGCCACCGGTTTCCAAAGCGGAAGAGTGATAATTTTGCGGTTTGTATTTCTTTTTACCACCTGTTGCAGCGCTTTTTGAGGATTTATGCCCTGTAACAGCGAAACCAGGCGGTTTACCGTTTTGGGTTTATCAGAAAGGCGGGTGGTAATATCGTCCCAATGTATGGGTACCACCACATCGGGGTTCAGCATTTCGGTAACTTCCTTTTGGTATGCTTGGTTATAGGCTTCGTCCATCAGTTCCAATCCGCCAATGCCTAAAAAAAGAATGTCGGCATGGCAACCCTGTAAGACACCGGTAGAAAAACCGGCGCTTCCCTGCACCGCCAGGGTAGTGCTTCGGTGTTGTATAAGCAGGGTGTAGGTGTCGCCTTCTTTATAGGCTTCCATTTTAGCAGGCGGTACCAAGGGTTCTTCTACAGAGTTATGGAGCAATTTAGTGCGCAATTGGGCATTGGGGTAAGGCCAATGCGCAGTTTTGACAAAGGTAAGGGTAAAACTGCCAATTTGTAAAGGCTGGTTGAGTTGCGGAATAAGCAAAAGCGAGTCGGGTAAATTACACCCCCTGCCAATATTTGCCGTGGAAGCTGACCCAATGAGTGTTGCACCTGTAAACCGCGCAACCAAAGGCGCATCCATAGCATGGTCGAAATGCGAATGCAGCGCAACTACGGCATTAAGCCGCCCAATGCCGGCCTTGCGGAGGCATCGGGTAATTTCGGTGCTATCGGGGGCAATTTTTCCGAGGAGCAGTTTCAGTAAGCCGGGGCGGGTAAAAAAGCCATCGGTTAACAAGGCAGTTTCTCCGTCGGAAAACAACAAGGTAGTGTTTCCCAAAAACTGCACCTGCAAATCGCCTTTAGCGGCAGGACCGGTTTCGGTTGCAAGATAATGGGTAAAAAGCCGGTTGGGCATATTGCAGGCAACCAAATAAAGTGCCACTGCGTTTAGCATACCAAGCAATAGCCATTTTTTTTTGAACATAGCATTTATAAATTCTACAAAAAACCCGGCACAAATGTAACCTAAATGCCAGAATTCTGTTAAACGTGATGAAAACAGAACTCTTTTGCGGTAAATTGGTTAATTTTGTGAACTATTATAAAACAAACTTTTTCATGAAACAAGTTTTCTTACTGTCAGCACTTTTTTTCACTCTTGCTCAGGCAGTATCTGCCCAATCTGCCAACCTCAATCCCTGCGGCACCGCCGACGTGCCCGAACATATAGCCCGGTGGATACAGGAAAAACAAGAACACCCAACAGATTACCGCAGCCAGATGCCCGCAACGGTTTACATTCCTGTTCAGTTTCACTTAGTGGGAACAAATGATGGAACCGGGTTTTACCCCGCGGCCGATGTGTTCAGACTGCTTTGCGATGTAAATGAACAATACCTGCCGGTAGGATTTCATTTTTATAATTATGCCGATTTTGATTATATCTACAACACTGCTTACTACGAACACAATTACGATGACGGCGAAGAAATGATGGACGACAATAATGTATATGGCGCTGTAAACGTATATATTGTTGCCGACCCTGCCGGAAACTGCGGTTATTTCAGCTGGGGAGGCAATGCGGTAGCTATTGCCAAATCCTGTGCCGATGCCGGCGAAACCACCCTTGCACATGAACTCGGACACTTTTTCTTTCTGCCGCATACCTTCAGGGGCTGGGAAGGCCGGTGGGAAGACGGCGTTTTGGTTGACCCGCTGCCCAATGGACAACGCGAGCGTGTGGACGGCACTAATTGCGCCACCACAGGCGACTTTTTTTGCGACACCCCGGCCGATTACCTTTCTTACCGCTGGCAATGCCCCTACACCGGCATTTTAAACGACCCCTCCGGTACGCCTATTGACCCCGACGAAACCCTGTATATGTCTTATGCCTACGATGCCTGTACCAAGCGTTTCAGTGAGCAGCAAATTAATACCATGATTGCAGGTTTGCTTGAAGAACGCTCCGAATTGTTAGACCACCCTGTTCCTAATACTGATGAAGTTGGCAATACCTATATATATTACCCCGGTAGCAGTTCAAACGCGGTAAACCCCAATCATGTGCTGCTAAAATGGAGCCAAACACCCGGCGCAACTACCTACTATGTTGAGGTAATGCAATATACCGATATTGTTAACGGAACCAACTTTAAAGGTTTTGTAAACACCACCGAACTTACCCTTGAGCTGGACCCCTGCGTTAACTACTATTGGACCGTTCAGCCGCTCAATGCCGGCAACACCTGCGGCGGCAGATCTACAGGCAATTTTTATACCGCAACCACCCAAACGCTTTATCTTAAAAACCTTAACATGAATATGCCCGCCTGTTTTACCGCAACAAGCGGCGCAATTACCCTGGAAGCTGCCGGCGGACAGCAACCCTACACCTACCTGTGGAGCAACGGCAATGAAGGCGCTACCCAAACCGGCTTAGCAGCAGGGCAATATTTCATAACCGTTTCTGATGCTGCCGGAGCCAATAATGTATTAATATTAAATGTTCCTCAGCCGGCTGAACTGGAGGCAAACGTTATACAAACCGATAATTTTAATGCCACGCTAACCATTAACGGCGGCACCATTCCATACACGGTAACCTGGTCAAACGGCGAAACAGGCAATATAGCCAACGGATTAAATGTGGGCGCAAATACGGCAACCATAACCGATGCAAACGGCTGTACGCTTACGGTAAACATCAACACATTGGCCATACAGGCCCTGGCCGCCTCAATAACCTGCAACGGTCAAAACGACGGCAGTATTAACCTGCAACTGTTTGGCGGCGTGGAACCCTATACGTTTAACTGGTCTAACGGCGCAACCGGGGGTGTTCTGTACAACCTGAGCCAGGGTACCTACGCCGTAACCGCCACCGATGCCGCCGGCACGCAGGTACAACAAACCTACACCATTACCGAACCTGCACCCATAAGCGCATCGGCAACCGTAAACGGCACCACGGTTACGGTGCAAACCACCGGCGGAACGCCTCCGTACATTTATTACTTCCCTTCCGGGGCAAGCAGCTCCGCTTCGGCAAGTGTGGCAGGTTTTCCCAACGGCACTTACGAAGTTTGGGTAAACGATTTTAACGGCTGCCTTGCCATAGCACCGTTTACCTTGGTTAGTGTAGGCATTGACAACCCCAACTCGCCCAATACCGAAGTAGCCGTTTACCCTACCATTGTACACCAGGGGCAACCCGTGCTTATTGAATTGCGCGGAAATATGTTCAGGAATGCAGCCGCCGGCGCTACGGTATTTAATGCCGAAGGTAAACTGTGCCAATATCTGACCTGCAATGTGGCAGAAGGCGACCTCATTACCTTAGATACCCGAAATTTTGTTCAAGGTACTTATTTTATCCACTTCCACGCTGCCGAACAGGTATTCATCAGCCGGTTTACGGTGATTGAGTAGGGTAAATTTTGTTGAGCTACTTAAACTAAACCCTAAAAAACCAAGCCGGGCGCATACACAGTGTCCGGCTTTGTTGTTGGTAAATTGGTAAAAACTCCGTACTTTTATACTGCCAAAGTCGTTTAACCTAATAATATACAGCAAGCACACAAAACCCTTTCATCAAAATATGAAACAAGTCATTTTTCTGATTTTCCTGTTCTGTTTGCTTTACCCTGCCACATTTGCTCAAAAACACAACCAACCCAAACTGTCCGATGTTGTTTGGAGTGGCGAGGAACGGATTGCCAAAGCCGGTTTTGGTAAACATGCCCTGAATGCCGGCTATCAAATACCGGATATACAGCAATATCTGTTTCAAACCATCGGGAATTTGCAAACTGCCGGCGCAGGATTGCAGTTTGTTTTGCAAACCCAAAGCCCGGTTGGAAGGCATTTCCATTTTATACAAACTTATGAAAATATACCGGTTTACGGAACTCAAATATTAGTAACCGTTGATAAGAGCAACACCATAGGATTGGTTACCGAAAATACCTACGACCTTAATTTACCTGCCCTGAAAGCCCTGAAACCGCACAAAATACCGGTAAACGCAAAAGCCCTGATGAGCCGCTTTGCGCAGGAAAATAAGATAAAACCTGATTCGCCGGCAGCGGTACAACTGTTTTTTATTACCGAAACACAACCTGTACTTGCCGTGCAATTTAAAGGCTGGACTACCGAAAGACGCGGCTTTTTTGACTACCTTACCGATACATCGGGCAACTTGTTGTACCACCGCGATTTGCAAAATTATTCGGGACCGAAAAAAACGGCGCAAACCGAAACCGCTTCGGCATTGGTGTTTAACCCCAACCCCGTTACTACTGCCCATGTGGTGTACGGGCAGGGCGGAAAATACAAAGACAACCAGGATGCCGACGCCGCCGAACTGACCGCCGAACTGAAAAACACCACCATTGAAGTAACTTTTGAAGACGGGGTTTATAAATTGGAAAATGCCTACGCCAAAATTGCAGAATTTGACAACCCGGTTATTTTACCCGTAACCTCTACCCTGCCCCAGTTCAACTTTACCCGTTCCGATGATGGTTTTGAAGATGTAAACGCATTTTACCACATCAACGCATTTCAGCAATACCTGCAAAACTTAGGCTTTAATCTGGTACAAACCCAGGTACAGATTGACACACATGGTAAAAACGGCGACGACCAGTCTTTGCATATTTACAATAATGGTTCGCACCAACTCATTTTTGGCAGCGGACACTCCGTAGGCACACACCATGTTGACGATGCCGAAGATGCCGATGTAGTGGTGCATGAGTACGGCCATGCCGTTTCGGCAAGTGCCTGCCCCAACTGCAATTCGGGTTTGGAGCGCACCGCCATTGATGAGGCTGTTTGCGATTACCTTGCCACCTCCTATAAACGCGAAATTGACAGCTATAACTGGCAAAACATGTTTAGCTGGGACGGACATAACGAATTTTGGGACGGCAGAAATGTAGCCAGCAATAAACACTACCCCGAAGACAACAAATTAGATATTTACTACCGCAGCGAAATATTTTCATCGGTTTTAATGCAAATCTGGGACGCTATTGGCAAAGAAGCATCAGATAAAATAGTCATCAGCGCATTGTACCAGTTTTCATCGGGCATTTCAATGGAAACAGCCGCCAATATTTTACTGTATGTTGATAACCAATTGTATGGCGGACAACATGTGCAAACCCTGCAAAGCCTGTTGCAGCAACGCGGTCTGCTGGAATATCAGGCAAACGCCGGACCCGATTTTTCGGTATGCCTGGGCGAAACGGTAATATTGGGTGTGCCCAATGCGCCCCCGGCTCCCGAAGGAGTAAATATGTATTGGTCGCCGGGACTGACCCTTAACGACAGCACCCTGGCCAACCCCACCGCAAACCCCGACCGCCCTACGGTTTACACCCTTTATTTGGTTGATAAAGTATCGAACATAGCCTATACCGACGAGGCTTTTGTTGATGTTGCGTACTGCTTTAACAACCCGCCCGGCAATGACATACGCCTGCTGAACACCGACCGTTTTTTTAAACGCCGCGGTAACATTATACTGGAAGTGCCGCCCGGAACGGCGCAGGTAAAGGTAAGTATTTGCGATACCTATGGGCGGTGGGTAAAAGACATTACCAATGCCGGCGATGACCGCCTGGAAATAAGCGGCGACGATATGCCGCCCGGCATATACCAAATGTTGGTAGAAGCCGATGGTAAAAAAGCTACATTTACCATAGGACGGGTAAGATAACCAATTTACCCGAGTGCATTTGCACATGTTTTGTGAAAGTAAAAATGAGGCGGCAAGTACGTTTTCATTAAAAATACCTAATTTGCACCCTTATTTTTACACTTCAAACAAGCATTTTTATGGCTTTGGGCAGTAAATTCGGGTGTGGCTTTTTATGCAGACAAGTATTGGGCTTAGCGCTATTTCTGGCAGTTTACATTACTGCCCCGGCACAAACCCTTATACACAATTGGCAAACTCAGGACGGACAAATTAAACTCATCCTGAACGATAATATATTGGGCAAGAGTTTTCTATACATTGAAGATACGGTTAGAATTAGCGGCAAATGGAAAGAAAACGGTAAAACCCTTGAAATAACCCCTGTTGCCATAAATGCCAGACGGTTGCCCGTAAGCAAAGACACCACCACAAGCGCTATTGCAGCAGACACAGCCGCAGTAGCAAATGCCGACAGCCTTTCCGCCGCACCGCCAAAACCAAAATGGCAGCTACCGCGCGCACTCACCATACAGGAATTAAGCAATAATACATTAACCCTCAGTGGCGAGGGCAAAACCTACCAGTTAGTTTGGCAGGAAGATAGCAGTTTTTTCAACAAACTCATTAACAACAGTATTTTACGAGGCATTATTGGCATTTTGGCGCTAATTGTTATTAGTTATCTTTTTAGCATGAACCGCCGCGCCATAAACTGGAAATTAGTGGCCGCGGGCATATTGCTGCAAATAGTGTTTGCCATTGGCGTATTGAAGGTGCCGTTTGTACGCACCATTTTTGAGGGCATTTCCGGTTTTTTTGTGGCGGTGTTGGGCTTTACCTCACAAGGCGCGCAATTTTTGTTTGGCGATTTGGTTACCAATACCACTACTTTCGGGTTTATTTTTGCTTTTAAGGTATTGCCCACCGTTATTTTTTTCTCCGCCTTTTCATCGGCGTTGTACTATTTGGGTATTTTGCAAAAAATAGTGTATGTGTTTGCCTGGGTAATGAGCAAGGCCATGAAACTATCGGGCGCTGAAAGCCTTTCGGCAGCAGCCAACATTTTTATTGGTCAAACCGAAGCGCCGCTGCTGGTTAAACCTTATATTGCCCGAATGACCCGCTCCGAAATTTTGTGTCTTATGGTTGGCGGCATGGCCACTATTGCAGGCGGCGTGTTTGCAGCCTATGTTGGTTTTCTTGGCGGCGACGACCCTGCACAACAGTTGCTGTTTGCCACACACCTGCTTTCGGCCTCTATCATGTCGGCGCCGGCAGCCATTGTGGCCTCAAAAATATTGCTGCCGCAAACCGAGGTAATTGATACCGAACTGAATATTTCCAAAGACAAGATTGGCAGCAACCTGCTCGATGCCATTGCCAACGGCACTACCGATGGATTGAAACTTGCCGTAAATGTTGGCGCCATGCTGCTGGTGTTTATAGCGCTGATGGCCATGGTAAATTCTATTTTATTTGATATTATTGGGCACTACACGGGCATTAACAGTTGGATAATGTCTGTTAGCGACGGTAAATTCAGCGGCTTGCGTTTAGAGTATATTTTTGGGTTTATTTTTGCCCCGATAGCCTGGTTAATGGGCACTCCAAATGCAGATGTGGTTGCCGTTGGACAGTTGTTGGGAGAAAAAACCATTATCAATGAATTTGTGGCTTATGTTACCATGGGCAACATGAAAGACCTTGGCATTTTAACCGACCCTAAATCGCTCATTATTGCTACTTACGCCCTGTGCGGTTTTTCAAATGTGGGGTCAATTGGCATACAACTGGGCGGTATAGGTTCCTTGGCGCCCGGGCAAAGGCATGTTTTGGCACATTTGGGGCTTTATGCCCTGCTGGGCGGAACCATTGCCTGCCTGTTTACCGCCGTAATTGCCGGTATGATAGTGGGGTAAATGTAGGCAACCTGAGCGGTTTTGCGGTAAGAATAACGCATAGTTTAATTATAAGGTCAGGACTTCATTGCGCTGTTGCAATAAAAATATACACAACTATTTAGGTGCTATCTGTAAATCCCGGCATTTTCTGTTGTTCCTTGCTCATTGGAAGCATTGACCAAAGAGCAAAAAAAACTTTGCGGAACTTTGCGTTCTTTGCGGTAAAATAAAAGGAATTTAGGTAAGAACATCACCAACAAAGGTACAACCTAAATTAGTAAAATATTCATGAAAACCGCCTTAACAAAATTGCTGGTTTTATTTTGTTTCATCAGTTCCTGCCACAAAGAAACCGAAACCGTTTTACCTGCAGACGAACAACCTTTGCCCTCTCCCCCTGCTATTTTGTACCCGCCCCCAAATAGCGTAAACGGCAACTGTGTACTCCTGCAATGGCAAACAGTTGAACAAGCGCTGTACTATACCCTGCAAATTGCAACCGATACTTTTTTTGCTGCCGGCGGCTCATTACTGCTGCATTTAGAACCACAGGCAAACCAAACCACGCAACTGCTCAACCTGCTGAATGGCAATTACCGGTGCAGAATGAATACAGTTACCCAAACAGGCAGCAGTTTGTGGTCGGCTGCACTGGCATTTTCGGTTTATACTGCAATGCCCGAAAATTGCACAGGCTCTCAACTTATTAGCCCGCAACTGCTTTTACCACAATCAAATGCACAATTGCAAGGCACAACACAAACATTTACCTGGCAAACTGTTCCGGCAGCCCTGCAATACAGACTCCAAATTTCGGGCAAGCAAGATTTTTCGGAAATCTTGTATAACAATGCCAATCTTGTTCTGCCCTCGCGCACGGTTCAAAACTTTGTGCCGGGCATGTATTTTTGGCGGGTTATGGCAACCAACAGTAATGAACAAAGCAATTGGTCGGAAACCCGCTCTTTTTCTATACTGCCCTGAATACCGTGCAGTCATAAACATGACCACACACGTGCAATATAATTTTTTCCACGGAAAATGTAATTTTAACAATACAGGCTGCTACACATTACCCGTTACATTACATTGAGTAAATAAAAAAACACAACACACCTTAACCGAAAAATTTGTAGAAAATGAAAAAGTTTATTTTATGCTTATCTGTATTGAGTTTGCTGGCTTTTAGCGCTAACAGTGTAAAAGCACAAGACTTAGACGAAGTGCTGAAAAACCATTTTGAAGCTATTGGACAAGCCCAAATTTCTAAACTGAACAGTTTTGCCTGTTCGGGCAAAGTTATTGTGCAAGGGGGCATGATAACCATACCTATGACTATGACACAAAAACGCCCCGATATGATGAAAACGGAAAGCAGTTTCCAGGGGCAGCAGTTTATTGAGGCGTATGACGGTAAAACCGGCTGGAGTATTAACCCTTTTGCCGGAGCCATTGAACCGCAATTAATGAACGAAGACCAGTTGCGTAGCATAAAAATTCAGTCCGATATTGACGGACAGTTGTATAATTATGCCGAAAAAGGCTACAAGGCAGAACTGGAAGGCACCGAAGATATGGAAGGTTCAAAAGTATATAAGGTAAAACTCACCAATGCCACCGGCGAACAGTTTACCTATTATATTGATGCCGACACCTATGTGCTGCTCAAAACCAAATCGAAGGTAAAAATTCAGGGCAACGACATGGAATCGGAAACCTTTTTCAGCAATTACAAACAAATTGAAGGAATGGCTTTTGCCCACAACATTGAAACCAAAATGCAGGGACAGGTTGTTTCGCAAATTGTAATTGAGGATATTAAACTAAATCCCGAAATTGACAACGCCATTTTTTCCATGCCTAAAGGGGAAACCAAAACGGTAAGTACCGAAAAAGGTGCCGAAAAAACCAAAGACGCAAAACCCAAAAAATCTAAAAAGAAAAAAAGCAGCGGCGACTAATTGCTGCTCTACGGCCACATGGTTAGCGCAAGGCTTTGTAAACCTGTAATCTGTTTCTCCATACAATAACTGCCTGCCAGTTCGGGAACGAAACAGAAATTCGGGCTTTTTATTAACAAATTGCTTTGCGCTAACTTTACAGGCATCGTCGGGCAACCGGTCATGCCCTGCACATTCTTTCCAGTTTTTTTTACCTTTTTCAATTTCACCACTCCATGAAACATATTTCACTACCCAAACTATTTATATTGCTTGCAATATCTTTGCCTTTGAATTTAGGCATTGCTATTCAGATTATTTATGCTCAAACTGCCGCCACTGCACAAATAGATGAAAACACTTTTGGCGAAATAGAAGCACGCCAAATTGGCCCTGCTGCTATGAGCGGCCGCATAGCTGCCCTTGATGCCTGTAACAAAGACCCCCGTTTGCTGTATGTTGGTGCTGCCGGCGGTGGCGTTTGGAAATCGAAAAACGGCGGCACAACGTTTAAAGCAGTTTTTGACGAACACCCGCAAAGCATTGGCGCTATTGCCATAGACCAGCAACACCCCGATACGGTTTGGGTGGGCACCGGCGAACCTTGGACCCGCAACAGCACATCGGTAGGCAACGGGGTATATAAAACCACCAACGGTGGCGAAAAATGGGAACCCCTGGGTTTACAAAACTCCGAACGCATTTCGCGCATACTGGTACACCCGCAAAACTCCGATGTAGTGTATGTAGCCGCATTAGGGCATTTGTGGGGAGCAAATACCGAAAGGGGCTTGTTTCAAACTACCGATGGCGGTAAAACATGGAACAAAATACTGTATGTTGATGAAAATACCGGTTGTGCTTCGGTTTGTATGCACCCAAACAACCCCAATATTTTGTATGCCGGCATGTGGGATTTCCGCAGGCAACCGCATACTTTCCGTTCGGGCGGCAAGGGCAGCGGATTGTACCAATCGGTTGACGGGGGTAAAACATGGAAAAAACTGCAAGGCAACGGATTGCCCGAAACCGAATTAGGCCGCATTGCCGTAGCTGTATCGCCGGTGGCGCCCTATGCTGCTTATGCCATCATTGAATCGGAAAAAACAGGGCTTTACCGCTCTCTTGACGAAGGTAAAACCTGGCAACTCATGAACACCTCCACCGCGGTAAACGAGCGACCGTTTTATTTTTCAAATATTACCCCCGATACGCAGGAACCCGACAGGGTGTATAAACCCGGTTTCATACTACAGGTAAGTAACGATGGCGGGCGCACATTTTCGGGCGCAGCAGTAGAAGGCGGTAATTACCATGTTGACCTTCATGCCTTCTGGATTTCGCCTGCCAACAACCGGTTGATGTACCTTGGAACCGACGGTGGCGTATATGTATCAAACGACAAAGGTAATACCTGGAGTTTTATGCAAAACCTGCCCGTTTCGCAGTTTTACCATGTTACCGTAGATAATGAGCGCCCTTATAACGTTTATGGCGGCTTACAAGACAATGGCTCGTGGATGGCTCCTTCCAGAACAGCCGGCGGCATAACCAATGCCGACTGGAAAAGTGTTGGTTTTGGCGATGGATTCAATGCTTTTCCCGATAACGATGACAGCAATATTTTGTACTGGCAATGGCAGGGCGGTAATATTGTGCGATATTACAAAAAAACAGGAGAGTTTAAGCAAATACGCCCCTATGCCGAGCAGGCAAAAGACATGTTGCGCTTTAACTGGAACACGCCTTACACCTTTGGCGAGAAAAGCGGCGCTTTGTACGTTGGTGCGCAGTTTTTGTACCGTTCAACAGATAAAGGCGATACCTGGCAAAAAATCTCGCCCGATTTAACCACCAATAATCCCGAAAAACTTAAACAGGAAGAATCCGGCGGTCTTACGGTTGACAATTCTACTGCCGAAAACCATTGCACCATATTTACCATTTCCGAGTCGCCTTTAGATGCCAATATTATTTGGGCAGGCACCGATGATGGCAATTTGCAGGTTACAACCGATGGGGGTAAAAACTGGAGCAATACCACAGGCAACATTACCGGTTTGCCTGCCAACACATGGTGCAGTTATATTGAAGCAAGCCGTTTTGACAAAGGAACCGCCTATGTCGTTTTTGACGGGCATACACAAGGCGATAAAAAACCCTATGTATTTAAAACCACAGATTATGGTAAAACATGGACTTTGCTTACCACCGATAAAATACCCACGTTTTGCCGGGTAATAAAGGAGGACCGAAAAAACAAAAACCTGCTATTTTTAGGAACCGAAATGGGGTTGTACGTTTCGGTTGACGGCGGCTCTAATTGGGTGAGGTTTAAAGGCAATTTTCCGCAGGTGCCGGTATATGATATGGTTATTCACCCCGCCGAAGACGACCTGGTAGTTGCCACACACGGACGCGGGGTGTTTATTATAGACGATGTTACCCCGCTAAGGCAAATTACACCGCAATTGCTGGAGCAAGATGTGGCATTTCTTGAACAAGAACCATATGTTATAAGGACTCCCGGCAGTGTACAGGCTTTTTCGGGCGACCAGGAATTTGTGGGGCGCAATCCCAGTTCTACAGCCATCATTACCTACTACCTGAAAAAAAGGCATGTATTTGGCGATATGTACCTTCAGATATATAACGACAAAGGGGAAAAAGTATCGGAATTGCCGGCAGGAAAACGCAAAGGTATTAACCGCGTAAAATGGGCAACCCGACGCAAACCACCCAAAGTGCCCGCATCGCAAAGCCTTGATTACCAGGCTACCTTTGGCCCCAGCCTGCCACCCGGTCAATATACCATAAAAATGGTAAAAGGCGACCAAACCTTTACTACCAAAATGAGTATTGCCTTTGAAGAAAAATCAATGCATACCGTTTCCGACAGACAGGCGCAATTAGAAGCCACCAATCTTGCCTATGATATGCTGGAAGAACTGTCGTTTGTAGCCAAACAAGTTACCGATGTTATGGAACAGAGCAAAGACAGGGCGTCTAAAACTAAAAACACTGCCCTGCAAAGCAAGCTCACTGAACTGGCAAACCAAATGGACATACAACGCAAAGAAATGATGGCAACCAAAAAAACTACCGCCATTAGCGGCGAAATCAGGCTTAGAGAAAAATTAAGCGAATTATACAGCGCCATAAGCGGTTATGACGGAAAACCTACCGAATCGCAACTAAACCGCTTATATGCTATAGGGCAGGAAATCAGCAGAACAAAAGCTATGCTTGAAAAATTAATGGCAGGCGACATCATCACCATAAATGAACAACTTGCCACCGAAGGGTTACAAACAATACAACCCACCACCCGCGAGCAATTTGATAAAGAAGAACAAATGGGTGGCGCACCCATGCCAAAAAATGAGGCTGAAGCCAGAAACATGGAACTACTGCTAAGACATACCTTAAGGTTTTAAGCAGTTTAATTATCATACCAAAGAGGAGGCTGTTCAAAAAAGGCAGCCTCCTCTTTTTTGGGTTTATATTGTAACTGATTTATTCGGTTTTGCGAATACTGAAACAATATAGAAAAGGGTAAGAATAATTAAAGTTTTCTCTGCCTCCCTCCACTTTTCGCTTTCCATTTATGTTTAATCTCCCACACAATTTCAGACAAAGTGTAGTAAGGCAGCGGTAGGCGATAATAAAATAATTGCCCCAACTTTAGCAATAAAGCACCAGACCTTGTTTTCACCTCCCGGAATAATAGTATATGTGGAACAAGTAACAGACAATACTCCAAACGGGAAGTGCAAATAGAAAGCAGTAGAGACAACGGCATCCAAACAAGGTACGTTTGGTTTGCCATCAGTAGTGCCGGTTTCCATGTTGGCACATTAAACTCAGGGGTTTTTCTAAAAGTAATAAACTGCAACAGCAACATAGTGCAACAAAAGGAAACCCCTTGCCAACCCAAGCCGTGTAGCCCCAAATAACTAAAAAACAAAATAAACGATAACAGTTCTAAAGGCAGTACTAAGTGGGTTATTAATTTACTTGGTTCTTTAAACGAGGTATTCGCTACAAATGTCCGCACATTTGCATTGCTGTCATTTGCTTTATCGGTAATCTGGTGCTGCACAATGTTTCTGATACCTAAAAAAAGTTGCCAGAGTATTAAGAACAGTAAGTAATATCGTAATTCCAATACCGATTTGCCTGTTATTATGATGAAAGTAAGGGCAGCCAGAAGCGATGGGTTTATATGTGCATAAAGTGCATCGGTGAGTACCCCTACAAACCCTCTTTCCTTCAGGCGGAAAGGAAGAACTGAATATAAAATAAACAACACAAACTGCAATATTAAAAACGGCGCATTGCTTTTTCGCAAAGGCAAATACAGCCAGGGCAGGAAGGCAAGCAGCAATATGAATAGCAAGATTGCCAATTGCTGCAACTTAGTTAGCCCGGCAATGCCATTGGGTTTACCCGCTAAGGCGTCTTGTCTGGCATCGGTAAGGTCATTAATGAAATAACCAAATCCGGCAATGCCCGAAATGGTAAGATAGGATGCAGCAATAGCAGCTAATACTTCACCCACCCGCATGTTGCCGATAAGAGCAAAGTAATAGGGCACCGAAATTAAAATGGGCGCCTTATAATTCCATGCCTCAGAAAGGCGCCGGGTAAAAACGGAGTATTTATGCGTTGCTTTTTTTTCCATTGCTGTTATGGCATGTGTGTATTTACCTGTCTGAATATATATTTCAATAATTAAAAACCTAAACACCGTGCCACATAGCAAACGAAGAATGATTTTATTGAATGCACATAGTTATCTTACCACCAACCCGTTCAAAAATTCTTCCAGTTCACTTTTATTTTGTTCAAAGAAGTTTTGAGTAGTATAGGATATTAATTGTATGGTTCCGGTACTGCCTGAATAATAATACCCCAAATATGCAAAAGGCATTCCTTCAATAGTTCCTTTTATTTCCATCATTAACATAGTTTGCCCGTTTACCACCCTGTATTCCTCATAGGTAATTCTTGCATCTTCTGCCGCATCACGGGCATTGCTCAGGGCGGCTTTTTTTAGCAAATTTATGGGTATTTCCATTTCTTCGGCTATTAACATGGCATATAGCGGCTTGCTTTTATGCTCAAATTTATATTCTGCTGCTGCAGCAGCATTTGTTCTCTGAAAACGCCATTTTTCAGGGTCAACGGCAACTTCTACATCATCAACAATGGTACTTTCTACCATAAAACCGGCTCCTTGGCTTTTGGTAAAAGGTGTCGGGTTCGTTGCAATTGGTGCATCGGCAGTATCGGTTGCTTGTTCGGCATATTCCCATGTGCCGTCTTCATATAAAATCACCTCTTCACCCCGGTTGGTTATTGCCCTCTGCTGCGCCAATACAAGATTGTACAGGCAGCAAAGAAATAAAAAAACATAAGCCTTACTCATTTTGCATAAGTTTACATTATTGTATTTAATGAGCGCTGTTAAAAATGGCATTTCCAATTTTTTGGCCTACTTTTACAAAAAAACGCTTCACATCTGTGACAGACACACTTCTTTGTTTTTCGGGTGTTAATGCTGTTTTATGATACAGAGACTCAAACTGGTTTATTGTTAAAGGTTTGGAGCTACAGGGAATAGTTCCAATTTGCCGGCAATCGGCAGGATAGTCGCCAAGCGGGTAGCGGTTATAGTAGTATAGGTAAAAATCATCGTCAATTTCAAACACCTCAATTTTTTTACCTGTATTTTCGGCCGATTGGTAGTAGTGTATGGGGCGGGCAACCCGGGGTATCATAACCTGTGCAATGGCATACCGGGTGTTGCTGCTTTGGTTGGAAGAGGTGTAATGCAGCAAAGCGTCATCAAAAATAATGGCGTCGCCTGCTTTAAGAGGAATAATGGTAAGGTAGTGTTCCTTTATATAAGGTATTACCGCTTCAAAAACCGAAGGAATATTGGGTCCGCCCCGGTAAGTCGGCAATAGCCTGTTCGACCCCTTTACCACATACATAGCGCCGTTTTTTGCATCGGTATCTACTAACGGAACCCAAAATACTACCGAATGATACTTGTCCTCTTCCACAAAATTCCAGTTTTGGTGCAGTTCAAAAGCATTATCAGCTTCAGGCTCTTTCACCATAAACGAAGATAAAAGGTAGCGGTAATCTTGCAGCAGATTGAGCGCTTTGGGGGTTACCAACTCCTTGACAGCTATGCTCAGGTCTTTTTTGTATGCTACACTTTGAAACTGCAGGGTGCGGTGAAACTTACCGTTAATATTGCCGTCAGGTTTGTGGTAAGCAGTTAACAGGTTTTGCACTTCGGCAGCATTTAAAAACTGTGGCACCACCACGTATCCGTCGGTTTCAAACTGGCGTTGCAGCAGGTCGTCACAAAATACACGGTTCATGAGTTGAGAGGATTTGAAATTGCCGGTTCTTTGCAAATATAGGCTATTTTTGGTAAAGAGTTTTACTTCGCAATAATTTTGCATTATCCAGGCTCCATTCCTTAACCGTACCGTCCATGCCACCCGAAAGCAACCGTTTACCATCGGGGCTGTTATGTATGGTGCAGACTATGCCTTTGTGTCCCGAAAAAACCTGTTGCAGCGCTCCTGTTTTGGTATCCCATTGCCTTATAAAAGTATCGCCGCTCGATGCTATGACCGATTGCTCATCGGGGCTGAACATGGCTACCAGAATTTTATCTTGGGCACCATAGTAAGTTTGCAGGTTTTTACCCGAATTTGTTTCCCAAAGTTTGGCTGTACCATCGCCGCTGCCCGATATTATCAGGCTGTCGTTGGCGCTCATTACCACACAATAAACAGCGCCGGTATGCCCGCTGTAGGTGCGCACCGGTTTTCCTGTTTGAACGTTCCATAAAATAACCTGCCCGTCGCGGGAACCGGTAACAATGTATTCTTCATTGCCGGAAAACCAGGCAAAATAAACAGCGCCGGCATGTCCGGTAAGTTGTGATATGGGCTTTTGGGTTTGGGCATTCCAGATTATGACGGTGGAATCGGCACCTGTAGAAGCAAATAGTTTACCCGAATTGCTGTAAAGAGTGGTGTAGGTTTCGTTGTAATGTTGGGGCAATGTGGCTGTTAAGCGGCAGTTCTGCACCTCCCAAATTCTTACCGTACTGTCGCCACTGCCCGAAATTATATACTTTCCATCGGGGCTAAACAGGGTGGTATTGGCTGACCGGGTATGCCCATGCATCTGACACAGGGTTTCAAAAGTGGCGGCATCCCATAATTCTATGAGGCCTGTAGCGCCACCAACAGCAATATGCCTGCCATCGGGCGAGTAAAAAGCGGCATAAACCCCGTATGGTGTCCATAGGTTATAAACCGGGTTTTCCGATGTGTCATGCACTGCAACAGCTGTTTCTTCGCCGGTTGGCACCTGACTGCTCCTTTGCCGGCAGTTTTGCAACAGGTAAAACCAAAAAAGAAGAATCAGGTAAAACAAAACGGCTTTTGCCAAATAACTTTTCTTCATAGCTCTGCTTTTCATTTACCATTAAGCAATTGCCTTCTGTATTCATACAAATTTGGATACGACCATTGTTCTGCAATTTTACCGTTTTCAAACCTGAAAACAACCACTTCCTCCATAGCAATGGCATTGCCCGATGGTGCAATATCCCAAAATATGCCTTTTTGGGTTCCGCTAACCCGGTATTTTGATACCACCCAATCCTCTTCAGCAATTAAGCGGGTAATTTCCTCCTTCCAGTCGGGAAATGCAGCCCTGTGATTGATAACAACTTGTTTAAGGCGTTCAATTGTTGTCCAGGGGCTGTCTAATGGCACATGGCAAACCATGTTGGCATTATAAAGGGCATCAATAAGGTTAATTTTACCTTTGCTCCATACTTCCTCATGCAGTTGCCTTACTACGTTTTTGTTATTCGCAATTGCCAAAGTATCAGAAACAAAATGACCTTTTCCGGGCATACTGCTATTGCTTACATTACCGGTACCGCTGTTGTTGCAGGCAAACAGCATCTCCATTAAAACAGCCAACAAGATTAACTTTTGCTTAATTGTTTTCATTTGCTTTAAAAATTAAATTCGCCCCGAAGGTATCGGTCATACAGGTTTTGCAGGTTGGTTAAAGGTTTACACGGTCTGTCATCGGCTGTATTGTAGGCGGTAAACAGGTATTTTTCCTGCCACCACCGGCCTGTTTGCTGCATTTCGGAATTGGTGGTAAACCGCAGTGCGTATGCCCGAACCCTTACAAATGCAGGTTTGTGGGCAGCAAAGGGGTTGTGCTGCAATAAACCGGTTACCGGGTATGTGTTATTCCGGAGAGCAGCCACAAAATTACAAATCCATGCATTATCGGGCGTATAGTATGGGTTGAGCGGATTTTGCGGCGTCCTGAAAGGAGGCAACGGATTGGCATTATAAGCGCCAACTCCAATCGTTTCGTAATACATAACATGGTCTAAACGAGGATAATAGGGGGCGAACCACTTTAAAGCCTGTGTATAACCCGATGGCACATACTTAAACTCATACGGTTGCCAGTTAATGCCGTCATAACTGCCCTCAAACCTAAGCTCTACCCTGAAACGGTTAATATCTTTAAAAACACCGTAGGGGTTTGACAGGCGAAAATTGGCGGCTATACGGTACAGGCGGTTCACCCAGCCAAAGGGAGGCGGCAGGCGGTTGGCAGCCTCAAAGTAAAAAGGATAACACAGGTGGTTTTGAGGGTTGCATACATTTGGTGAAAATAACCAGGCGGTGTAAACAACCTGCATACTACCCGAAAATAAGCCCAAACACAACACAAGCACCCAAATCAGTCGGGTTAAGTTTGAGGAGGGATTTTTAGCCGGTTGTGCCAACTCGCTTTTATGTCCGAAAATAGAATCGTCATCTTGCAGCAGCAGCAAACTTAGCACTATTGATAATATGTTGAAATAGCCATAATTTCCCGACAGCATAATTAACACCGAAATTGCCGTAAAACAGGCTACAGCAACATAGCGCCAAACACGGCCGAAAAAAACGAAAAACGGCACAATCATTTCTACAATAAAAGTTGCGACAATGGTAAATTTAAACCAGAAAACAGGCAGCTTGTGAAAATACCACGCCAACGGCGTTGGCATGGGTTGAAAAGGAAAAAAGTAATCGAAAAAAGTAAAATTCCGCCAGCTTTCGCCCGGGAAGTAAAATTTTACCATGCCCATTGAAAACCAAAGCCTGAACAACAGCAACCTGAGCAAAAATGCCGGCAACACCGGCACATAACCAAAGTAACGCAGGCAAAATGCCAGTAAAACGGTTAAAAAACCGGTTTCGGCTAAAAACAGGTCAATAATAATAACTGAAAAATCGCCGCCAACAGTAGTAACAGATACAAAGCAACCCCAGGCAAGCAATGCGCTCCAGTGTGGCGCAACATAACACAACATGCCCAATGCGCCTGCACAACCGCCTGCTATAATAACAAGCAGCATAACATCAGAGCAAGGATACAGCCACAGCAAACTTGGAAAATGCAGCAGGGCATACCACCCTTCGGAATTAAAAGCCGTTTGTAAAAGTTTTGCGGCAGGCAATAACCCGTTTTGCCCCCATAAACCTTGGTACTGAAACAAAAAAGGCACCAAAGCAACCAGATAAATAACCCCCATTGCTCTAATAAACCAGGGAGCAATGCAGCCTACGGGTGCCGGCGCTTTTAGTTTAGTAAACAACAGGGCTATATTTTCGGGCATTTTTGCAAAAGTAAGCGTTTGTTAAAAAAGGCTTCGTGCTACTAACTTAAAACCCACTTTTTGTCTATTTTTCGCTTTCTATGCTCAAATATACAATTATAGGCATCATGCAGCCGGTTTTTATACAAATTACCCAACTTTTGCAAACAAAGACTGCTAAAAAAGCTATCCAATTATGGTATGCATTTTTTAAAACACGGCTACACATTGGCATTATCTGCTTTTTTCTTTATCACAACATAATTTATTACTATTTAAACCAGCAGTCAGCCCCCATAAAACTGCACGTGCTGCTGTCCTTCGCCTTTTGGAATCTTGCCTTATATATTTTTGACCGCGCTTATGACCATATCAAAGACCAAATAACGCAGGTAAACGATGCGCTCACAACTAAACAAGCCCGGTGGGGGTTGTATGGTTCGGTGGTATTGTGTTTAGTGCCTGCAGGCATTTTGTCCGTTTACCGGGAGCCGCTCCTGCCCTATCTGTTTTTTATTCCGGTTACTTTTTTATACACCTTGCCGCTAAATAAAAAAGGTATCAGAGTTAAAAACCTGTTTTTGGTAAAAAACCTGTTTTCGGCATTATTCATCTGGACTTTGCCGGTGGTGGTTATTCTGCATTATTACCAAGGGGTGGAGCAACCTGTGGGGTATCTGCTCATTCAAAACTATTATTTCCTGCTTTTTGTATTGATGGGCGAAATTATCTGGGATTTTAAAGATGTTCGCTCCGATTCGTTGCACGGTGTGCAAACCTTGCCTGTGGTGCTGGGTTTTAGCGCAACGCGGGTTATTTTGCTTTTGTTGCTTGTTGCAAACTGCCTGCTCTTTTACCTCCAAACCGGCTTTATAAATTGGCCGGTAGTGGCGTTTTTTATGGGCTTCATAGTATTTGCCAATGACCGCACCCCTGTACTTCTGTATCACCTGCCGTTATTATTGGTTATGGCTGATAATATATTCAAATTTATCAGGTTCAGAATGTTGCTGTAAAAGGGCAGTCTATTTTAGTCCCGTTTCCATTGCCATTCAAATATCGGCCTTATATGGGCATGTACATCGCGCGAAACCGATAACTCTAATTCGGGCAAACATAGAACCTGAAAAAAAACGACTTTTGGAAAATGAAGCAGGTATTGCATGGTAGATTCTCCCGCCCAAAGGTCAATATAGTACAATCCGTGGTTAAATAAATTGGGCGGAAAATAGCAACGCAGCACATAAGAGCCGGTTTCCGAATCAATTGCCTCCAGCTGGTTTACGGTTGATAGCGCAGGATTTCCGGATATATGAAAAACAGTAAGGTAAAAATTGGTAGGAAAGCCGCTTTGTAACTTGGTGTAAGCTATTTCAAAGTAAAAGCCGGTATTCATGTAAATTGGTACGCTTTGAGGCAAACCCTCAACCATAATTTGTGCCCTGCTCAACCGCAACACTGCATTACCCGGCTGTTCTGCTTCGGGCCAGGTTCTTATTGTAAGGGGGTTGACCATGTTTCCGCTTACCTGGGCATCGGGTGCATATCCCATTGCTTCCAGCCAGTAGCTCTCAATATACTTCTCTGTCACTGCATTTGGAGTGCCATCAGCCAGCATTTTACCTTTGTGGAGCCAAATACACCGGTTGCACAACTGGTTTATCTGCCACATATCATGGCTGGCCATTATCACCACTGCTCCTAAGCGGGTAATTTCCTTTATCCGTTCAAATATTTTAAGCCTGAACTGCATATCACCCACCGCCAGCACCTCATCAAACAATAAAATATCGGCATCTAAAAATGCCAGAACCGAAAACGCCAACCGAACATACATGCCGCTTGAATAATGCTTAACCGGCGTATCAATAAAAGCTGCTATGCCGCTGAAATCTACTATTGCATCAAAACGGCTATTTACCAAACGCTTGTCCATGCCCCACAAGGCGCCACTGAAATAGATGTTCTCCCGCCCGCTTAAATCGGGATGAAAACCGGTACCCACATCTAAAACTGCTGCTATCCGGCCGTTATACCATACATTACCTTTTGTGGGCGCTACTATGCCGCTTAACACTTGCAGCAGCGTGCTCTTGCCTGCCCCGTTGCGGCCTATAATGCCCAAAACACTGCATTCCGGTAAGGTAAAACTTATGTTGTGCAGGGCTTCAAAAGTGTTGGTTGTTGGTGCCGGTTTGTTTTGTCCAAACAACTTCCCCAATGCCGCACTTGCCCAGAAAGACTGTGTACGGTCGTCTTTCAAGTATGTTTTGCTAATTTCTTCGGCTATCAAAATTCGTTCCTTCATACATGCTTTTTAGCCTACAACTCATGTGGGTTGCGGTTGTTTACCTGTATATGAAACAGGTTTTGCAAAAAATAGCGGTCAAGTCCTCTGTCTAAACTGTGCAGGGGTTTATAGCATTTTAGTTCAAAAAATTCTACCGGAAACACATACTCTGCCCAGTTGTCTATTTTACCCACGCCGGTCAGTTCCTGAAAATCATTGGAAATAGTAAGATTTTCAAAATCGTGCAACGGAATATCAACCGTTTTCAGGTGCATTACTACAAACCCGATTTGCCGGACCTGATGCAAAATTTGATATAAATCGGAAATATTATACCGGTAGGCGGCATTTATTTTTGTTATTTCGCTGTCTATTTTTTTCTGCAAAACGTCTGATGGTGCTATTTTTCTGAAAAGGTCTTTAATATAAAGCGTGCCACCCGGTTTCAGCACGTTCCATGCACTGTTCAGTACCTGCCTTGGGTGGTGGGCATGCCCGAAAGATTCAAGAAAAAAGATTGTGTCAAAACTTTCGGGCGGATAAATACGGTCTAAATGGTGGTAATCGCCGGTTTGAACTCTTATACTATGGGTTAGCCCTGCCTGTTTTACTGCTTCCTGCATTTGTACGGCCTGCACATCGGATATGGTGAGCGCCGATATTTGCACTCCTGTTTTCTGGGCAAAATAAATGGCCGGCCCTCCTACCCCACACCCGGCGTCTAACACTGTCTGGGCGGGTTTTAATCCTATGCTTTCAATTTGGTAATCGAGCAGTTTGGTAATATCGGTAGTTCTGAATGCCTGTATTACCTTTCCATATACCTGCACAAATTTGCCGGTGTATTGATTATAAAAATTTTTTACATCATCAGAGGTGTACAAGGCGTTGTTTTCGCCGGCATATTCAGGCTCATCATTAGCGGAAATTGCTCCTTTTTCTTGTCTTTTTACGGCCGGCAATAACCGACGGAACAATGACACTACAAGCGTTACCACCACCGGAACAGTCCACCAAAAACGCAATACTTTTTTCATACTGTTGTTACCGGTTGCTGATGAGGGTTTTCAGTCGATTCCAAAATGAATTATGGGGTTGGCGGGTGTCTGTGCTATGATTGGGGTTTAGTTTTGCCGCTAAATCGGCTGCATCGGGATAAAATAAAACGGCATCTATGGTTTGCAGTAAAACGGCATCGGGCGGCAATTTCCCATCTTCCAGCAAAGGTATTACATTCAGGTAAAAATCATTGTCGGCGGCATACATTTCTATGTGGTTGGTTTGCCGGTTCAGGTGATAGTACACCAAACGTGCATCGGCATGAACCGTAGAACCTGCTGCTACTATGCGCAATTGCCCCGAATGATTGGGGTGCGAGCCATGAAATAAGGCGGGGTGGTAAATTAACGCCTGTCCGGCTTTAACCGGAATGGTTTTTACATAGGTCTGAAGTGCCTCCGTAACCGCTACCCGCCTGCTTGGCATGGCTCCCGAACGATAGTTGGAGAAAAACCGGTGGCTGCCCGGCAGTACATACAATGTTCCGTTTTCTTGTGTGGTATCCTGCAACGGACACCAAAGCATGGCAGAAGCATAGGTGGTTTCTTCAACAATGTTCCAATCCTGGTGAAGTGGCAAGTTGGTGGTATGCCGGGACGATTTTACCAAAAATGAACCGCCCAACAGTTTACCTGCTTCGCAAATGCGCGCTGTGGCCGGGCTCATAATTTGCCGCATGGACTCATTTACCGTTCTGTTTACTTCTGCCGTGTTAAACAGGGTGCTGGCATACAAATCGTCCACGTTGCCGGGCATAAAGCGGTGGTAAAGCCTTTGTAACTCTGCCACTTCATCGGGTTCTAAAAAAGGAAGTAACAGATAACCGTTTTCAAAAAACGATTTTTCATGCTCCGGATTTTTAAAATAACTTCGTACCATAGTTAAAAAATGTGTCTTTCTCACACAACCAAAAGGGGGCTTACTTGCGCAGTACAATAATTTTGCCTTTCACAATTTTCGCTTTCCGGTTTAGCTTTTGTATCTGTTAAGCATTTTGAGGCTGAAACATATGCATTACCTTATGTGCAAGTTGCTGTAATTTGGCCACACCGCCCAAAGCCGGGAAATAAACTGTTTTTAACTCGTCTCCGGCAAAGTTGTATTGCCGGAAAGTGTATTTATTGGTTAGCTTATGTACCAAAGCATCAAATTCAGCTTCATTTACTGTTTTATGGCTGTAAGGAATAAATCCTATGGTAGTGCCTTCTTCGGGCCGGGCAAAAATATTTTCCCTGAAATAAAGGAATTTTTCCAAAAAATCATCGTCCTGATTAATGATTTCGAGGGGGCTGTCGGGGTTGTCAATATCTTTATGGTAAATACGCACCTGTGCATTTTGGTGGGTTATGCAGGTATCGGCCACCAAACGCTCGCGGTTGGTTTGGTTGTCGGGCGAGTAATGAATAATGCCTGAGTTAAAAATAACCGCATCGCCCCGGTTAACTTCAATGGGTATAAGATGGCTTAACACATGCTGAAAAATATCT
Organism: Sphingobacteriales bacterium TSM_CSM; assembly: GCA_002212725.1. Lineage (GTDB taxonomy): Bacteria > Bacteroidota > Bacteroidia > Chitinophagales > UBA2359 > UBA2359. The sequence continues at coordinate 34,760 of MTCR01000103.1, read as the reverse complement.
TCATAGGGGTATTTAATGGCCGGTATGCGTATGCTGTTAAAAAAACGGTGGCTACCCGGCAGCAGGTACAAAGTACCATTTTCTACGGTTACATTGGTCATGGGGCACCACACATTTACCGGGGTAAACAGGCTTTCGTCGAGCAGGGAGGTGTCCTGATGAATTTCCAAACGGCTGTTGCCTCCCGGTATTTTTAGTATAAAATTGGCACCAATAAACTTATAGCCGGCAAACAATTTTTCGAGCGACGGTTTGAAAATATGTGGTATTTGCTCCTTTAACCGTTGCCGGTAAGCAAGGTTTGTAGAAAATGTGCTGGCATAAAACCGGTATTTGTTTATTTCATCGGTAGGCCGGTATTCATTATACAGGTTTTCAAGGGCTGTTAACTGTTCCGTGTTTAAAAATGATTTTACCACAAAAAAACCATCGGTGTCCATGGCTTTTTCCAAACGGGCATCTCGTATTATATTATTGTTCATTTAATTGTGTTTTTATGGTTGCAATTTGCTTTTTACCCAATTCCAAACCGACTTTTGCTGTGATTTGAGGTTGGGGGTTGTTTGCGGCACATTGGACGCAAAAGGTGGAGTGTCGGAAAGATGGTAACTGTAGTTGTAAATTTGCTGCATCAGCGGCCCGAATGGGTGCACATAGCCCGATTGAATGATTTGACTTACCGTTTCCCAGGTTTGCTGCGCATGGTTGTATGGAAGTTTACCAATAAGTTTTAATCCTTGCGGTGTTTCTTGTTTTTGGTAAAGTTGCAACAGTTTGGCATTGCTGTAATGGTAAAAAAAAGTGTCGTCAATGGCGTACTGCATAACCATGTTTTCAGTTGGGTGCAGGTAGTAATGGTAGAGCGGCGCCGATTGCGGAATGATTTCGGCACCTGCCGAAATACGCGCGTTGCTGCCAAGGTTGGGTGGCGAGCCGTGTATTAGCCGGTTGTTCATAAGCAGTGCCTGTCCGGCCTGCATATCAATGATTTTGAGATATGGAAAAATTTGGGGTGAACAATCATCGAAAGGTACTTTAAAAACCGGCAGCGGCGTGGCCCGAATGCCGGTATAGGCAAGGTGGCTTCCCTCAATTACCCCGATGGCGCCGTTTTGGATGGTTGTATCCTGCAACGGAACCCATACCGTAGCCGATACTGACCGGGTTTCATCGGTAAACGACCAATCCTGATGCGGAGTTACCAAACCCAGCCGGTTGTGATCTTTCACCAGAAACCTGCCCGAAAACAGCCTGAAATTGCCAAATAGTTGCTCCATGCTACGCTGCAAAACGGCCGTAATTCGGTTGTTGATGTTGCAAACAAATTCGGGGTCGGTATTATCTAAACTTACATGAAACCCGTAGCCGGTTTTATGGCTATGGTGCAGCGAGTGGTAAAACTGCAACAATTCCGCTACCTCGGCAGCGGTCAGCAGGTTAACCACCAGATAGCCTTTTTGTTCAAATTGTTGCCGGTGACCGGAATTGTGGAAGGTAAAATCCATAACTGGGTGCTGTATTATTTAGATGACCGCCTGTTTTGCCACAAAAACCGCAACACCGGCCAAAAAACCCGAAGCAAAACAGCCGTTGCAGTTACAACTGCACCCGCTTTCACTACTTTCGATTGTTTACCGCGTTGCAGCAGTTCGGCGGCAACATTTGCAGGGGTATAAATTTCGGGGTGTTGTTGCAGGCGGCCGAACTTATGTTTCAACTCTGCCCAAATGCGGCCGGGGGTATAAACCTGCAACCATGTTTCGGCTTGCAAGTCAGGTTGTGTATTGTTATCGGTATGGTTATTTGAACCTGTACCGGTAGCACTATTGGCACCGGGCAGCGAGTAGCCGAACAAGGCGGCCATTTTGGCGGCCAGTGCCCAGTTAAACACATTGCCCGATTGGGTTATTTTGGCTGTCAGCTCGCCGGCGCTTATTTCGGGTGCTTGCAGGGGTGTTTCTGCAATTTTTTCCCAACCGTCATCGGCAAGCGAACGCCCCGACAAGTACATGCTTTTGAGTTTTTCATTGTTGTAAACCGGAAAAAATTGTTCGTTTACCGTATAAATTCCTACCGTAGGCTGTTGCCGGCCGGGTTCCAGATAGCAGTGAATAAGTTGAGCATCTTTGTGGGTAATGCCAATGCCGGCAGCAATGCGTGGCGCCCCCGAAACATTTGGTGGCGAGGCATGTATGGTTCGGTTGTTGAACATAAGCGCCTGCCCGGCTTTAAGTTCAATAATGTCGAGGTAGGGAAAAACGGTAAAAACATGTGCGTCAAAAGGGGCTTTAAAAACGGGCGCAGGCGAAGGACGCGGGTGGTTAAAATAGTTTTGGCTGCCCGAAATTACACCCAATGCGCCGTTGTCGGTGTTTACATCTTGCAGCGGTGTCCAAAGGGTAGCCGAAAAGTATTTGGTTTCGTCAACAAAAGTCCAGTCCTGATGAGGGGGTACAATACCTTGCTTACCGGGTTCTTTAACCACAAAACTGCCGGTAAAAAGTTTGTAGTCTTTAAAAAACCGGTTGGCATTATTGCCCATTATTTGGGTAAGTTTGTCAATTACGGCGGCGGTAAAGCGGGTATCGCTGCTGTCGAGGCTAACATGGAAACCGTGTTCGGGCACCTGTTGTTTGGGTTGGTTATGGTAAAAATGGAGCAACTCCTGTACTTCTTCGTCTGATAGCAGGTCTAAAACCACCCAGCCTTTTTCTTCAAAATGTTGCTGCTGCTGCGGATTTAAAAATACAAAACCGCCCGGCAAGGGTAGTTTTACGGCTGTGGGCGGGTTGTGGTATGTAGCCTGCATAGAAGGCGGCAGGGCGGCCGGCACCGTTACTTTGTCGTAGCGCGGCATGAAAAACCGTTCTTCAAATTGCTGCACGTCAATAAATTCATGGGAAAATGGAACTTTGCCTGTTACCTTTACCTCATCGGGAATTTTCCAAGGGTTAAATTCGGCAAAAAAGTTCTCGTCCACCTCCCATACTTCCACTTCTTTACCGCCCGATTGGGTATTGTAATGGTAGTGTATGGCGGTAGCTTCGCGTGGTATCATAATAAGCTGAATGGCCAGGCGAAGTTGTGAAGTAAGATTTCTATCGGAGTAATGCACAATGCTGTCATCTAAAACCACCGCCTGCCCTGCCGGAACATTCATGGGCGTAAGGTAGTGGTCAATAATATCGGATTTAATCTGGTCTAACTCCCAGGGAACGAGCGGCCCGCGAATTTGTCCGAACCGTTTATGGCTGCCGTTTACCATTTGCAGTGTGCCGTTTTGCTCATTGCTGTCAACCAATGGCACCCATACCGAAACAGAGGTATATTGGCTTTCGTCAACAAAAGCCCAGTTTTGGTGCAGGGGTACTTCGCCGTCGTTTTCGGGTTTATAAATGAAGTTGGCAATAATTGGCTTGTAATCGGCCAAATAATGGTCGGTATGTTTTTTAAAAGCGGCGGTAATAATGTCAAATACCTTTCGCTTGTAGTCAATATTTTTATCAATAAAGGTAAAATCGTAGGTTATACGTTCTTTTACCGCCACTGTTTTTACTTCTTCGCCGGTAATGTTGCCACCTTTCAGGGCAAGGGTTTCGAAATAGGCGTTTTGTAAAGCGGCCACTTCGTCGGGCGCAAGGAAAGGAACGGCTACGTACCCGAATTGGTCGAACTGCTGTTGTAATTCGGGTTGTTTAAAAACGTTTCGCATAAGTAAATATTTAAAGTTGAGCATTAAGGTCAAACAGTGTCAACAAAAGTGTGTTCTTTTTCTTTAAACCGGTAAAACCCTGCAAGGGTAATCAGCAAAATTAGAACATACACCGGAAAATATGCGGCAGAAATACTGCCTGTGTTAAAAATGCAAGTCCTGTAACCTTCTATTATACCCGACATAGGATTGCAATAGAGCAAAAACCGGTAATTTTGAGGTACAATAGAAACGGGGTAAAACACAGGTGTAACCCACATACCAAAGTTAATAAAATAAGGTAAAGCCTGGTAATAATCGCGCTTTTTTACCGTAATAATGTTCATAAAAAGGGCAACAGCTACCCCGGTAAGCAGGTTGAGCAGGATGAAAAAGGGCAACAACAACAGTTTTCCCGAAAAACCAATACCCAGCAGCAACAAGGCAAACAATATAAGAGCCAAGCCAATAAAAAAATCTATAAGTCCAATAATTACCTGTACCAGTACCAGCGTAATTTTTGGAAAATAGAGGCGCTTTAACAAATCGCGATGTTGTACCACCGCATTGCCGCCCTGAAGGCTGATATGTGAAAACAGGTTCCACCCTATTAAACCTATAAAGGCAAATAATGCATAGGGCTGACTTTCTTTGTAAATACCGGCAAGTTTATCAAACACCAACACAAAAACCGAAAGGGTTAACAAAGGTTGCACCACAATCCACAAACTGCCCAACAGGGTTTGCGCATACCTTGCTTTCAGGGCACGTTGTACCATGGCTGCGGTAAAAAGCCTGAAATAGTAAATGCCTGCCAAATATTTACCCGTTGCCGGTGGCTTGTTTGAATGATGTTGCAATTTGCCCGCAATATTAGCTGTTGACAAAACAAAGGGTTTCAGGACAAAGGTAACAGGTTTTTTACCCTGTTTCAAATATTGTTTCTACTCATTCTTTAAATTGCAGATTGCAAACCAATATTGGAAACGGCTATGAATTAACCTGTTTTTCTTGCCTGCACAGTTGTTGCATCATTACCGGCAACTAAATGAAAGTAGTAGTTACCGGCTGCAAGGTTGCCGGTGTTTACCGTATAGGTATGTGTGCCGGCTGTTGCATTACCTTCTGCAACGGTTTGCACCACGCCCCCGGCTGCGTTTAGCATAACCAGTTTTACCCCTCCGGCTTGTGTAATACGGAACGCAACCTGTACTTTTTGAGTAAACTTGTCGGGTATAACGGCTAATTCACCCGACATCACAGCAGTTTGCCCGAAAGAAGTTGATTGCGGATTTACAGAACAGCAAATGGGCAACGGTGTAAACAAATCTCCAAATATGCCCGACAGCTTTGCAGTATCTGTCATGCCAAGCCATTGGTGCAGCATGGAAGCATACACATCTGTAAAACTGTATTGCATAGCAACACCCTCCTGCTTGTCCACCTCATCGGGTATAAACGGGTTGCTTCCAATAACCTGCCGGTTAACAGAAGTTCCAAAAACAAACAGCGGGGCGGCAGTGCCATGGTCGGTGCCAAAAGCATTGTTTGAGCGTATTTGCCGCCCAAACTCTGAGTAGGTCATTCCCAATACGCGGTTGTCTAAACCCAGCAATCTCAAATCCTGCTGAAAAGAAAAAATGGCATCAGACAAAGTTTTGAGCAAACCGGCATGTGTACCCGTTAAAGGGTTGTTTTTTTGCACCTGATAGGCATGTGTATCAAAACCGGGCAAGGTAAGGAGGTAAAACTGCGTTTGCAGCCCTCCCGAAATTAACTTGGCCACTGTTTTAAGTTGTTGTGCCAGTATATTGTCATTGGGGTAAGCGCCTTTGTTTTTGCCTTTTTGAGCCGCTTTTTCCACTACTTTTGTGTAAGAATTGGTTTGCAGCATACCGGTTCGCAAAAAATCAAGTTCTGCTGCATAGGCTTCGGGTTGATTTGCATACGGCGGCGGCTCGCTCAACAAGCTCAGTTCATGTAAATTATTAAGCGTATAACCAAAATTGGCACGCAATCCCTGTGCAGTATCGGCCACTGTATTGCCAATGCTTACGGCAAGCGGGGCAGAAAATTGAGCATTGGGGTAATTTACCGGAAATCCGGGGTGCAGCAAATCGAGGTAGCGGGCAATCCAACCGGTATCCCAAAATTTTTCTGCGGGCGATGCTGCATTCCAAATATCGAGCGAACGAAAATGCGAGCGGTTTTGATTAAGATACCCTACATTTTGAACAATACACAACTGTTGCTCTTCAAACAAAATGCGCAGCCCATCTAAGTTTGGGTGCAACGACAAATCCTGAGTTATGCAAAGCAATTTATTTTCGGGTGGCAGTATGTTGGCACGTACCTGTTGCAGTTTGGGGTAACTGTTGTTGGGAATTACCGTATTCAGTCCGTCGTTGCCGCCATTTAGCTGAATAACCACCAAAATATTGCCCTCTTTACCGGCAGGGTTGCCCTTTTGCGGTGCTGTTGCAAGGGTACCGGCAAATTCAGATTGCCATACAAGTGAACTTGCGCCAAGCGCTGCTGCACGTACAAAATCCCGGCGGTTCATATCAGAAGTTTATGGTATCAGATGAGGTGAAATTCGGGCATGTTCAGCATTCCAGACAGCAGTCGCCGCAGGCGTTTCCCTGTTGCATTGGCAAGCATTTTATTTTCAGGATTTTCTAAAAAAGCAAGGCAGTTTTTGCTCCATTCTTCATCGGGCAAGCCATCTAACAGCAGTGCTTTGAGTTGCAACTGCAATTTAGTTGCCGGAGGGTGAAGAAACAATAAATCCGATAAGTTATTAACCAATGCCCCTGCATTGTGTGAGTTGGCAAACATTTTCAATATTTTAATGGGCGAAACAGCAACTACAGCGCCCTGATTTTCGGGAGCTGCAATACCCAATCCCGAAGTAAGCATGGCAATAAACTGCTTTCGGTATTGAAGTGTGGCGGCGTTTATCCAGCAACGGTAATATTGGGGCGCCTGGTAGTATGCTTTCCAGCCTGCTACGCCGGGCGGTTTTAGCAATTCCATTTGCATGTTGGCTGCTGTTTCAAACAAATAGTGGCAAATTTGATAACGTTCCACTACTTCTTCGGGCATGGATATCTCCAGTTGTTTCAATGCACCCATTAAAAATTCAACGGGGCTTTTAATTTTTGGACCGGTTGCCGCTATTTGGTAAAAATGACTGCTGCGGAACAGGGCTTCCAAAACCGGGCGTATTTCATAGTTGTTTTCCCGAAGCATTGCTGCCATTGGTGCAATAACCTTTTGTTCTACCGTTTCATTGAGCCGGTAATGCACAAACCACCGGTACAATTTGCGGCATATATGGAGTGCAGTAGCCGGCTGTTCAAAAATAACGTCAATAACCTTTTCATACTCAAGGTTTTCCGAATTATGTATTAATTCCTTATTAAACCTTTCCGACAACTGCTTAATACCCTTGTCGTGCGCCTGTTCCTCAAACTTTACCGATATTGGCTCATTGGCGTTTAATGTATAATAACCGGTATCGCGCCAACCGGTAAGCGCGCGGGCAATTTCTGCCACGTCTTGTTCGGTAAAGGTAGTGTAATCGCCCGGGCCGGCTAAAGCACCTTTTCCAACGGTAAACAGTTCCAGTAATTCGCGGGCATAATTTTCATTGGGAGCGCCGGCAACGTTGTCACGCCCGTTTAAAAAGCGCAACATTGCCGGGTCTATGGTAACCTTTTTTACCAGTTCCTTGAAATTACCCCATGCATAGGTTTGCAGCAGGTTAAGATGTATGTATTCCTGCTTATGCTCAATAATATCGGAAATTCCAAAATGGTTGTGCCAGAAAAGGGTAAGTTGTTGCCGTACCGAAACACCTTCTGCCCAAATTTGGGACATGTACCAGGCTCTGATGCTTTTTTTGCGGTATTGTTCAAAAAAAACATCTTGCAGGTAAGGTGCATTTACCCAGGTTGCCCCTACAGGCACGTTGGGGTCTTGGGTAAAAAAATAATTCAGGGGCGGCGGTGGCAGCGGTAAAGGTTGAAAAAGCTGCTCTATGGTTGCCTGCATACCTTTTTCAACCGAATCGGAAATTTGCAAACGGGTAGGCCCGAAAGTTGCCCTGCGCAGCAAATGAGCTGCGGTGTCATGCGTCCACTCTCCAGAATATGGTTCAAGGGAGGGTGGAACTTGCATTCCGGCGGTGGAAGAAGTGGTTGCTTTATCATACTTTTGGCAGCCTTCGTTTTTAATAAGCGAGGTTAACAAAAGTGCTGAAGCAATTACTTTGCGCCGGTTCATAGTGTGCTGTATGCGACTAATTGGGTTTATATGCCCCCTCGTCTTTAAAGGGCGCCAGGGTAAACATTTCAGGGGTTTGGCTGCCGGTAACCGTGCGCGTAATATCAGCCGTACCATCGGGTTTAAAGGTGCCGTTAAAGGTGGCCACCGGTTTGTTGTTTTCGTCAAACTCGGTCATTTCACCGGTAGTATCGGAGGTAAGTTTACCCGACACTTTGCTTTCCTTGCCATCGGGTAAGAAATAATAACCACCGCTGAGCATTTTTTCTTTCACCACAATTTTTACCAATATATCTTTGCCGTTCAGTTTTCCCGAATAAAGAAAATTTCCGTCGAAAGTTTTGGGAGCCGGCGGTGCATCGGTTTGGGCTTCGGTTTTGGTTTCGGTATTTTCATTGCCGCGAGGCTCCACAGAGCAGGAAGAGATAATAAAAAGGGCGGCAAGTAGTACTAAGAAGGGTGAAAATGTTGCTTTCATATGCATTTTTTTATTTACTTTATTAAGGAAAAAGTGGTGCTTCAGGTTAACTCTCTGCAAAGGTAACTGGTTTTAAGGTTAGTTTCAAACTTTTTCTTCAAACAAAAAACGTCCGGACTGCAATACTCTCCCTGTTTTTATGGCACATTGCTGCTTATAACAAAAGGGTCAGGGGGATATTTGCAGCAATTTTGTTCTTGTCTTAGGGTTATTTTCATTGCCCAATTGCGTTTTATAGAAATACACTGTATCACAAGCCAGTATTTGTTGCAAGGCTGCTGTAATTGCTTTTGCTTCGGTTATGGCTTTCAGAGAGTCTGACCGGTTTGCTGCTTTCAGCAATGCAAATTCCCTGGCCTGCAAATTATAGGAGGTGTAATGCTTGTTCAGGAGGTTTCGCAGTTGGGCATCATACACAATGCGATGATTGCAATTGGCCTCATATACTATTACCTCAAAGCCTGTAACTTTTACTTCAGTATCAAAAGCAGGATAACAGGCAAATGGAAAACTGTTGGTTTTAAGTACCCCCATCAGTGCATTTCCGGTCAAAATAAACCCGAAAACAGCCAACTGCCAATTAAAAGCCTTATGGTTGTATGGCGGCGCATTCCTGCTACCTGCAGATTTAGATGCAAGCCGGTCAAAATTCAGCAGCACAACATAGCCTTGAAATAACTGAAAAAAACTGATTTGCATCATTAAATACACCCCACCATGAAACAACATGCCTGCCGGAATTAACACTAAGCGCCATTTTCGGTGAAGAACCCCAAAAATAAACCCTATTTCAAACACAATGGTGGCTGCCGCTGCCAAAACCAGCATAACCGGATATTGGTCAATGCGAAATAAGGGTTGCCAGTTATTTAGTTCATGCCATTTGAGGTACAGATAGCCTTTCAGATAGCCTTTAAATATCCAGTCAAAACCTGATGTCCAGATTTTCCAGAAACCGGGAAAAAAGTAAAAAACACCCAACAGCAGCCAAATACAAAGAATGGGATAATAGTACTGAGCGCCACGAGTTACAGGTGTTGTATTTTTATGCCAATATTGCCGCAGGAGATAATCGGCCGAAAAAACCCGCCCGCAATCTGACAAAGCCAGTATGGCCGGAAACCAAAACATGTGTTGATTGTTAACCGGCTTCCCATACAAGCTCATGATGCTGTAGATGTAAAAATTGCAAATGGCAAAAGAAATGGTAGAAAAGCGGGTAAACAAGCCCAGCAAACCCATTACCGAAACCAATTTGTAAAACGGCTGTATGGTATCGGCAATTTGCCTTCCAACGGGCACATGCATGCTGTACCAGTCCATAAACGGCAACGGTTTTCTTTCTGATACAGGCAGGTCTATCCACTCTTCCAACATCCAACCCGAAATACTGGAACCGGGGTAAAGGGCAAAAAGTGCCGGTATGAGAAAAACACAAATCCTGAATATGGCCAGTGTATGCGGGTAACACTGCTGCTGCAACAGGGCATCAAATGGTTTGTTTACTGTATGGGCATTATAACTATAGTAACAGGCAAAAGCAATACCACCTAACATTAATAAACGACTGCTATATAGCCTCAGCATGGTGTTTACCCCATTTTGAGGGAGCGCTATAAGCAATGCAAAGTAGGTAAAAAAAAGCAACAGGGCTATTACTATTAACCGCCCTTGGGTAATAAACCCACAAAGCTGTCCAATAAATCTGCCTTTCATATAATACTTTTATGGCTATCTACAGCTCATAAACTTGTAATACAAAGGTATTTACAAAGTATTTTTTTTATTACTTATTGCCATCGTTGTCTGCTGCTGTTCTTTAGCGGAAACAAGCACTGCGTAGCCCCTGTACTTGCATTACACCCTTTGACCTACCTTGCTTCCAGAATTTGCAACAGGGTTTGGGCATCTACGGTAAGCAGTTTGTTTTTTACAATCCGGGTAGTTAAAATACGCCATTGCTCATTTTTGGCAAACACCTGCTTAAACAGAGCAAGGGCTTCATCGGTTTTTCCTGCGTTGGCAAGCGTTACGGCTGTCCAATAACTCATTTCTTCATTATCGGGAAACAATTTTTGGGCGGCGGCGTATTCTTTCATCGCTTCGTCCATATTACCTTTTTCCACAGCAAGGTCGCCGGCGTTCATGTGTCCGTATGCGCGATGCACCTGTAAAAGGCGCTTAATTTCGGCAATTGGCTGTGTGTGGTCTTCTACCCGAAGGTCAATCAACCGGTCAACCCAAGGTTTACCCGTGTTGGTGCCGCTTACCACCAATATGGCTGCCGATTGCTTTCCTCTTATATCACCACCGGCATTTTCTGCCGCTTCCAGCGCAGCAATAAGCCGTTCGGCAAGGGGTGCCTGGGTGGTTTCGAAAGCGGTGGCCATGGCGCCCCAAACCTTATCGGTAAGCATCATGTTGGCCTGTGCCGAAAAATATTTACCTTGTTTGTGTCCGGCTTCGGCAATACAATTACTGCCGGTATGTACCGCCGTTTCGCCTTTGGCATTCAGCAATGCCACCTGCCGCACATCGTGTCCGGCATCGGTTGCCAGCAGACTGTCTAAGGCAGCCTGTGGGCTAAGTCCTTTTCGCATCAAAGCCAGCCCATCGGGGCCAAATGCGGGGTTTACAAAAGATTGAGTGGCTACAACGCCTACTCCGGCTTCGCCCCAGGTTACTATGCTTCCTACCGAAAACCAGTGCGATTGTACGGCCACGCCCATTTCGCCGGTTTTGGGGTCGTAGCCTGCAATAGAATAGGTGTGCGCCAGTGGCATGGCAGGGTTATACACCTGTTGGGCAATGAGTGGTGAAATAGGGTTAGCAAGTAACATAAGCAATAAAAGGCGGTACATAAAGTAGTAAATTTACCGCACCAACAACTTTTCAAAAGTTGAAAGCCGGTTATTGATAATAAGGCGCAAGATATACATTCCTGCTGAAATTTGACTCAAATCTATGTCAAATTCCTGCGTATTTTGTACAATCGCTTCTTTCACCAAGCTTCCCGATGCCGAAAAAAGTGCATACTCCACCTTTTGATACGGTTGATTCAGGCGCACCCCTGTTTTATTGGCTGCCGGATTTGGATATACACTAAATATGGAGCTATCAGATTGTGTTTGCCCGATACCCGACCCCAAATCAACGGCAAAAAGCCTGATGTTGTCTATCATCCAGCCGTTGCGGTTGTTGTGCAGGCTGTCGCTGATGAAATTAAACCGCAAAATCAGGGTATCGGGCATTGGTGCGTGGCTGTTGCGCACCGGTGTATAATGCCAGGTAAAGCCGGTAGTAACCCAACCGTTTGATATGCCCGAAAAACCGGGTTCGCCGTTGTAAAGGGCATTGCTTTGGTTGTACAGGTTTAAATTCTCCCAGGCAGGATTTACATCTTGCCATACGGTATCTTGTATAATGTTCATCCAGGTACTGCCCATATCGTAAGAAACCTGTATAAAACCGCCATCTTTCAGGGTATCGGTATCAAAACGGTGTTGCATTTCAATAAACATATCGTTTCCATAGAAATCCGAAAAGTTAAATGTGCCTAAGTACACATCAAACCACGAGTGGTTGTTTGGCGGATATGGGTTTAAAGTATCGGTAACTATGGCATTGGGAGGCGAAAAAGCCGCATTGAAACCCGGTTTTGATGGTGCGCCAATTTGCCAGATATTGCTGCCCGATGTATCGGGGTGTAAATAAAGGTACGGCGCATCAAAAGCAATGGTGTCGCCGTACCATATTGTTTGCATATAATTAGGAGACCATTCCATTTGTGCCCACAAACTGTTGCAGGAAAGAAAAAGTAAAACGGGTAAAAGTAAACGTTGCATACCAAAACGATTAAGGGATTAAAAAAGCAAAACTACTCACTCATAACGCAAACGCCTGCCGCACGGTTGGTTGGGTTGGCGGAATTTGGGCTTATAAATAAAGTTGTTCGGGCAATAACTTAACCCGGGGCAAAATGTAAAAATGCGTTTACGGTATCTTTACCACCACATTGCCTTTTTTCCTGCCGGTATCTACATAGCGGTGTGCTTCCACTATTTCGTCTAAAGTAAATACACGGTCAATAGTAGCCTGGTAGCTGCCCTGTTCAAAAAGGGTGCGCAACAGTTGCAGTTGTTCTATTTTATCATCTGCCACATCTAAACCGCCAACTGTTTGGTAGCTGCCGCCTTTGTTAAGCATATTAAGGGCTTGTTTTTGGGGTGCTTTACCTACTGCGTCAAAAAAGATGTCAAATTTTTCGGGTATTTGGCTTAAATCTTCCTTATCGTACAAAATAACCTTATCGGCACCTAATTTATTTGCCAGGTCTTGCCCGTTAGAGCTGCAAACAGCCGTTACCCGGGCATGGTAGTATTTGGCTAATTGCACGGCTGCCGTGCCTACCGCCCCTGTTGCGCCATAAATTAAAACAGAAGGATTTACCCTTTCTGCAATTTTTGCCTTCTGCAAAAAGTAGATGGCCGTTTGACCGCCAAACAAAATAGCCGCCGCTTCTTCAAATGTGGCGTTGGCCGGTTTGTGAGTAATCACGCTTTTTTCAGCAACGGCAATATATTCGGCATAAGTTCCAAACCGAAAACCGGTAATGCCGTAAACCTCATCGCCTGCCGAAAAATTTTGCACCTTGCTGCCCACCTGCGCCACAATGCCCGAAAACACTGTGCCCAAAATGGGTTTCCGGGGTTTGGTAAAGCCCAAAACAAAGCGCATTACTATTTTTAAAAACCCTTCTACCGCCAATGCCCGCACCCTTACATCGCCCGAGTTTACCGCTGTTGCCTTAATGGCTACCAAAATCTCGTTGTCTTTGGGTACAGGCTTTTCAACCTGGGTAAGAATTAACACTTCGGGAGGGCCGTACTTTGTACAAATTACTGCTTTCATAATTGTTTTTCCAGTTGGTTTATTGTTTCTGTCAAACTACAAAACATTATTAATGTCCATATAGTTTGCCTTTGCATGAAATTGAAAGGAGGTCATTGCAGAATACAGCCGGCAAATAATGTCATAATAAAGTCAATTCAATGCAAACATCGGAACAACCCGGGGTTTTGTTCGTCATTATCGGCATAGTATTACTATCTTTAACCGCACATTGCCTTTATTCATTATGCAGCAATTCACTCAATTAAAATTATTAGCAGTTTGTGCTTTGTTCCTGGTGTACGGCAGTTGGCCGGTACTTGCGCAAACAGTGTACGCCCACTATTGGGACGGACAGGTGTTTATTAAAATATCGGATAAATCTGAGGTTAAACTACCTGTGTTTGAAGCAGGCGTTTCCGATGTCCGCCAATATCCCTTCTTGTCCGGGCTTATTGAAAGGTATAAAGTTCAGCGCATTTACCGTCCGTTTGAAAAACTGAAAACGCCGGTTTTTTACCGCACTTATATCCTCCATTTTTCTGAAGCCGGCAATGTTGATGCCTTAATCAGGGATTTGAACGCTTTTCCGTGGGTAGAATATGCCGAAAAAGTGCCCTACGAACAATTGTGCCTAACGCCCAACGACCCGTTTATTACCAACAATACCCAATGGCACATTTCAAAGGTTGATGCTTTTGATGCATGGGATTTGGCTACGGGTTCTTCTAATGTGGTGGTAGCTATTGTTGATGATGCTGTACGCCTGACACACGAAGACCTGGCTGCCAACATCTGGACCAACACCGGCGAAATACCCGGAAACGGCCTTGACGATGACGGAAATGGTTATGTTGATGATGTAAACGGCTGGGACGGCGGTAACAACGACAATAACCCCAACCCGCCATCGGGAGCAAGTAATTTTTACTTTTCACACGGAACCCACTGCGCAGGTATTGCTGCTGCTGTTACCAACAATGCCAAGGGCGGCGGCGCTATTTCGTATAACGTAAAAGTAATGGCCTGTAAAGGTGCAAGAGACAGCGACGCCTCCTTATCGGGCATTTGGACCGCTTTTACCTATGCCATGAACAATTATCCCGAAGTTATCAGTTGCTCTTGGGGTGGCGGCGGTTATGCACAAACGTACCAAAACATAGTTAACGAAGCCCGGAACCGCGGCATTCTGGTAATTGCCGCCGCCGGCAACGACAATACCAACTCGGTGTTTTACCCCGCAGGATACAACAATGTTATCAGCGTGGCTTCGAGCAACCAAAGCGACCAGAAATCGAGTTTCTCCAATTACGGCTCATGGATTGACATTACCGCTCCCGGCAGCAGCATAAGAAGCACCGTTGCCACCAGCAACACCGCTTATGAATACTACGACGGAACCTCAATGGCCTGCCCCAATGTGGCCAGTCTGGCAGCACTGATATTTTCCTACAACCCAAGTTTTGGCCCTGCCGAAGTGGAAAATTGCATTTTTTCGGGCGCCGACAACATTAACAGCCAAAACCCCGGATATGTGGGTTTGCTGGGAGCCGGCCGAATTAATGCGTTTAATTCTCTGCAATGTGCCAACCCCGGCGGTTGTCTGGTTCCGGGCGGGCTGGGAACTTCGCAGCTTACCGCCACCTCAGTAACATTAGCATGGAATGTTATGCCAAACGCTGTGTCCTACAATGCACGGTACAGGCAAACCGGCACTACCGCCTGGATAACCAACAACGGCATTACCGGCAACACGCTCGCTTTATCGGGTTTAACACCCTGTACAACGTATGAGTATCAGGTACAATCGGTTTGCAGTTCAGAGCAGAGCAGTTTTTCATCGGTTCGAACCTTTGCCACGCCGCCTGCCGGATTGCTGAATTACTGCACCGCCAAAGGCAACAACGTTGCGTATGAATGGATTGCCGGCGTTGCCCTCAACACCATTAACAACAATAGCGGCGCCAACGGTGGTTATGCCGATTTCAGGTGTACCGGTACTGCCCTGCAACAAGGCAACAGCTACAATATTACCCTTACTCCCGGTTTTGCCGGACAAACTTACACCGAATATTGGCGAATATGGATTGACCTGAACCAAAACGGCACTTTCGACGACCCGTCGGAAAGGCTGTATAGTTCAACACAGGCAACCGCCAATGTGGTAAATGCAAGCATTACCATACCTGCAACCGCACTAACCGGACCAACCACCATGCGGGTAGTAATGAAATGGGTGGCAAGTTCAGATAATACGCTGCCCAATGCCTGCGGCACATTTGCCTACGGCGAAGTGGAAGATTATGCGGTAAACATTACTTCTGCTACCACCCCAACACCTACCTGCAACACCCCAACTTCAATCGGTGTGGCAAACATTGGCAACAACCAGGCCACCCTGCAATGGGCTGCCGTTAGCGGCGCAGGCAGCTATAACATTCAATGGCGGCAGGCAGGCACAACTACCTGGCAAACCGCCAACAGCAGCAGCAACAGCTACATACTTAGCGCCCTTACAGCCTGCACACAGTACGAATTTCAGGTACAAACAGTTTGCACCAATGGATTGAGCAGCAATTACAGTGCTACTTCTACCTTTACCACCACCGGCTGCACAGCGCCCTGCAATGCACCAACCGGATTGTCTGTTTCGGCCATCGGCGCTACTTCGGCCACCCTTATCTGGGCTGCCGCAAGCGGGGCGCAAAGCTATAACCTGCAATACCGCTATGTAGGAGCGCCCACCTGGCAAACGGTAAACACAACTGCAACTTCGCAAACCATTAACGGCCTTACCGAATGCCTCGGCTACGAATGGCAGGTGCAAACAGTATGCGGCGCAAACGCTCAAAGCGCTTTTTCCTCCCTGCAAACCTTTACCACCGCCTGCGGCAATGCCTGCAATGTGCCGGCCGGCATACAGGCTACCAACATTACCAACACCAGTGCAAAAATTATCTGGAATGCCGTGGCCGGCGCAACTGCTTATGAAGTGCGCCTGCGACTGGTTGGCAACACTACCTGGATTACCGCTACTATTTACGACCTTGATGCCGATTTTACCGGCGGAGCCGCCTGCCAGCAATACCAGTTCCAGATAAGAACGGTTTGTGGCACCGGCATTACATCGGAATGGTCTAACTCGCTGTATTTCACCCTGGCAGGGTGCAGCGGGTATTGCGAAGTGGCTGCTCAAAACTCCACCAATGAGTGGATTCAATCGATACAAATGGCAAATATCAGCAACACATCGGGTAATAACGGCGGATACGGCAATTTTACCAACCTTAACGTGCAGGTTTATCAGGACAGCACCTTTAATTTTACGCTTACCCCCGGCTTTGGCACACAAACCAATACCCAGTACTGGCGTATATGGATTGACTGGAACAAGGATTTTGATTTTGAAGATACAGGCGAAATGGTGTATGATTCGGGTACTTATTTCACCAACCCGGCCACCGGCCTGCTGGCAATTGCACCCGATGCCCCCTTAGGCGCAACCCGAATGCGCATTGCCATGAAACGGGTAAGCAGCAGCCTGCCTACCCTGCCCTTTCCATGCCTTGCCTATACTTACGGCGAGTTTGAAGACTATACCATTACCGTATTTGAGCCGGTTGTTCCGCCACCTCCACCACCGCCGCCGCCGGCTACCCCGGTTATGGTGGTTAAACTGAAAGTATTGCTGGAAGGCTGCTACAACCCTTCCGACAGCCTGATGACCACTAACCTCAATAACCAAAATTTAATACCCGAAGCACAGCCATTTTTCAGAGAACCCTGGTTTTACGAAGGCAATGAAGCTGTGTCTAACCCGGCCGCCATACCGCCCGATGTGGTGGATTGGGTGTTGGTTGAAGCCTTTGACCCGGCTAACCTGTTTACCCCCGTTGCCAGAAAAGCCGCTTTCTTACAAAACAATGGACAAATTATGGATACTGATGGCACCACCCAAGGAGTTAAATTCCCGGAACTGGAAGAAAACACGGCCTATATTTTTACCGTAAGACCCCGGTCGCATATGGCGGTAATGACCCGCGTGGCCCTAAATATGCCCAGCCTGAACTGGTACAATTTCAGCCAATCGGAGTTTAACGCTATGGGAACCAACCAGCTAAAGGCAATGCCCAACGGGGTGTATGTGCTGTTTGCAGGCGATTATGACCACAACGGCGTTCTTAACTATGCCGATGCTAACCAATATATTTCCGAAGCCAACCAAACCGGCCAATACCTTAATGCCGATGCCAACAAAGATGGCCGCACCCTGGCAGATGACTATCAGTTGCTTCGGGTAAATACGGGCATTATGAGCATTAGTATCATGCGGTATTAACGCTTGTTGCACAATAAAATCGGCAGCCCAATGCTCAACGTTTGGCTGCCGATTTTTGTATTATAAAAAACATATTGCGCAATGAAAAACCGGCCTCTTCTGCTTTTCACCTTTTTCTTGTTCCTCATGCCTGCCTTTACCGCTCTGGCACATGATAACCACCAACATACCAAAGCCGAAAAAGCAGTACTCAAAACCTTTGCAGCGTACCGTTCAGCATTAACCAAACAAAACGGCAAAAAAGCGGTAAAGCATATTGCCCAAAACACCATTGATTACTATGCCCAAATGCTGGAACATGCCCGGAATGCTGACAGTGCCACCGTTGCCGGGCTAAATGTAATGGATAAACTGCTGGTTCTTAGTTTCCGAAACCGCGTTGATAAAAATCGCCTCCTTACCATGTCACCTATACAATCGGTTCAATATGCCATTGACAAAGGCATGGTAGGCAAAGAAGGACTTGCAAATCTGGAACTGGGCGACATAAGCATTAAAGACAATGTAGCAAAAGCACAGGTACTCATAAACCACCGCCCGGCCCCGCTGGAATTTGTCTTTTACAAAGAAAAAAAACGCTGGAAAATTGATTTAACCGCCTTCTTTCCAATGGCAGAAACGGCTATAAGCCAAACTGCCAAAGAACTGGAAATGACCGAAACCGAATTGGTTGAATTTATGCTCAGAATGGTTGAACCCAATACCCTGAACCCTAAACTTTGGTTACCGGTTACTCAATGGTAAATCAAAAAGCTGCTTTTCCTTAGCGGTTCACCTGCATTTGCATAACCTGCTGCTTCATTTTACCACTCTTCAATACCAACAATGCCCTACCCCAATGGAAAAAGAAGCTATATTCGAAAAAATTGAACAGTTATATGCAGAGTTGCAGAGCAAACGGCAGGAAATTCAAAGCCTGCGCCGGCAACTGCCACCCGAACCGGTTCAAAATTACCAACTGCTTAACCACAAAGGGGAGGAAATTCCGCTCACTACCCTGTTTGACCACCGCAATGAATTGCTGGTAATACATAACATGGGCAAGAGTTGCGTTTACTGCACCCTGTGGGCCGATGTGGTTAATGGCATGCGCCTTCCGCTGCAAAACCGCGCGCCATTTGTAGTGGTTTCGCCCGACGAGCCACAGGTGCAACAGGAATTTGCCCAAAGCAGGGGGTGGCAGTTTACCATGCTCTCCTCCGCCAAAAGTTCGTTTACCAAAGACCTCGGTTTTGCTACTCCGCACGAAAAAGGGTGGTACTACTTGCCCGGCGTTTCGGCATTTACCATTCGGGACGGGCAAATTTTCCGCACCGCTTACGATTTTTTTGGCCCGGGCGACGACTATTGCAGCGTATGGCATTTCTTTGAATTACTGCCAAACGGCATAAATAAATGGCAACCCAAATACAGCTATTTGTAATTTTACCAAAAAAATGCAGAAAAATTTGGCCGGTTAAAATTATTACCCTATAATTGTGCTACCGGAACCCGCGCATGCCCTGCTAATTGATGGTTCTAAAATCTAACATTCTAAAAAAATTGAAGTTAGCTTCCAAAATGTAGGGCGGGCTTTAACCCTTGTACTAAGGGCTTTCTTGTTAGTAACAGGAAACAAGAAGATTACTGAAGTTTTTGAGCGGCTTCATACCTGTTTATTTGAGGTTTTTGTAATCTCACTTACAACAGTGGCATGTTCGGGTTCTTTCCGTTATAACCCTCTTTCAGTTTTCATTTTGATTCAGCAGCAACCTTCCTGAATGGCTTTTTCAGGGAGGTTTTTAGTTTTTACATACACCAAATCGGGTAAAGTTTGCGTTATTGAGTAAAACAAAGTACTTATGCAAAAAATATTGTCTGTTGTTATTGCTTTCCTCCTCATTCTACCTGCCTGCTCAAAAGAAATACAATACAATTACGAACCACACATGGTTTTTACCTTTAAATTTGACCCTGACCAAGAAAGACTGAATAACCTTGGACTGCCGGCAAACATTCCTGCCGGACATGCTGCGCAAACCCCGGTTTTTAACTCCATCAGTGCGCATTACGTAGAATTGATTCCCAACGCCTTAACCCAAATCGGGCAAGGCCAGGTGCTTTATAAAGCGCCCGAAACCACCACCGGCGGCAGCAACGCCATAGATTTTTCAAAATCTAAGGTAGTTGGGCAAAATGAAATATTTTTGTCGGTTCCACTGAAAGACATAGCTCCCGGCAGCTATCCGTACATTCGCATATCTCTTGCCTACCAAAATTACGATATATTGGTGAGTGCAATGGGGTTAACCATACCCGGTACACTGGCTTCCTTCATCGGGTTCAATACCTATATATCCTCCTTTCAGGTTAAAAACAGTACTGTGGCGGTAAATGCCAATAAAGAACAAGGCTTTTGGAGTTTTGAAAGCGTCTATGGGCTTTTACAAGGGCAGGCGCCGGCCGGCGCTACTACTGTACCCAATCCATTGGCAGACACCTCTCCTATTCCGGCCGGTTCTTGCCTTGTTACCGGACAATTTACCGAGCCGCTTGTTATTACCGGCAACGAAACCCAAAATATTTTTGTGGAAGTTTCTCTTTCGGTAAATAACAGCTTTGAATGGGCAGAAACCGGCGGCAATTCGATGTTTGAACCCCTTGATGGCGATGTGCCGGTTGATATGGGCATCAGAGGCATGAAAGCAAGGGTTAAATAGTGTTACTTACCCGAATTTCCGCGAAAATTGAAAAATTCAGGTTAAGAGTAAACCTGTAGTAAAACTTTGCTTATCTTTTCGGGCTAATGAAAATTTTCAACACTATGGTAAGCAAAATTCTAAAGTTTACAGGTTCGCTGTTGGCCAGTTTCCTGCTTGTTTATATATTGGGCAAACAACCGGGGCAGTTGCCGTTGGTAGGCGCTAAACTACAAAACAGCCCGGCTGCCATGTTGCCGCCTTTGGGCAAGTTTTTAAACCCGTTTGGCGGGTTTTGGCAAAATGCCGAAGCCCCCATTCCGGTAATGCCGCCGAAAACAGTACTCGAAAAATTGCAGGCCCCGGTAAAAGTAGTGTTTGACGACCGCTTAGTGCCCCATATTTTTGCTCAAAACAATCCCGATTTATACTTTGTGCAGGGTTACATTACTGCTTCCATGCGGCTTTGGCAAATGGAGTTTCAAACTCATGCCGCAGCCGGCCGCCTTTCGGAAATTGTTGGAAGCAGAGGCATTGAATTTGACAAAGAACAACGCCGCAAAGGATTAACCTACGCTGCCGAAAAATTAGTTCAAATGCTTGGCTCCGATAGTCTTGCTGACCCAGCCGTTCATGCTTATACCGAAGGCGTAAATGCCTATATCAGCAGCCTCAGTTACCGCAATCTGCCTGTTGAGTATAAACTGCTGAACTATGAACCAGAACCCTGGACTACCCTGAAATGCGCCCTGCTTCAGAAAAAAATGGCCGATGACCTTACCGGCAACAGCACCGATATTGAATATACCAACTTGGCCACGGTAATGGGAAAAGAAGCTGCAACCCTGTTGTACCCACAATACTTTGAAGGGCAAGACCCCATAATACCCCCGGGCACCAAGTGGAATTTCACCCCCGTTCAACCATCGGGTAAAAATGCTACAGCCCAGCCGGCCGGAAACAAAACCGGTTACGCGCCTGTATTTCCCGCAAACGGACAAAACCTGCAAACCCCTCAGCCCGAAACTGAACCCACTATTGGCAGCAACAACTGGGCTGTAAGCGGAAGCAAAACACTATCGGGCAAACCCATTTTGTGCAACGACCCACACCTGCAACTCAACCTGCCTTCTATATGGTTTGAAACCCAATTGTCGGCCCCCGGCATTAACGTTTACGGAGTAACCATACCGGGCGGACCCGGCATTGTCATCGGGTTTAATGACCATATTGCCTGGGGAGTAACCAACGCCGGAGTTGATGTGAAAGACTGGTACAAAATCACCTATAAAGATGCTTCTAAAAACGAATATCAATACGCTGATTCGTGGCGCAAAACCGAAAAACGGATTGAAACCATTAAAGTACGAAACCAGCCCGATGTAGTTGATACCGTAACATACACCCACCTCGGCCCTGTTGTATTTGAAAACTACGGGCCCCAAAAGCAAAACCTTGCCCTCCGCTGGAAAGCGCATGAGCCTTCCAACGAATTTAAGACTTTTTACCTGCTGAACCGTGCAAAAAATTATGCCGATTACGAACAGGCGCTCAGCTTCTACGAATGCCCCGCTCAAAACTTTGCCTTTGCCGACTCTCAGGGCGATATTGCCATTTGGGAACAAGGCAAGTTCCCCGTTCGCTACAAAGAACAGGGTAAATTTATCTTAGATGGCAACAACCCAGCCGATGAATGGCAGGCATTTATACCTAACCAACAAACCCCGCATATTCGCAACCCTAAAAGAGGTTTTATAAGTTCGGCAAACCAGCACCCAACCGACCCCTCCTACCCTTATTATTACCAGGCAAACGATTTTGAATATTACCGCAACCGCCGCATTAACCGCCGCCTTACAGAAATGGACAGCATTTCTATTAAAGACCTGCAACAACTGCAGTTCGATAACTATAACCTCCAGGCATCTGAAAGTTTACCGGTTATGCTCCGGCATCTGAAGCCCGAAGAACTGGACTCCTCCCAACAGACGGCTTTACAAACCCTCCAAAAATGGGATTTTATGAACAACCCCGATGATACAGCTCCCGCACTGTATGAGGCATTCTGGCAAAACCTGCTTACCTCAATTTGGGATGAACTGAACAGCCGCCCCGACAGCCTTGCCATGGTGTATCCCGAAAATGCCGTTACCATAAGGCTTATGGATAAACAACCCGATAGCAAATTTATGGACGTGGCTGCAACTCCGCAAAAAGAAACCCTCAAAGACCTGGTAAAGCCCGCGTTTACAAAAGCCGTAACCGATATTGCCGAATGGACAGTAAAAAATCAGCAGCAGGCTACCTGGGCAAATTATAAAGGCACTTCGGTTATGCACCTTGCCCGAATTGATGCCTTTAGTGTAAAAAACGTTCAAACAGGCGGTAACTATGGCATTGTGAATGCAACAGGTAAAAGGGCCGGCCCCTCTTGGCGCATGATAGTTGCCTTTACCAATAATGGCATTGAAGCCTATGGCATTTACCCCGGCGGACAAACCGGAAACCCCGGCAGCCCCAACTATACCCGGTTTCTTGATAAATGGGCAAAAGGAGAATATTACCCCTTGAACTATTACACCAACCCCGACTCAATTAAAGCAGGACAGTATCTGTTAATTACGGAATTTGAACCCAAGAAAAAATAATTATCTCATGAAAATAACTCCAATTATTACAATAGTAGCGGCTATTTCAGCCTGGTTTTTCCCGTGGTGGTCGGTAGTAATTGCCGCCGGACTCGCAGGGCTAATTGGTAACCCTAAAACGGCAGCGCTGGCCTATGCGGCAGGTTTTGCCGGTGTTGGGCTGGCATGGAGCGCTTATGCCTTATTTCTCAATTTCCAAAACCAAGGGCTCCTTGCCGGAAAAATTGCCACTATTTTTCACTTGCCAAATTCGGCAACGCTTATTTCCATTACCATTTTCATAGGTAGCCTGTTGGGTGGTTTTGGCTGTATGACCGGCGCTTTGCTTCGCAAAATATTTGAGAAATAGCCAACCGAAACATCAGCAACCAAGAACCAATAAGCCAAAATATGAAACTAATCTTTCAAGCATACCTCCGCTTTCTGCCTCTTTTCTGCCTGCTGTTGGTATTTATTGCAGGTTGTAAAGGCAGTAAAAAGGCAGAAGGTTTAAAAAAAACACCGGTGTCTGAAGCTCCCGCACCTCCTGAAACGGAAGAAGCGCTCATCGAAAAAAAACTGGCGGCAATGTCTTTTTCTGATTCGGCGGTGGTAAAAAAAGTACAGGTTTTGCTTTACCTGAGCGGCTATAATCCGGGTAAAACCGATGGACTGATGAAACCCCAAACCGAAGATGCGCTAAAAAACTACCAAACAGAACATCAAATTGCACCCGGCGACCGCACAGCTTTAACCCTCCGTGCTTTAGGGGTGCATTTTTTAGACCTTGAAGTTAAGGACATGCAGCAACTGCTGGAACAGAAAGGCTATAACCCCGGCCCGATTGATAACATCATCGGGCCTATGACCCGCACAGCTTACCTCGAATTCATCAACGATAATGGTTTGGGTATCAATGGTATCATCAGCAAGGAAATCACCACCGCCCTTCTTAGCAATGACCCAAAATACATAAACCAACACCCTCCCGACGAAAATACCCCTGCCGACGGCGATATTGCCGACTATATTGCACCGGTTACCACTTTTGTTACCCAAGTTACTATTTCACAAGCAAAAGTGATTGATGTACAAAGAGCACTCATAGCTAAAGGATACGACACAGGACCTGTAAGCCCCATACCAACTCCGCAATTTAAAGATGCCTTGTTCCGGTACCAGACAGACAAACAATTGCCTGTTGGCGGTATGAACGAAGAAACCCTGCGCTCATTGGGATTTAAAGAAGACTAACCCCGAAGAAATACTCACCTTACCTTACTGCCGCCAACAGGCAGGTCTACCATTCAATCTGCAGTGTTTTCCTGATTTTGGCAGGTAATTTTTCTGCTACAAGCCGGTAAGATTGATGCGCATAAAACCGGCATTCTGCTTCATCTAAGCGGTTCAAATCTTTAACCCTGATCCAACAATGGCGGGCAAGATATGGAGCAGGCTCAAAACCGGGCTTTTCCAGCAATACCTCAAATTCCTCTGCCGGAACTTTAAACGATACCGGAAACGGCAGCGCATAAATATCTGCCACTACAAACATTTTGCCGGCTATACAAAAGCACAGGTCGTGCCCCCACTTTACTTCTTCCGTAACCGAAGGAAAAGACGTGCAAATTGTCCGTAATTCATCTATTGTCATTACAAACTCCATTTTAAACACAAAACCGCAGCAGGAGTTGCTGCGGCTTTGTGTCGGTTTTACATTTTACCGTACCAGAGTTACATTGCCTTTAAACATCTTCTCTTCACCGTCGGTAAATGTAACAACGGCCCAGTAACCGTAAACGCCAACTTCCTGGTCTTTGCCCTTATAGGTTCCGTCCCAACCTTCGGCTAAATTTGTAGAAGCAATAGAATATACCTGAATTCCCCATCGGTTATGAACAATCAGTTCAAACTCCTGCACATTTAGACCCGAAAGCCTGAAAACATCATTCACATTGTCGCCGTTGGGCGAAAACGCGTTGGGTATGAGCACTGTATTTTCCACCGGTGGCTCGGTTATAAGGGCAACATCTGCGGTTGCCACGTCTGAGCAACCTGCATCATCTGTAATGGTTACGGTATAGGTGGAACTGCCTTCCATCACTGTAACCGGATTGGGACAGTCAGTACAACTCAGTGTGCCGGTTCCGGCTGACCACGCATAGGTTAATTGCCCTCCCGAAGCTGAAACGCCGGTTGCCGCAAGGGTTATGGTATCACCCAACCCGGCCGAAACCGGACTGGCGCTGGCTGTGGCAGTAACACCCGAAACAAGAATATCGGCCGTAGCTATATTGTCGCAACCGTTATTGCTTACAACAAGGGTAATGGTTTGTGTGCCGGCTGCATTCCATGTAACAGTGTGCGGCCCTGCGCCGGTTTGGGTACCTGCGGTTCCAAAATCCCAGTTATAGGTAGCTCCGGCGCCTGCCGAACCGGTAAAAGATATGCTTAATGCTGTGCCGGTACAAGTTGCTGCCGGAGCAGTAAAGTCCGCTACCGGTATGGTATTTTCGGTTAAGGTAAATTCAATTCGGTTACTGGCACAACCGTCATCGGGGTTGTTAACTGCTTCGGCATAATAGGTTCCGGCAGTGGTGGCAAGATAGGTCAGTGCATCGGTGGCAAGCAGGTTTCCGCCTGTTGGCGCATCGTACCAATTTACCGTTGTATTGGGAGCGGTGGTAACCTCAAAAGCCGTGGTGTTTACCTCTCCCTCGCAAACTTCAACCAGTGCTGTTACCGCAACAGGCGCAGGCGGGTCAATACAATTACAATCTTCCACCACAATGGTAACTACAGCCGTACTGTTAACACAAGGTGACTGGTTACTGATGGTGTAACTAAACTCATAAGTGCCGGGTGTTTGTGCGTCGGGATTAAAAGTTCCGGCGCCGGCATTAAAGGCTGCTCCCTGCGGAGTTTGCGGGCTTGTGGCATTTACCGCCCATGTTCCCGCCAAATCGGCATTGCTAAGCAGGGTGGCCAGGTCAATATCAGGGCTGCCCGCTGCATTACACACATTATCGGAAGAGCCTGTGCCGGCTGTACCCGAATGAAACACCGTAATTGTTTGTACCGATGAAGCCGGACAACCGGCAGGTGGCGCAGTATTCAGGGTAAAGGTTATTTCATAATCACCCGCATCAGAGCCTGCAGCATTAAACAGAGTTCCGGTTAATGTGGCCGGGTTGGCACCTACAGGTACATTGGTAATGGTCCAGGTTCCTGCTTCTGTAGTTACTTGCAATGTTGAAAGGTCGAGGGTGCCGGCATCATTGCACAAATCGGCAGGCGCAGAAATGGCTACGCTCGGACAACTGCAATCCTCAACAGTAACAGTAATGGTTGGGGCAGAGTCGGCACAGGGAGCGGCAGAATCTAAGGTATAGGTAAACACGTAATTGCCGGCTGCCACACCATTAAAATCTACTGCTGCAAGATTGGCAAGACTAACTCCGCTTCCACCGGTATCTTGCCATACACCCAGGGTTGAACCCGATGTAATAAAGGAGTTGAAATTAAGCACCGAACCATCGGCTGTTGTGTTGCATACATTTGCCGATGGAGTAACCGTAGCTGTTAAAGCAGCCGAAACGTTTACGGTAACCGATGCAAAATCGGTTGCACAAGCACCTGTACCGCTGCCGGTAATGGTATATTGAAACTGGTAAGTACCTGCCGGATGGGCATTGGTATTAAACGTGCCTGCTGCAAGGTTTACCGCCGCCGGGTTTGGCCCGCCCGAAAGTACCGTCCAGGTGCCACCGGGGTTTGCTCCGGTAAGCAACCCGTTAAGGTCAACAGTGGTTGCGGCATCATTGCAAACATCGGTGCTACCGCCTGTACCTACAATTACGGCACCATTTACCGTAATGTTTTGCGAAGAAGCAGGCGGGCATCCGGCGGGTGGCGGTGTGGTAAGGGTAAAGGTTACGGTGTAGTTGCCGGGTGTTGCGCCTGTAGCGTCAAAATTAGTAGTACCGGTTGCTATAGTGGCAGGAGCAGTTGCACCGGGTGGAGTTGCAGTAATGCTCCATGTGCCGGGTTGTGTGGTAATTTGAAGGGTTGCCAAATCAAGCAGCGCCGAAGAGTTACATAATGCCGCCACCGGAGGTATGGTAGCTACACTGGGGCAACTGCAATCTTCCACCACTATTTCGGCAGTATAACTTACCTGCGGGCAGGTACCGCTGCCGCCAATGGTATAGGTAAATGTATAGGTGCCGGGGGCAATGCCATCAAAATCAACGGCTGACGGATTAGTTAAATCAACACCGGTACCATCGGTATCCTCCCACGTTCCGGTAGTAATGCCCGCAGTTACCAACCCCGAAAGGTTTAACACAGAACCATCTGCGGCACTGTTGCAGGTGGTGCCGCCGGGCGTTACGGTTGCTGCAGGTGCATCGGTAATATTTACGGTTACATTTGCCGAAACGGCATCGCAATCACCCACGGCAGGTTGCGAATAGGTGAAAACATAGGTTCCTGTAGGCTGCCCTGCAGGGTTAAACACTCCTGTTGCGGCATTAAAGGAGCCGGCACCGGGGTTGTCGGGGCTGGAAGCCGATACAGTCCAAATGCCGCCGGCATCAGCACCGGTCAGTTGCGATAAGAGGGTTAAAGGGGTTGCAGTGTCATTGCAAATATCAACCGTGGTATCAAATCCGGCATTCAGGGCATTGTTGATGGTAATTACCACATCTTCGCTGTCATTAATGCAGGGACCGTTGCCGGTTACCGAATATGTAAAGGTAAACACGCCGGGGGAGTGTCCGTTGGGGTTAAAGGTGCCGGTGGCGGCGTTAAATGCTCCCGCATCGGGCGTTCCGCCGGTAGCTGTCCAGGTGCCGCCCGAAGTTGCTCCCCCTAAAAGTCCAAACAAATCGAGTATGGTTGGTTCACTGTTACACAGGCTTATATTACCACCGATACCCGCGCTAACTGCATCTATAACCGATATGGTTACGGTTTCCACATCGGGTGTGCAGGGTGCTGCCGCATTTACCGTATAGGCAAAGGTAATATCGCCGGGCGTATGTCCATCGGGATTAAATGTTCCGGTGGCGGCAATAAATGCCCCTGCATCGGGCGTTCCTGCCGTTACCGACCATGCTCCGCCGGCATCGGCACCCGAAAGTTGTGCCGACAATGTAACCGGCGTTGTGCTGTTATTGCAAACCTGCAAATCGGTGCCGTTACCGGCATTGGCGGCATCGCTAACCTGTAAATTTTCGCTTGCAGAAGGTAAGCAACCGGCAGGTGGCGGCGTGGCAAGGGTAAAGGTGATGGTGTAAACACCGGCATCTGCTCCTATGGCATTCACGGTTGGCCCTACCAAAAACGCCGGATTTGTGCCGGCAGGCGTAGAGGTAATAGTCCAATCGCCATCTTCGGGGGTTAGCTCCAATGTAGTTAGGTCAAGTGTTCCCAAATCATTGCACAGTCCGGCAGGGGTGGTTATGGCTACGCTTGGGCAACTGCAATCCTGTACCAGTACATTTACCGCATAAGCCGGGTTAGTGCAGGGCACTACTGCCGGCAGGTTATAGGTAAAGGTATAAGTTCCTGCAGCAACACCGTTAAAATCTACCGATGCCGGATTTGCAAGACTTACGCCGCTTGCAGTAACCTCCGACCATGTTCCGCTGGTATTGCCACCCGTAACAAGTGCGCTCAAATCAAGAACAGAACCATCAGCGCTCAAATTGCAGATATTGGCATTTGGAATTACTGTAGCTGCTGGCTGGTCTACTACTTGAATTTGAACTGTTGCCGTTGAGGCAGGGCAAGTGCCCGATGCTGCCTGTGTATAGGTGAAAGTGTATGAACCCGGTGTATGTCCGTTGGGTGCAAAGGTTGCCGATGCTGCATCAAATGCGCCCGCATCGGGGGTTCCGCCGGTAACCGACCAAGTTCCGCCCCCACTCTCGCCGGTAAGCCCGCCAGACAAATCTATAAGGGTAATCTGGCTGTTACAAACTGACTGTGTGCTGCCGGTGCCGGCTAAAGCAGCCGCAAAAACGTTTATAGTTGCGGTAGAAGTACTTGCCGCACAGGCTCCTGCCGCAGGTACGGTATAGGTAAACACTAAGGTTGCCGATGGATGACCATTTGGATTAAAGGTGCCGGTTGCAGCATTGAATGCGCCGGGAGTAGCTACGCCCGATGTAAGCGCCCAGGCGCCCGTTGCATCTTCACCGGTTATGATATCGGAAAGTTGAATGAGGTTGGTTTCCGTATTGCAAATATCCAAGGTTCCCGAAGTTCCGGCATTTGGCGCTGCCGTTACATTTACTGTAACTGATGTGGTGGCATTGGGGCAAGGAGTTGTGCCGGTAAGGGTATAGGTAAAGTTAAGCGTTACGGGCGGGTGTCCGTTAGGGTTAAACTGTCCGGTTGCAGCATTAAATGCTCCCGCATTGGCAGTGCCGCCTGTAAGCGCCCAGGTTCCTCCTCCGCTTGCGCCGGTAAGCAAATCGCTGAGAATAACCGGCGTAGTTTGCGTATTACAAACAGTGGCAGTTCCGCCGGTTCCGGCATTCGGAGCAGCCACAACCGAAATATTTTGCGAAGCAGAAGCAGGACAACCGGCCGGAGGTGCCGGAGCAAGGGTATAGGTTACCTGATAGGTACCCGGTGTTGCGCCAGTGGCATTAAAGGTGGTTCCGGTAAGGGTTGCGGGCGAAGTGGCGCCGGGTGGCGTGGTGGTTAATGTCCATGTACCGGGCTGGGTGGTTACCTGAATAGTACTGAGGTTTAAAGTGCCCGAATTGTTGCACAATGCCGGCGGTGCTGATAACGCCACGCTCGGGCAGGCACAGTCTTCTACAATTACGGTAACGCCAAAATTGGTATTGATACAAGGCGGAATGGCATTGGTAGTAGTATAAAAATAATCGTAACTGCCGGGTGTAAATCCGTTAAAATCAAGATTAGGATTTGCAACAGTATTGCCTATAGCATCTACCCAAATTCCTGCCGATGCACCGGGCGCCAGCAAGGTGTTCAGGTTAATGCCAGAACCGCCTGAAGTAGTGTTGCAAACTGTGGGATTGGGATTGGTAATGGTAGCATCGGGTTGTGCATACACAGAAACGGTAATTTGTGCTACCGAAACCGGGCAGGGCGTTGTTGCCGGCACTACGTATTCAAAAGTGTAGTTGCCCTGCGGCTGTTCGTTGGTGAAGAAAGTGCCGGTTGCAGGCACAAAGGTGCCGGGGTTTGGTACAGGGCTAAATACTGCCAACTGCCAGGTGCCTCCCGGGTCTGCACCGCTCAGCAAACTGTTTAAATCAACCGGAGCGGGATTGCTGTTACAAACCTCAATGTTATTATCGTTTCCGGCATCAACTGCATTTCCCACCACCAAACTTTGCACCGAAGATACAGGACAACCTGCCGGAGGTGCATTTGTAAGCGAAAAGGTAAGAATATAGGTTCCCGGATTGGCATTGGTAGCATCTAAAATGTTTCCGATGATTGTAGCCGGATTTGCACCGGGCGGAGCAGAGGTAATAGTCCATGCACCCGGTTCAGAAGTTAGCTGAATAGTCTGCAAATTTAATACACCCGAACTGTTGCAGATTGGTGCGGGAGGCGCTGTTGCCACACTTGGACAAGCACAATCTTCAACCACCACTGTTACTGTGTAATCCGCCTCGATACAAGGCGGAATAGCGCTGTTGGTGGTGTAGGTAAAGGTATAATTACCCGGCACAACGCCATTGAAATTAAGGAATGGCAAAACTCCCGATGCGCCGGAACCCGAAACGTCTGTCCAACTGCCGCCAAAATCACCGCCCGTTATCAAAGTATTGAAATCGAGTACCGAGCCGCCGGAACTGGTATTACAAACCGGAGCAGGTGTACTGTTTACCACAGCCGAAGGGGGGTTATCTATGGTAACCGTGGTAGTTACTGCCTGCGACGGGCAGCCGTCAACAGTTACTATTAAGGTATAAACCCCGGCATCTAACGTGCTTGAAGCAGCAATCACCGGGCTTTGTTGAGCAGAAACAAACCCATTAGGGCCTGTCCACGCATATACAATGGTAGTGCCTGGCGTAGAGGTGGAACCGATGAGTGTAAGCGCACTTCCGGCACAGGTGCCGCTGTTGGTGGCAGTGGCGTTGGGCTGCGGGTTAATGGTAACTGTAGTACCGGCCGTTGCAGTACATCCTGCCACAGTTACCGAAACAGTATAAGTACCTGCTGCTGCCAAGGTTACCCCATTAATAACCGGATTTTGCAAGGCCGAATTAAACCCGTTAGGGCCTGTCCATGAATAGGTAGCGGTTCCCGGTGTTGTGGTGCCGGCGTTTAACGTTACATTGGTTCCTAAACAGGCAGCACCTGAATTGCCTGCCGTTGCATTGGGCAGGGCATTTACAGTAACATCGGTTGTTACCGGGTTGGAAGCGCATCCGTCAACTGTTACTATGAGCGTGTAAGTGCCCGAATTAGCTGCTGTTGCAGCACTGACAACCGGATTTTGCTGGGTAGAAGCAAAGCCATTGGGGCCAGACCATGCATAGGTGATGGTAGTTCCGGTTGCTGTTGTTGAGGCAGTTAAATTTATATCTGAACCGCTGCAAACAGGGGTATTGCTACCAGCTGTTGCATTGGGTTGTGCGCTAATGGCTACAGTAGTGGAAGCCGGCGCCGAATTGCAGCCGTTTACCGTTACAGTAACTGTATAAGCGCCTGCTGCTGCTGCTGTAATGGGATTGATGACCGGGTTTTGCAGCGAAGAAGAAAAACCATTTGGGCCACTCCAAAGGTAAGTGGTGGTGCCGGGTACGGTAGTTGCTGCGTTGAGTGTAACACTACTGCCCAAACAGGCAGGGCCGGTATTGGTGGCTGTGGCATCAGGGGGCGACTGCAAAGAAACATCGGTAGTTGCCGGTGCCGAATCGCAGCCATTAACTGTAATCACCACGCTGTAAGTTCCGGTTTGCAATGCGGTTAATCCGTTTATTACCGGGTTGGCGCTGGTGGAGGTAAAACCATCGGGACCGGTCCAGGCATAGGTGGCTATGCCGGGCGTGGT
The DNA here is from genome assembly GCA_002212725.1 of Sphingobacteriales bacterium TSM_CSM. Classification (GTDB taxonomy): domain Bacteria; phylum Bacteroidota; class Bacteroidia; order Chitinophagales; family UBA2359; genus UBA2359. The sequence continues at coordinate 2,715 of MTCR01000103.1, read as the reverse complement.
TGTGCTGGCAGTTAGGGTAACATTGCTGCCCAAACAAACCGGACCATTGTTGGCCGCGGTTGCACCGGGTACAGGATTAATCGTTACCGTTGTTGTTGCCGGTGCCGAAGCACATCCGTTTACTGTAATGGTTACCGAATATACACCACCCGATGCTGTGGTAACATTGGTTAAAACAGGGTTCTGCTGTGTGGAACTAAATCCTCCCGGCCCCGACCATTGGTAGGTTGCCGTTCCGGGAGTGGTTGTGGTTGCTGTTAAGGTAATATCATCTCCCGGACAGGCAGGACCATCGTTAGAAGCAGTTGCATTGGGTGGTGAATTAATGGTAACTGTAGTGGTTGCCGGAGTTGAAGGACAGCCATTAACCGTTACCGTTACCGAATAAGTACCTGCAGCGGCAGCTGTGATGCCATTGATTACCGGGTTTTGTTGGGAGGAGGTAAATCCGTTGGGACCCGACCATTGATAGGTGGCTGTTCCCGGTGTGGTTGTACTGCCCTGCAGGGTTACAGAACCGCCTAAACAAGCAGGGCCGGTGTTGCCGGCTGTTGCCGTTGGTATGGGGTTTACTACCAGCGTAGTGGTGGCGGGTGTTGAAGAACAACCGCCTACAGTAATAGTAACCGTGTAAACACCGGCATTGGCAGCAGTAGCATTATTGAAAAACGGACTTTGGTCGGTAGAGGTAAAACCGTTGGGACCCGACCATTGGTAAGTGGCTACGCCGGGTGTAGCGGTATTGGCATTCAATACCGCTAATCCGCCGGCACAAACCGGACCTGTATTGCTTGCCGTTGCATTTGGCACCGGCAACAAAGAAACTGTGGTTGTAGCCGGTGCAGAGGAACAACCATTTGCATCTACCGATACCACAGAATAAGTGCCGGCATTGGCTGCAGTAGCCGTAATTACCGGGTTCTGCTGTGTAGAAGTATAGCCGTTTGGCCCAGTCCAACTATACCCTGTTACTCCGGCAGAAGTACTGCTCGCACTCAGCGTAACACTACCTCCCGGACATACAGCGCCGCTGTTGCTTGCCGTTGCATCGGGCTGCGGATACAAATCTACAAAGGTAAATAACGGTATAGATATGCAACCGTCAACCGTTACTATTACACTGTAATATCCTCCCAAATTGATGGGCAAATTGTTAATTACCGGATTTTGCAAAGTGGAAGTGTAACCATCGGGTCCGCTCCACTCATAGGTAATATTGGTGCCGGGAGTGGTTACGTTTACACCTAATTGCAAATTTTCACCTACACACAAAGGCCCGTTGTTGGTAACTGTTCCGTTTACATCACAGCAATTGAGGGTGGCATAGAAATCAAGGTCGGGGTCGTTTTGACAACCGGCCATCGTCCAGCTTCCGGTTTCAGAGTCGGCATAGGTTTCTACAAAAACATTCAAACTTGCCTGGTCAACACAGGCGGCGCCGGCAGGCAGCGAAGTAATGTTCCAACAAAATACTAAGGAACAGCCCGCCTGCCCAAGGTTGTCGCCCCAGTTATCGCCGGGGTTGGCAGGATTACATGCTCCTGGACATCCAAAATTGGACTCGTGAAAAAATCCGGGACCTACAGAAGTGGTTTGGGCACTGCTGCCATTTTGCCCTGTAACCGGGTTATTGTACCAAGCCCATGTGCCAACACCTTGCCCTGTTCCGCAACCTGCAGGGTTGGCAATGGGTTGCGGGGTTAAGGTACTCAAATCCCAACCATCGCCAAATACCGGCACTACTCCGTGTATCCAGTTTATTGCTGCCGCATCGTTGTAATCATTCAGGGTATAACAGAAGGTAACCGTTGTGCCGGGTGGGTAAATGCCGCCGTCGGGTGGCGGTGTTGCAGTCAGATTTTGCCCAACTAAGCAATCGGCACATGAATTATTGTTTTGAAGGGTAAGTAAAAAATCACATTGGTCGCCCAAATCACCACCGCTTATCTGCAAATAATAGGTGCCGGGAAACAGTGGCCCGAATACTTCATTGGCATAACCCGCCGCGCCGGTAGTGCAACCTGCCGGCTGCAAACCGGCACATCCCAAACCCACATCGCGCCATAAACCAAGTGCCGGAGTGTTCATTCCTGCTTCAAGCGTAACAATCAGCTGGCTGCCGCTAATGGTTACCTGATACCAAACATCCAATGCCGGCGCAGCCATATCTGTACCATCTGCACAGTTAGACATAAAAGTATAGGGATTGGATGGTGTGGCGCAAACATTAGACAGGTTATATACAATTGGTATTCCCTGCCCTCCTGTTATGCCGGTACAAGCCGGCGGAGTTGGCATGGTTCCCAAATTGAGCGCGGTAAAACAGTCGTCTTCTGCAGGTGGGGTACCGCCGGGTGGACATAACCCGTTACATGGCGGAAAATTGGTACAAGCCGTGTTTTGGGTTACACTAAGGTTCATGCAGGCGGTAGATGCATTGGCACAAAAATACTGGTCCAGCAATATCCAAACCGTTCCGGTTATGGTTGAGGTCCATGTAATGGTAGATTGAACCCCACAGCCGCCGCCGTCATCGTTAAATGCCAGGGCAGCGCCTCCGGCTGCATTATACAGGGTAAGCTGGGTGTCAAAATCATTGTCGCCACAGGTGGTAAAAGTATATTGTGTTCCGGTACAAACCTGTACGGTAAAGTATTGTCCTGCATTAGCACAGGTGGTGGTTTGTGTGTTACCGGTGGTTAAAGGGGTTAAGTC
>MTCR01000146.1 GCA_002212725.1 Sphingobacteriales bacterium TSM_CSM | reverse complement strand
AAATCGGGCCGCAGGGTATGGTAACCCACGCCGTTGTAGAACGGAACCTGTATGGCGCCATAGCCCGATACGTTATCTGTAATGTAGAGGATACCGGAGTCGGCCGGGCAAAGCTGCCCGTTATAGTTCTGGAACACCTCTATGCTGATGGGCTGTTGTTCTCCTACTGCCATTACATAGTTTAACCCGTCGCAGGTTTTGGTAGTGGGCAAATCTGCCAAGGCAAGTTGGAATGGCTTGTTATACACAAAGGTAAGTGTATCAGCCGCCTTTTTCCTTAAATTTGTATTCTGGCTTCTGGAGAGGAAATAGTTTTCAGCCTGCAGGTTGCGTTGCCCGTTTTGCGTAACTTTCACTACCCTCACATTGTACTTAAGCGGCGGTCCCTGGAACTGGAAGTTGCCGTTTGCGGGATTAAATGTATAAGGCGTTGCAGTAGGACTAACAGTATAGTTGAGGCAGGCCGGGTCTGAAGTTACCAATAATTCTACATCACCAATAAGTGCGTTGCATGCGCCTTTTACCGTACCGCTGATGGTGCGCAGGGTGGTGTTGGTAAAGTTTACATCGGTTACATCGCCCTCTACAAAACCAATATTTATTTGAGCGGGACTAAATACATGGTTACCTCCCGAATACGTAAATTTTGGCTCTACTATATATTCGCCCGGATCAGAAACTGCTACACTGTAGGTGCCATCGAGCTTAGTAAAATTGCCAAAGAAAGTTCCATTTATCCAAATCGCAACACTGTCTTGCGGACACGGAGGCGAGGTGGGGAACTCCACCTTACCGGTTATGGTATATACCGTATTATCGGTAAAGTTTACGTTGTTGGCAATATTGTTAAAAGTATTAAGGGTTCGGTTCTGGAAGGTGGGGGTAAAGTTATGCCCTGCTTTTACCGGTTTAACGGTAAACTCCGATTCTTCGCCAAAGAAGATGTTGTTAATTTCGTAGTAGCCGGCGGCATTGGTAGTGGCGCAGTATTTAACCTCGGGTATGTCATAGGTCCAGAAAGCGCCCGAAATTTTGGCGTGTCCGCCCATATTTTGTGCAAAATCGGCTGCTACATCTCCCGCTCCTTCGCTAAAGGCGTAGTATGCCTTCAATCCGGCTTCATCGCCGCGGAGGTAGCGGTTTTTCCTTTCTTGTATGGAAGTCTGGTCGAGCAGAATGTTCCATACGCGCACTTCGTCAATAAGGCCGTTATAGAAGCCTGCCTGGTTAAACCAACTGCCTATATTTAACTCGGTTGCATTAGCATTGGAAAAGCCGGTAGTACCCATGCTTCCCTGTTTTACCAGTACCCCGTTTCGGTACAGCCACGCCATTTTATCGGAGTTGCGGAAAGTAACGGCATAGTGGTTCCAACCGCTGTTAAGGGTGGTGGTGTCAGCCTCTATAACAGCGGCATTGTTGTTTAATACAAAGCGCAGGCGGCCGGCGGGGTTAAAGCCGGCAACTATGTTGCTGCCCGTATTACCAAAAGAGAAGGTTACCCTGTCAACGTTGCCGGTAGCAGACTGTTTAGCCCAGAATTCAATACTGAAATCGGAGTTGGCCAAGTTAATTTCTGTGGCTGCTGTGGCGCTGTTGCCCGATGTGTTTGCCGGAGCGTTGAACTGCAGTGCGTGTTGGTGTAAGTTACCGCTGGCACATACTTCTATATTGGGCACACCTGCCTGCAGGGTAGATTTTACCTCGCCGCTTATTCTGCCTACCGGTCTTACAAAACCTTCGTCGCAAATTTTGTATGATGCGCTGCTGGAAGCATTGGTGTACACTTCCAGGCAATACTTGGTAAGTTTACCGGGTATGGCATCATAATCGTAGTAAATACTGCTGGTAAGGCCTTCTTCGGCAATCAGTTCGCCGTCGCGGTAGATGCGGAATCCATCTGCCACGTTGTTGTAGCCGGCATTGCTCCATTGCAGTTTTACCCTGTTGGAGAAAGCGCCGTCTGAGGCGGTTAAATCTTCGGGTGGTAAGATATATACATAGGCAGAACCATGGTCGTAACTCAACGGGTTGGTATCGCTGTCGTCATTGGGTGCGCCAATTACCACGGTATTGTTTACCATTGCCAAGGCATAGCCAAAGGCATCGTATCCGGCGCCGGGGTCGGGCGCAACTAATTTGGCGGCAAGCTGCCATACTCCTCTTACTTTCTGATATACAAACACAGCACCGGCATTGGGGCCGTTTGAGTCATGCCCGGGAGCGCCTATTACCACCCTGTTGCCGGCCGAAGCCACGGCATATCCAAACTGGTCGTTTGCGGTAGGGGTAGGTGGCGAAATGGTTTGTATCAGGCTTTGATAGCCGGTGCCGCCATAATTTGCCAGATACACGCGGCCGGCATTGGAACCGCCGGTGGCATTGTTGGGAGCGCCTACAAACACGGTATTGTTGTTGGAAAGCGCCAAGCGCCAGCCAAAATACTCATTGGCAGTGGTAGATTGCAAATAGCCGTTTATGCCCGACATCCATACCTGACCGCCGGGCATCCCGTTGGTGCTGGTGGGGTCGCCCAATAATACATTGTTGCCTCCGTTAAAAATGCGCACCGACGTGCCTGCAGAAGACGCTGCATAAGGAGAGGGCGCCCCAATTAACCCGCCGTTGTTGGCAAAATTGTAGCGGTAAGCGGTTCCGCCGCCTACCCTGCCCGTTGATCCAATGGCCACCCAACTGCCATTGATATCTACGGAGGAACCAAAATACTCATAACCGTTGGAGTAGTAAGGGCCTATATCCGACGGTCTTTTAACGTGTTTATAAGTCCAGTCGCCACCGCTGAATTCATAGGCGGCAACCGCGCCGTTTTGATAGCTGATTTTATTGCTGTTGCAGCAATAACTACCAAAGGCAAACAATGTAGGATTTGGCCAATAGTCGTGATTAGGAATACCTACAACTACCCGGTTACCATCAATATCTACCGATTCACCAAATCCTTTGTATAGATAATTAATACCAATTGTGTCCCAAAAAAATGTGTTAAAGTACGCAATAGAGTCGGCAGGCGGGTGTGGCAGGTTCTTTTCTTGTGTCCATGCGCCTGCTGTGCCTTTAAATATAAACGCTTTGCCATCATTGCCGGGCGCACCCAACACTACAGTTGAACCCGAAATACCCACCGATTTTCCGGCCAAATCGTAGGCATTGGAAACATCGGGTATTAATTTAGTACTGGAAGAGGTTTGGGTTAGCGTAGCGGGCGGGGCGGTTTGGGTGCTGCCTTCATTGCAGGCCAAGGTTATATCCGACTCGCCTAAACCGGCTTTATAGGTAGTTACGCAGTATTGGTAGATAGATTGCGAGTTTACCTCAAAATCATCGTAAGAAGTGGTTCCCTGCGGCCGGGTGGCAATGAGGAACCCGTTCCGGTAAATTCGGAAAGAGCGGCCGGCCAATGCAGAGCCGTCTGTCCAGGTAACGGTTACCTTGTTATTATAGGTACCATCGGTAGCCTGTACGTTGGTAGGCGGTTTAATTTTAGCCACGCCGTTTCCAACCGAGCGGTCGGAATTGCCAAAAACGGGGCTGAAAGCTTCTATCTCGTATTTATACAACTGTAAAGAAGTGATAGAACTCTGGTCGGTAAAGGTAAGGGTGGCAGCGTTGTTAATGGTGGTAAGCAGGGCGTTATCGCGGTAGATGCGGTAACCGGCAGCCACCGAAGAGGGGTTAGACCAATTGAGCACTACTTTGTCTTCGTGGTTGGGTATGCCATTGGTAATAGAGGTGAAAACCGGTTTTTTGATACTGATTTTCCCTTTATCGCAATGCCATTCCGATGCGCCCCAACTACCGTGGTAGGCTTCTATGCAATAGTTGTAGTCGGTAAGGCCTACCACATCGGGGTCGTCATAGGGGGTAAGGAATACGGGCAGGTCGGCTATCAGCACGCTGTCGCGGTAAATGCGCACCCCTTCGGCCACGGTAGAACTGCTCACCCAAGAGAGGCGCACTTTGTCTTCAAAGGTGCCATCGGAAGCGGTAATTACCGGCGCGGTGATTTTTATGCCGCCATCGGCACAAACAGCCTCCGATTCGCCGTAAGACACGTGGAATGCCACTACACAATACTCGTAAATATTGCCCGAAACGGCATTGAAGTCATCGAAGGTGGTAATACTTGGGTTGTAGATGGTATAGAGCAAATCTCCGTTGCGGTAAATGCGGTAGCCGTTTGCAATGGTAGGCGGCACGGCAACGGTCCAGTTCAGGCGCACCTTATCTTCATAATAATCGAGGTTCAGGGTTGAGCCAAAGAACGGATAAGTAGCCGTTAATGTTTGCGGTTGTTTAATGGAAGCCGAACCCGCATCGCAGGCTAAAGCAGATTTTACCTCTACGCGGGTAATGAGCGTATCATACACGTAGGTGGTAGCTGCGGTATCTAAAATGGTTACGTTATAAGATGGCGGGTTGCCGGGTATGGTATCTAATATACCAAGGTAGGGTTGCAGCGGGTCGTTCAGAGAGGTAACCACGCCGGGAATGGTGTCGAAATCGTAAACGGGGTACAGCGGGTTATACACTGTATCGTAGTAGGCATAAAACATTTGCAAACAGTAATCGTACTCTATGAGGGAGTAAACATTGTTATCGGTATAAGTGGTGGCTGTGCCGGGCAGGGTATCAATAATACCGCCGTTTTTGCGCACCAGAATGCTATCCTGAATAAGCCCGGTTACACATTTTTGGCAGGGCAGGTTGTGCAGGGTGGTTACGTTGCTCCAGTTAAGCACAATATGGTCTTCGTAAAGGTCGTCGGTGGCGGTAAAGCCTGCGGGCGAGGCAATAGTGCCTTTATAGCCCACGTTGCAAACCGGTTGGGATTCGCCCCAAAGCGGGTGAACGGCAGTTACACAATAGGTATAAAGCGTATCGAGGTCAACGTTAAAATCGTCAAAAGGATTGGTTGCGGAAGTAAAGGTATTGAGCAGAATGCCGTTTTTGTACTTATATAAATTGTACGAAGTAGCCGACGTGCCGGGGAAAGGCACCCAGGTAACCTGTACTTTTTGTTCAAACACGCCATCGGTAGCCGATGCCGATTGTGGCTGTGCCAGCATTTGGTAAAAATAAGCTGCGCCGGCATTTACCCCGTTCAGGTTATCGCGGTAAGCGCCTACTGCTACAGTGTTGCTGTTAACACTTACGGCATAGCCAAACTGGTCGGCGGGGGCCGAGCCTGTAGGTTGCAGCATGGTTCCGTACTGTGTCCATACGCCGCCTGCCTGGGTAAAGATATAGGAAGCGCCTTTGGCTAAGTTTTTATACCTTGCGCCAACAACGGCGGTGTTGTTGCTAAGTCCTACGCTCCAGCCAAAGTTATCGTTGGCGGCAGCGCCGGTGGGGGTAATTTTGTTTTGGGTGGTAAAGGTTGCGCCGCTGAAAATATAAGCCGCACCCGAATTGGTTCCGTTATCGTCTCTGCCGTAAGCGCCGGCAATAACCCTGCCGTTGCTAAAAGCTACCGAGTTGCCCATATAGTCGTTCATTATCCGGTCTGAGGCGGTGCATTTGGTAAAGAGGTTAAACGTGGCGGCGGTAGCCGGCGGCAGAATACCCTGCTGGTATATATAAACTGCTCCGGCATTGGCATAATAGGTGGGCGGTGTGCCGGACACATCGCTGAAACGGGCGCCAACTGCCAGGTTAGTACCTTCTAAAGATACACTGCAACCAAATTCATCTTGCAATACGCCGTCTGTGGCGGTTATTTTTTGTGCCTGTGTCATGGCAGAGAGGTTGGCGCCGGTAAATACATATACTGCACCGGCGTCGTTACCTTTGGTGTTATCGCCGGGTGCGCCGGCAATCACTACGCCATTGGTAATAGCCACTGCCTCACCAAACCTGTCGCCCGGTATGCCGCCGGCAGGCAGCAGTTTTTTGGCAAGCACCCAGTTACTGCCGCTTTTGGCATACAGATATACGGCGCCGGTATTGCTGGTAACACCCGGTGCGCCTATGGCCAGCATACCGTTAGATACTGCTACCGAAGTGCCGAACTTATCGCCTGCGGCGCCATCGGGGGCGGTAATTTTGGGGCGCGCCATCCAGGTGCCGCTTTCCAGTTCATAAACATAGGCGGCTCCTTTATTAGAGGCATCGCCCGGTGCGCCCACAATAATTGTTTGCGGCGCCACAGCAACGGCTGCGCCAAAATCCTGATAGGTTGCCGCAGGGCTTGGGGTTATTTTATTGCTTACATCTTGTGCCTGTAAGTTGCCGGTAGTGGCTACCTGTAGTAAGGCAAGCAACAAGGTTCCGTACAAACCAAGTACAAACTGCCCGGTAAGGGTAGTTACGGGATAAGGGTTAATAGATTGGGGAGAGGTTTTCATAATGAGCCTATTTGGAATTGAGTAATATTAAAGTGATTCTTTGCCCCTGTTTGGGAACAAAGAAAACTGTTGTTAATTGTATAAGGCGCCTAAAAAAGGAAACGTCAGAAAAAAAACAAAAAGCGGGTATTACCCCTTCCCTGCTCAAAAAAACCCTGTCAAATCACCTGAACCGGCAGGAAAAAATGCAACCTTTAAACCACAAACTATCAGTTGTGAATGACTGTATAAAAGGCAGAAAAACTGTTGCATTTTGAAAGAACCCAATTTTGGGGTTAAATATAGGTGTCAATTTACGATTGCGCAAATTTTTGACAGGTTTTTGTCATTTTTTTGTCATTTTTTTTATTTACATAAAACAATACCTTTACTTTTAAGCGCAAAATATGTGATTAATTTTCTTATGATTAGAGCAGAAAATTCAAAAAAAACACAAAACAAATAATTCACCTAAATAACCACCTAAAAAACAGGAGTTTAAACATATAAATAACTCAACGCCCCGTTTTTAATTGGTTGCGGTATTGTTGCGCTGCATCGGTCTGTCCGGTGGCTTCAAGGGCTTTTATCAGGTTTTCCAATACCTGCGCATCATTGGGTTGTAAAGACAATGCCCGTTTACACGATTCCGCAGCTTTATCATACATGCCGTTGGTTACCTGCAGGTGGCAAACAAGGGTGAAGAAATGCGGTTTATCGGGAAACAATTTTGCCCCGTCCTCCAACAACCCGATGGCATCTTCGAAACAGCCCGAATTTACGTAGCACCAAGCCAGAAAACGGTAGGCTTCGGCATAGTAGGGTTCGAGGTAAAGTGTTTTTTCAAAATAGGCCATGGCTTCCTGATATCGTTCCTGTTCGTAGTAGTATTGCCCCATTCCAAAATAAGCGGCGGGTTCCTGCGGAAACCAGTTGAGGTTGTTTTCCAGAAAAGGCAGGGCTTTTTGCGGTTGGTTAATACTAAGGTAAACCGATGCCAGTTTAAGGTTTGCCGATAAAAAGCGGGGGTAAATTTGCAGGGCGCGCAGTTGTGCGGCCTCAAAGCGTTTAAAACTTTCGGCAGCCTGTTGGGGTGTTTTTGCTGCCTGCATTTGGTCTAACCACAGTTGTCCGTAAAAAACATGCGCCATGGCGTTATCGGGCATGTTTTCCAAATCGGCAGAAAAAAGGGTTTGGTTGTTTTTCCAAACGGCATTTCTGAATACGGTTTTGGTTCCATAGGCCAACAACAACAGCCCCATTACCAAAGCAAAAGCACCGGTATTCAACGAATCGGGGTGTTGGCTGCTGCTGCTGGTTTTGCCGGTTAACCACCCCAAGCCATAGGCCAGCGCAAGGCAAAATCCCACCGATGGCAGGAGCAAAAACCGCTCGGCAAGCGTATCGGGCAATACATTATATAATCCGGCCTCAATTTTAAGCAGCAGGTTGCTGCCCAAAGGCAAACGCATTACTTCGGGCAGCAATATGGTAATATGCGTATAAACCGACAAGGTAATGAGGTAAAACAACACGCCAAACCCGATGATGCTTTTTCGCCTTAAACCCCTTATGGCATACCACAACAGCCCAAGGTGCAGCAGCAACGACAGCCAAACGCGGTAATCGGTAAAGTTGGTAAGCGGCAACTGGTTGTAGCCGTAATGGTAAACCAACACCACCGGAACCGCCGCCAACTGCAAATATTTTCCCATAATGAGCAGCATGGTGGCCAGTTTTTCATCTAAAGAAGCAGCGCCTTTCAGCACATTGTTCAGGGGTTCTATGGGCACATTGGTTTTTGCCGGCGGAATTGTGTTGGCAACATTAGTTTGACCAGTTTCAATGACCGGAGTTAACCAACCCGCTTTCCATATTAATAAGGTAACAACGCCCAACAAAACCAAAGTAAGTGTAAGCGGTTTTACCTTTTGCCACATATCCGCCCCATACCATAAACTGCCTGCTACCCATACCAGCAACAGCAAAGTAATGTTATATGTTGCCAATGCCTGTAACTGCAAACTAACACCCAACGCCAGCATTGCCCCCGCAGCCATGAGCAGCAACAGCAACCTTGCCCGGTTGGTACGCCATTGCAACATTACCCACCCTTTTGCATTGGGGTGCAGGTAATGGGCCATCAGGGGGGCAACAGCCAGCAGGGTTATGGCATTTTCCTTGCTTAATTCCGATGCGGTAAACAACAATAAAGCCAACCCTGCCTGCAACCAACTGCTGTTTTTAACCGCAAGCGCCCAAAAATACAAGGCACTCAGCCCAAACAGCAACATTTGCACTTCGTCGCGGCTTTTTATATTGGCTACTGCTTCGGTATGCACCGGCAGTACGGTAAACAGCAGCACGGCGCTTAACGGCACCCATTCGGCCACGGCGCCAAAGAGCAGTTGCAGCAATGCCAGCAACACCACACAGCAAAAGGCATACAACAAAACATTGGCAATATGCGAAACAAGCGCATTGTTGCCAAACAGCGCAACTTCGGCGGCAAAGCCAAGTTGGGTAAGCGGCCGATATACATTACGCCCTTGCAGGTACACTTTTTGGGTAAAAATATCGGGCACTGCTTCCCATCCTTTTTGGGTGTATTGGTTGTTTAGTATAACGGCATAATCGTCCCATGCGTAATCATGCGTAAAAGTATTGGCATATAAACCCATGGCAAGGGTGAATACTGCCATGTATTTCCAAAGTTGCCGGGCAGGCTTGTGCGGTGCGCCAGATGCCTCATAAACAGGAGATAATGCCATAAATTGCGTTGCTGATGCGATAATGGGCAGCAATATCTTAAAAAAACCGGTAAAAAATCTCAATTTTACCCGATTTTGCTATTTTTGACCGGTCTTACCTCATAAAAACTCAACTTTTCAACCTTCACCTTATGAAATACCGTTTGTTGCCACACATCCAACCGTTTGTATTTTACCTTTTCTTAACAGCTTTGTTTGCCCTGTCTGCCTGCCTGCAGGAAGAAAAAAAAGTAAGCCCCGATGAACTGAAAGCAGCCATGCAAACCGAACCCGATTCGGTAACCTATGTGTTGCGCACTGCCGAAAGCTATTTTTTACAGCGCGATTACCCGAAAGCCCGCGAATCTTACCAGCAACTGCAAAAACAATCGGGGTCTGAGGTGTACCGGCAATATGCCGAACAACAAATTGCCCTGTGCGACGAAAAAATTAAGGAAATGCCCAAACAGCCCGAAGAAAAAAAACCCGAACCTCCTACCCTCGACTGGTGGAATGGTTTGGATAATGACTGGAAAGACTATTTCAGGGCAGATGTTTTTAAAGGGGAAGCCACCCAAAAAGAGGTAAACAGAATTTTTAACGAAATGCTGCTGCTCAACCTGTCGCACAAACCCATTACCAACATAGAACCCCTGCGGCCGCTGGTAAGAATGCGTGCCATAGAAATTGCCGGAACCAAGGTGAACTCATTAGAACCAATTGCCGAACATAAAAGATTGTGGGTACTGCGCGCCTCCAACACCCAAATTACCGACCTGCAACCCATTGCCAATCTTACCAAATTGGGCGAGGTGCAGTTGGCTTACACCCCGGTAACTTCATTAGAGCCGATGAAAAATTTAATTGACATGAATTACCTCAATGTTAACGGCACCAAAATAACCAATATTGATGCCCTGTCGGGAATGCATACCATGACACACCTCGATATTTCCGATACCCGGGTGGCATCGCTTGAACCGATAAAAAACATTGGGGCTATGGAAGAACTCCTTTGCTCCAACACCCCGATTACCTCGCTTGAGCCAATAGCAAAACTGGGGTTGCTTAAAATGTTGGTTATTAACGGAACACGGGTAACCTCGCTTGCCCCTTTAGCCAACCTCAAAAATCTGGAAAAACTCTATTGCAAAGGCATTCCCGTTGGCCGCGAAGAGGTAATGCAATTCATGGCACAGCACCCTATGTGCGAGGTAATTTCCGATTATAATTAGAATTCAGGCAATAAATATACATTTTTATTTTAGTTCCATTTTTTTACCTGCCCAATCTTTCCGCTATTGGGCACACGCCGTTTTTTCAGAAAAAATGAACGGAAAGTCTCTGTTAAATTCAACAAAAAATGCTTTAAAATAAAGATAAATTAAACTTAAATAATTTTGTTCTTTTTAAGCATTTCTGGAATACGGCAATAACTGTTTTCCCGAAAACAAATCGGCTTTTTCTCACTGACCGGCATTGCCCCGTTTGCCTGCAAGTGCCGCATGTTTGAATTAATTTCCCATATCATTCAAGTAGAATTGTTACAAAAAAACATTTAACATTGCATCAATAACATATTAATGCTATTCCCGGAAAAAAGGTATCTGCACGCGCTGTACCTGACCGGCAGAATGCGTGCATACGGGAGTAATTGTAACATAATTTACCCCTTTTTTAAAAAAATTTTTACAAAAAAATGACACCGCCTATAACTTTTGTTATCTTTGAACCCAAGTGCTTTAGCCCGACATTAAACACTGCCTGCCTTTTATTTAACACTACAGTAGTGCTGATTGATACGCACGTATGATCTGTACCCAACCAAAGTGTAAGGGGCAGTTAATACTTTAATTTTATTACTCAATTCCAACTTTTCAGACATGAATTTCATTTACAAATCAACGTGTTTAAACCGCCATGCAGTAAATGGCAGCCTATTATTATTTGGTCGTATTGTAACATTGGTTGCTGTTTTGGCGCTGTTTGTGAATACGCTTTATGTTCGGGCACAATGTACAACTTCCGTAGTACCGCCCACAACGGTAAACGGGGTTAACGTAACCGGAGGCGGTACGGGCAGCATACAAACATTTCCGACCGCCTTTACCAGTTGCGGAACCGTAACCACGCCGGCAAACTCTGTTTGGCTTGGTCCGGGAGGCGCTTTTAACTATACCTTTACCTTTTCGCAACCGGTAAACAACGTAGTGGTGGTTATTACAGGCACCGGTGCCAATGTAAATGAAACCTTTACCATTACTACCAGTGCAGGAACTCCCACCCTCACCGCCCTCTCCTCTTGTTTTTCTACCATTTCCGGCAATGTTATAACATCGGGGGCGGGCGCAACCGCAAATGGCGGCGGCGGTTATTTCCGGGTTTCCACCACTAATTTTTATACTACCATCACCGTTAGCGGCCCCGGAGGCGATAACGGGTCGCAGGTTGCGCTTTGCGGCGAGTCTTTTGCCCCGCCGGGTTGCAGTGCCACCACCCTCTTTGTAGATGCAAGCATTGCGGTAAGCGGCGATGGTACTTCGTGGGCTACCGCTTTTAAAACCTTAGACGAAGCATTGCTCACCGCCCACACCTGCCCCAATGTTACTACCATAAACATAACAGCAGGGGTTTACAAACCCACCAAAAAACCCTATAACACAGGTTTGGAAATAACCACTGCCGATGCCCGGGACGTAACCTTCCATATCCGGAACGGGCTGGCATTGTACGGCGGATTTCCCAACGGCGGCGGCACTCAAAACGTACCTGCCAACGCAACCATTTTAAGCGGCGATATTGACAATAACGATACCAACACCGATGGCAACAATATTGCCGAAACAACTACCGATATACAGGGCAATAATGCCTACCACGTAGTATTGGTATCGGCAACTTCGGGCGGAGCAGGCGGCACACTCGACGGCGTTATTGTTACCGCCGGTAATGCCAACGGTAGCTCCACTGTTTCGGTAAACTCCAATAATATTGGCAGAAACAACGGTGCGGGCATATATATTGTTAACGGCTCCAACACGGTAAACAATAATACGCTGTCGGGAAATTTATCAAGCAACCAGGGGGGCGGAGTTTATTCGGTTTCAGGCACCCTTACACTTACCAACAATACCCTTTCGGGAAATACGGCTTTTACCGCAGGCGGCGTATATGCCCAAAGCGGCACCAGCAACGCATTTTCAAACAACGCATTTTCCGGCAATACCGCAAACGGCGGCAATGGCGGCGGGGTTTTCATAACATCAGGCAGTACTTCACTTACCAATAATACCTTTTCTGCAAATGCGGCAGCCGTAAACGGCGGCGGTATTTCCACTTCATCGGGAACCAACACGCTTACCAACAACCTATTCTGGAACAACCAGAAAGCCGGCAATAATGCCGTAGCGGGCGCCGATTATAATGCAGGCGGCGTTAATGGCAATACCTTTACTAATTGTCTGCTGCAATTAAGCAGCGGCAGTTATCCTGTGTCAACTGCCATACCTTCGGGCATTGGCGCTGCCGCTGCCGGCAATATTTTTGCCCAGGACCCCTTGTTTGTAAACGCAGCAGATATTGACGGCCCCGACAACCAACACCGCACCGCCGATGATGGCTTGCGACTGCAAACAGGCAGCCCGGCAGTCAATACCGGCAATAATACCGGGGTAGCGGCAACCGATATTACCGGCGCTACCCGCATACAGGGCGGTACTGTTGACATAGGCGCTTATGAAGGAGCAGTGGCAGTTTGCCCCAATTTAACCGCAGCAGCACCCGCAGCCGTTATCAGCAGCCAAAGTACCTGTACCGGATGTGCATTGAGTGGTGGGGTAATTGCTGCACCCTCCACCCCCTGCCCTGCCGGTTCTACCCTCCAATACTCTACCGATAACGGCAGCACCTGGGGTACTATCCTGCCCACTTACAACCAAAGCGCAGCAATAACCGTACTTACGCGCTGCAACTGCAATACCGATACCAATATATCCAGCCCGACAAGCAGCGTAACCACCTCACCCGGTACCTGTACTCCGGTTACCGCCGGCATTACCAACAACACCGGCACCACAGTGCTTACCTGTTCCACCACCAGTATCAGCCTTACCGCCACCGGCGGCACCGGCTATGCCTGGAGCGGCGGGTTGGGTAACTCCGCAAACGCCACCGTTACCACAGCAGGTACTTATACCGTAACCGTAACCGGTACCAACGGCTGCACCGCAACGGCTGCCATTACCATTACCGGCAATGCCACACCACCCTCTGCCGGCATTACCAACAATACCGGCACTACGGTGCTTACCTGTTCCACCACCGGCATCAGCCTTACCGCCACCGGCGGCAGCACCTATGTATGGAGCGGCGGTTTGGGTAACTCGGCAAACGCCACTGTTACCACCGCAGGCACTTACACGGTAACGGTTACCGGTGCCGGCGGTTGTACTGCAACTGCTTCCGTTACCATTACCGGCAGCACCGCGCCACCCGGCGCTGCCATTTCGGGAAATACCACTTATTGTACCGGCAGTACCATTAATCTTACGGCAGCAGCGGGTGGTACAGCCTACGCATGGTCAGGTCCGGGCGGATATACGCAAAACGGGCCAACGGTTACCAGATTAAACGCCACTACTGCTATGTCGGGTACTTATACGGTAACGGTTAGCGGCAGTGTGGGTTGTTCCTCTACCGGCAGTGTGTCGGTAACGGTTAATGCAGCGCCTGTGGCCAACATTACCGCTTTTGGGCCAACTGTGTTCTGTTCGGGCGGCTCTGTATTGCTTACGGCAAGCGGCGGCAACAGCTACCAATGGAGCAACGGACTTAGCAGCCCCTCCATTACGGCAATTTCATCGGGCATTTATACGGTAACGGTAACAGATGGCAACGGTTGCACCGGTACAGCCGGTCAAACGGTTACGGTTAATCCGGTTCCATCGTTGGCGCTAACCGCTTTGGGAGCTACCACTTTTTGCCAGGGAGGGTCTGTATCCTTAAAAGCAACTGCTGCGGGCACCTTTGTATGGAGTACCGGCAGCACCTCCAACATGATTACGGTAACCACATCGGGCACATATACGGTAACGGTTACCAACAGTTTTGGCTGTACCAATACCGCCAGCCAAACGGTTACGGTTAATCCGTTGCCCTTGGCAAGCATTACTGCATCGGGAGCTACTTCGTTCTGTGCAGGCGGCAGTGTAACGCTGACGGCTAACGGCGGCACCTCCTATAGCTGGAATACTGGCACTACCGGTTCATCTTTAGTAGTAAATGCTTCGGGTACTTATGTGGTAACGGTTACCAGTTTGGCAGGCTGTACAGCCACGGCAAGCCGCACGGTTACGGTTAATCCGGCTCCTACGGCGGCTATTACGGCATCGGGGGCTACCACGTTTTGTGCGGGCGGTAGTGTAACCCTTACCGCAAGCGGTGGCGGAACCTACCAATGGAGTACCGGTGCGGGAGTTGCCTCCATTACTACGGGAGCAAGCGGCACTTATACTGTAACGGTAACCAATTCGGCAGGCTGTACGGCTACTGCCAGCCGCACGGTTACGGTAACAAGCGCTACGGCAAGCATCACTGCATCGGGGCCAACCGTATTTTGTTCGGGGGGTTCGGTTACCCTTACAGCCGGCGGCGGCGGAACCTACCTGTGGAGTACCGGCAGCGCCAATGCTGCCATTACGGCAACATCATCGGACACCTATAAAGTAACGGTAACGGCTTCGGGCGGTTGTACGGCTACGGCCAGCCAAACGGTTACGGTAAATACAACACCTGTTGCCACTGCCGGAAATAATGGGCCTTTGTGTGCCGGCAGCACCTTGCAGCTTACTGCATCGGGCGGAACTGCTTATGTGTGGAGCGGTCCGGGCGGGTTTGCTTCCACCTCGCAAAACCCTATACGAACAAATACTTCCCCCACCATGAGCGGCACCTATACCGTAACGGTTTCCGTTGCAGGTGGTTGTACGGCTACGGCCAGCACCGCAGTAACCATAAATGCCAAACCGGTGCCCATTATTACGGGCAATGCTGCCAACTGCGCCAACGGAACTATCAGCCTTACTGCAAGCGGGGGCGCAAATTACTCATGGAGCGGTCCGGGTGGCTATACCGCCACGGGCGCTACCATAACCCGCTCGCCTGCTACATCGGCTATGGCGGGTATGTATTATGTAACAGTTACCAACAGCAGCGGTTGTACGGCTACAGCTTCCATATCGGTAACTGTAAGTGCAGCGCCGGCGGCAAGCGTTAGCGGAACAACAACGGTTTGTCAGGGAGGAAGCATTGTACTTACCGGATTTGGCGGCACTACCTATGCGTGGCTGGGCCCCGATGGTTATACCGGAAGCGGGTCATCAATAAACCGCACCAATGTAACGGTTGCCATGGGTGGGTTATACACCGTAACAGTTACCGGTTTAACCGGCTGTACGGCTACTGCAAGTAAAATGGTTACGGTAAACCCGGCGCCGGCGGCAACAGCAGGCAGCAACAATCCGGTATGTGTAAACGGAATTCTCTACCTTACCTCATCGGGCGGGGTATCTTATTCATGGACAGGTCCTTCGGCATTCAGTTCTACGGTACAGAACCCCAACCGTGCAAAAGTAAGTTACCTCATGGCAGGAACTTATACGGTAACGGTTACGGGCACAAACGGCTGTACGGCTACGGCAAATACAACAGTATCGGTTGTGAGTTGCAAAACAGGAGAACAAACCGATGCCATTGTGCTGAGCGCTTACCCCAACCCCACAAACGGACAAACAACGGTGCTGTTTACCAGCCTTGCCGCCCAAAACACCACGCTGCGCGTATATGACGTGGTGGGCAAGGAAGTAGCAGTGTTGTTTAACCAACAAACCGAAGCCAATACCGTTTATGAACTACCGTTTGACACCACTCCGTTGCCATCGGGCACCTATTATACGGTGTTGCAAACCGAAAGCGGAGAACAGCAACAAATACGGCTTATTGTGGTGAGGTAAGAATAAATTTCTTGCTTACCCCTTTCTCCAAATAGGCGCAGCGGTTGCTGCGCCTATTTTTTTTCCAAAATTTGCCTGCACAAAGCAAATACCCTGCATTGACCATTAGCAGTTATTTTGCAGTAAAACCGGCTAACCGGGTTTGTCTGCTGCCGGGTTGTGTAAATTTGGTGTAATTTTACGCAAGGGTACTTATTTAGGTTGTACCTTTGTTGGTGATGTTCTTAACTAAATTCCTTTCATTTTACCGCAAAGAACGCAAAGCCTTGCGCAAAGTTCCGCAAAGTTTTTTGCTCTTTGGTCAATGCTTCCAATCAGCAAGGAGTAAGAGAAAAGGTCGGGATTTACAGATAGCGCCCAAATATTTTAATTTTATATAATCCGGATAAATCCGGAGGCAATTTATTTAAACATAGGTTTTAGCATCGCTCATGATTTCGACAATGCATCACCCAATTTGGCAATGCCGCAATTACAACCTTCTGATAATCAATAACTTGTGATGTCTCCCAAAAAAGTGTCAAAGGCAGGAAAATTTTGGCTAAAGCCTTTCAGAAACATTGTATTTTTATGTCCTCCGGATAAATCCGGAGGCAATTCATTTAAACAAATCTTTTAGCATCGCTCCTGACTTCGACAATGAGCCACCCAATTTGGCAATGCCGCAATTACAACCTTCTGATAATCAATAACTTGTGATGTCCCCCAAAAAAGTGTCAAAGGCAGGAAAATTTTGGCTAAAGCCTTTCAGAAACATTGTATTTTTATGTCCTCCGGATAAATCCGGAGGCAATTCATTTAAACAAATCTTTTAGCATCGCTCCTGACTTCGACAATGAGGCACCCAATTTGGCAATGCCCCAATTACAACCTTCTGATAATCAATAACTTGTGATGTCTCCCAAAAAAGTGTCAAAGTCAGGTTTTAGCATTAACCGGGCAAAAAACTCATAATTCATAACTCATAACTCATAATTTTATTATGTGCGATACTTTTGCAGCCCTGCCCGACCACACCGCCGGCGGGTGCGTTGTTTTGGGTAAAAACTCAGACCGCGAACCCAACGAGGCACAGGTGGTTGAACGCATTCCGGCCCGGGAACAAACAGAAAAAACGGTAAAATGCACCTATATTGCCATTCCGCAGGTTGCCCGAACCAACGAGGTAATTCTATGCCGCCCGTTCTGGATGTGGGGCGCTGAAATGGGGGTAAATGAACACGGAGTAGCTATAGGCAACGAAGCCGTGTTTACCAAAATACCTGCAGGGCGCACCAATACCGGCCTTACCGGTATGGATTTGCTGCGCCTGTCGTTGGAACGGAGCAACACCGCACAAAACGCCCTGCAATGTATAAGCCAACTGCTGGAACAGTACGGGCAAGATGGCTGCGGCGGCTATAAAAACAAGCGTTTTTTTTACCACAACAGCTTTCTTATTGCAGATACCCGCGAAGTTTGGGTACTGGAAACCGCCGCCCGGCATTGGGTTGCACAACAAATAACGCACGGTTTCAGGAGCATTTCAAACGGGCTTACCATTGAAGAACAGTTTGACCTGCACAGCAACGGATTGCAAGATTATGCCCGAAGGCAACAATTAACAGGGCAGGGTGAAACCCTCAATTTCCGAAAAGCATTTTCAGACCGGTTTTATACCTATATGAGCAGTTGCGGCATACGGCAACCGCAAAGCGCCACGCAAGGCGGTAATCACCCGGGCAGTTTTTTGCCGCAAGACGCCATGCAAATATTAAGCAGCCACTACACCACCCCCTTTAACCCTGCCCGGGCTACTACCCAAAGTATTTGCATGCACGCCACCGGCCTTACAAACCCCAGTCAAACCGTGGGCAGCATGGTGGCTGTTTTGCGTTCGGGCAAGCCGCATACAGTATGGGTTACGGGCACTTCCATGCCCTGTCTGTCGGTATATAAACCCTTGTTTTTTGCCGGAAACCCTCTGTCCGGCGCATGGAGCATACTGCCCGGCGCTACCCCAAACCACTCGTTGTGGTGGCAGGCCGAAATGCTGCACCGCAATGCCATACACCACTACAAGGAATTTTTGAAACAATACGATGCGCCCCGGTTAAGGCTGCAAAATGCGCTCATAGGGAATGAAAACCTGCTGCTATCGGGCAAATTCGATACCCGAAATGCCGAAACGCTGTCGGAACAGGCAGCACAACAACATCTGCAACTCATTGCCCGGTTTCTGCCCGAGGCATTAAAGAGGGGTAAACACCAGCCGTTTCACCAGATATGGCACCGCTTATACTGGAAAATACAAAACCAAGCCGCAAAAATTAACCGGCCCGGGGGTGCGGGTTAAAACTTTTTTTATTTACCTTTGACTTATCGTTAACCTACTGAAACAGTTTGCCCGATGAGCCTCTACATGATAGATATACAACTGCCCGATGACTTTACCCAGGATTTTATTGAACTCATACCCTACCAGCGCGCCCATATTGACCAACTCATGAACAATGGTAAAGTAGTTTCTTACTCACTGGCGGCAAACCGTTCTAAACTCTGGGTTATTATTGATGCCGACAACCGCCGCGAAGTCTATGACATTCTATCGGGGTTCCCCATTTTTGACTATATAAAACCGGTTGTATCGGAACTGGCATTTCATAACCATGCCGAACATGGATTGCTTGAATTTTCGCTCAATTAACCCAAACAGCAATCTGCAAGGGTAAAACCGGAAAGTAATTCCATTTTCCGGAAAAACAAACTCTCAGGCAGCGCATCCGGCATTCTGTTTTCATTTTTATTTGGACGTCCAAACAGCCCGCCGGTTAAGCGTTTCATAAAAACAACCATTTGTTCGTCCTGTAACACAGTTTTAAGCAAATCTTTTATTTACAGGCAATAACGTGTTGAAAAAAAATTAAAAATCACCTCCGGATTAATAATTGCCCCTCGTTGCAACTATTAAAAAGCGCATTGCTACTATATATAAACTCAAAAAAAACAATCGTTTTGCTAAAACCGGCAAACACTTTGAACACTAACCGGGTTACAAAACAACCCATAATTACCCCAACCCGGCCACATACAACCTTTTGTACTGAAATGGGGTTATTTACGGCGGTTTATTGCACTACGTTATTTTATTAAACCAAAAAAAGGAAGAAAACATGTGTGGAATTGTTGGATATGTTGGTAAAAAAGAAGCATTCCCCATACTGATTAACGGCTTGCAACGCCTTGAATACCGCGGCTACGACAGCGCCGGTGTGGCCTTGCTCAACAGCCACCTGCGCATTTACAAATGCAAAGGAAAAGTAAGCGACCTGATAGAACATGTCAAAGGAAAAAATACCGAAGGTAATATTGGTATTGGGCATACCCGATGGGCAACACACGGCGAACCAAATGATGTAAATGCACACCCACACCTGTCGGGAAATGGGAAATTGGCCATTATTCACAACGGCATTATTGAAAATTACGCTACTCTGAAAGAAATGCTCCTGAAACGCGGGCATAGTTTTTTATCGGAAACCGATACCGAAGTGTTGGTACATTTTATTGAAGAAATACAGGAAAGTGAAAGGGTGCCGCTGGAAGAAGCCGTGCGCATAGCCTTAGAACATGTGGTTGGTGCCTATGCCATTGTGGTAATATCAAAAGCCGACCCGCACCGGTTAGTTGCAGCCCGGAAAAGCAGTCCGTTGGTTATAGGAGTGGGCGAGGGTGAATACTTTATTGCCTCGGATGCCACCCCCATTATAGAGCATACCCGAAATGTGGTATATTTGAACGATGAAGAAATTGCCGTAGTTGACCTTGAAAACGGTTTAACCATACGAACTATTGAAAACCAACCCAAAACACCGTTTATTGAAGAACTGGAGTGGAGCCTTGAGATGCTGGAAAAAGGTGGCTACGACCATTTTATGCTTAAAGAAATACACGAACAACCCAATTCTATAACCGATAGTATGCGCGGCCGGCTTCATGCCGATTTGGGAGTTATTTTGCTGGGCGGCATTAAAGATTACGAACAAAAATTATGCAATGCCCGCCGCATTATTATTGTGGCTTGCGGTACCAGTTGGCACGCCGGCTTAGTGGGCGAGTACCTTATAGAAGATTTAGCCCGCATACCGGTAGAAGTTGAATACGCATCGGAATTCAGATACAGGAACCCCGTAATATATGAGAGCGATATTGTAATAGCCATTTCTCAATCGGGCGAAACAGCCGACACATTGGCTGCTATTGAACTGGCAAAATCGAAAGGTGCAACTATTTTGGGTATTTGCAACGTAGTAGGTTCTTCCATTTCCCGAACCACGCACGCCGGCGCTTACACCCATGCCGGCCCCGAAATTGGGGTAGCCTCCACCAAAGCATTTACCGCCCAACTAACCATTTTATCGTTAATGGCACTGCGCATTGCACACCTGCGCGGCACTATTGCCGAAGCGCGATACCGGCAGTTGCTGAACGAACTGGAGCAAATACCCCAAAAAATTGAAAAGGCTCTGGAACTGGAAGACCAGATAAAATACATCTCAAACGTGTTTCAGGATACTGCCCACTTTTTATATCTGGGGCGCGGTTATAATTTTCCGGTGGCTTTAGAAGGCGCTTTAAAGCTGAAAGAAATTTCGTATATACACGCCGAAGGCTACCCCGCCGCCGAAATGAAACACGGACCAATTGCGCTGATTGATGAGGAAATGCCCGTTGTAGTACTGGCAACCAACGAGAGCGCCTACGAAAAAATCATCAGCAACATACAAGAGGTAAAAGCCCGCCGGGGGCGCATTATAGCCATTACCACCGAAGACGACGAGCGCATTCACAGCCTGGCCGAATTTGTCATTCAAATTCCGCGTACCGAAGAGCCTTTTTCACCCATGGTATCGGTAGTACCCTTGCAATTGCTGGCTTACCATATTGCATTGCTGCGCGGTTGCAACGTAGATCAGCCCCGAAACCTTGCCAAATCGGTTACGGTAGAGTAAACGACAGATTTTTGCCTGTTTGCGGTTTTCTACATTAAGTGTGTATATATATAACATGGCTTCCAAATAACTGAAGAAATAACTACATGGACATTATAAACCCCGCCACAGAAGAAGTACTGGCGCAGGTGCAAACCGATACCGCCGCCACCTTGCAACAAAAATACCTGGAATTACGCCATGCACAACCACATTGGGCGGCGGCAGGGCTAAAATTAAGAACCGCCATTTTAGAAACCTTTTACCAACTGCTGGAGCAGGAAAAAGAGGCGCTGGCAACCATTCTTACCTCGGAAGTGGGAAAACCCCTGCAACAATCGCGCAATGAAGTAACCGGCGCCCGCACCCGCATCCGCTGGATGCTGAACAATGCCGAAACTTACCTTTCTGATGAATGGATGACCTTAGACACAGGCATAAGAGAAAAAATCGTGTATGAACCGCTGGGGGTTATTTGCAACATATCGGCCTGGAATTACCCTTATCTGGTAGGGGTAAATGTTATTGTTCCGGCTTTGCTGGCCGGTAATGCCGTGTTATACAAACCATCGGAATATGCCACACTTACCGGAACGGCTATTACCAAGCTGCTGCACGCTGCCGGCGTTCCGCCCGAAGTGTTTCAAATGGCAGCAGGCGCCCGCCAAACCGGCGAACTGCTGCTGGATATGCCTTTTGACGGGTATTTTTTTACCGGCTCCTACAAAACCGGCAAGCATATCTGGGAGCGCGTTTCGGCTAAAATGGTGCCCTGCCAACTGGAACTGGGTGGAAAAGACCCGCTCTATGTAGCCGATGATGTGGCCGATATTGCCGCCGTTGCCGCCGCTACTGCCGATGGCGCTTTTTACAACAACGGGCAAAGCTGCTGTGCTGTAGAGCGCATTTATGTGCATCAAGCGGTGTATGATGCTTATGTGGAAGCATTTGTACAGGAAGTAAAATCGTGGAAAATGGGGCCTCCCACCGAAAACGGCATCTATATAGGCCCGCTTACCCGAAAAGAGCAGTTGGTAACGCTGGAAAATCAGGTGCAGGAGGCGCTGCAAAATGGCGCTGTATTGCAATGCGGCGGTAAGCGTGCAGCAGGCAAAGGCTATTTTTTTGAACCCACCGTACTTACCAATGTTACCAACAATATGCTGGTAATGCAGGAAGAAAGTTTTGGCCCCATTATCGGAATAATGAAAGTAAATTCCGATGAAGAAGCGGTTCAACTGATGCAAGACACCGAATATGGACTTACCGCCTCGGTATATGCTGCCGATGAAAAACGCGCCGCTGTCATTCTACGGCAACTCAACACCGGCACCGCCTACTGGAACTGCTGCGACCGCGTAAGCGCTGCAGTACCGTGGAGCGGGCGCAAACATTCGGGCATGGGTTCTACCCTTTCGCATATAGGGTTGCGGGCATTTACCAAACCCCGCGCCTGGCATTTGCGGGGGTAAATATGTGGTTCAGGTATGCCTTAGCCATGTGCCGGCTCGTAAAACAGACGGGTGTTTTTCAGTGCCTTCATGGCTGTGCTTATGCCTTCAATGGTAAGCGGAAACATGCGGCGGTTAAAAAGAGTTCGCAACAGTTTTATAGAGGGTGCATATTGCCAATAAGCATCGCGGGTGGGGTTTAACCATACATGGTAAGGATATTGGGCAATAAAGCGTTGCAGCCATACCGAACCTGCTTCATCATTGTAATGCTCTACACTACCGCCGGATTGCAATATTTCATAAGGCGACATATACCCATCGCCCACAATTATCACTTTGTAGTCGCTGTTGTATTTGTGCAATACTTCCATAGTGCTTATGCGCTCGTTGCGGCGGGCATTGTCTTTCCAAACGGTTTCATACAGGCAGTTGTGAAAATAAAAATACTCCAGGTGCTTAAACTCATGTTTTGCTGCCGAAAACAACTGCGAACAAAGCAGGCTGTGATCATCCATAGAACCGCCAACATCCAGAAACAAGAGTACCTTTACCCTGTTTTGCTTTGAAGGAACCATATCAAGGTCTAATAGTCCGCCGTTTCGGGCTGTTTTATGAATGGTTCCGTCTAAGTTCAATTCATCGGGTATGCCTTCGCGGGTAAACTCGCGCAGGTGTCTGAGGGCAATTTTCAGGTTTCGGGTATTGAGTTCGGTTTGGTCGTCAAAGTTTTTAAAATCGCGCTGCTCCCACACTTTTACCGCACTCCGGTTACCGCCGCCAGCCGCTTTTCCCAACCGGTAGCCTTCGGGATTGTACCCGTTTGACCCAAATGCCGAGGTTCCGCCGGTGCCTATTTGCCGGTTTCCGCCTTCGTGCCGGTCTTTTTGTGTTCTGAGTAACTCTTCAAACCGCTGCACCAACTGCTCCCAGCCGCCCATTGCCTGTATAAGCGCCTTTTCCTCATCGGTTAAGTTGGGTAAATTTTCGGGGCGAAGCCATTCATCGGGAATTAACACCTGTGCAGGCAGGGCAATGGCCTCCATTCCTTTAAAATATTGCCCGAAAAGCACATCAAAACGGTCAAGGAATTTCTCGTCCTTTACCATAACCGTGCGGCAGAGGTAATAAAAATCATCGGTGCTATACGCCGCCACTCCTTTTTCCAACGCCTGCAGCAACGACAGGTATTCTTTGAGCGATACCGGCAACCCATTGTGCCTTAGCAGAAGGAAAAAATCAAGAAACATGGAAGCATATTTAAAAGCGTTATCCGAAATGGGTAAAAACCAAAATCCACAACTCGCTCCTACCCAACCCTGTTACGGCTACAAACTTACAAAATAAAACAGTATGGTGCAAACAAGGGTTCGCAACGGGAGAAAACGGTTATACTGCCTGCATAAACGGTACTCACATTGAGCAACATAATCAACCAACAACCATTGTCCGGAAAACATAGTTTTTATACCATTCCGTTCCATGCTTACAATGCAGATGCTTTAAAGTAACTGTGTTCGGAAATCATTCATGGGTAGATGTATGCCCGAAATTTATTCCCCTATTAATCGTATCGGGCGGCACAACTCATAAAACCCCAGGAGGCTGCCCGTAATACAGCAGCCTCCTGGGGTTTGACCGGGTAAACGGCTCCGGATATTTAGTGTAACCTTACTTGGTCAGCATCAGTCTGTACCTTACCTGCCCGCCGTTTTCGCCGGTAAGCGATACAAGGTACACACCCGATGGTAAATCGTTTCCGTCAAACTCTACGCTGTACAACTCGCCGCCTTCGGCCATGCCTTTAAACAACTGCCGCACTTCCTTACCTTCCACATTATAAACCTTCACCGTAGTTTCGGTTGTTTCGGGCAGGCTGAACTCAATAGTGGTTGATTGTGTAAACGGATTAGGATAAGCGGTCAACATTTCGTTTTCTGCCAGTTTACCCCTGCCTCTAACCGTTTTCGGAACCCAATACCAACCTATGGTTTCTTGCCCGCCGCAATCGGTTACCGTTACAATATACCATCCGGTTACCAATCCGGTTTGGAATGGGCCGTTGGTAAACAAACCCGTAAAGTTGGTCGGCCCTTCCCATGCATAGTTGTACACACCACCCGGGCAGGGCGTTCCGCCTTCTACCGTAAGAGTAATAGTTCCGTTTTGGCTGCCGTTGTCGGGGGTAATCACGTAGTTGATAATATCCAGCAATTCGCTCGAGGTAGGCGTGTCGGGTTGGTTGTCAAAGTACAACTGTTCCTCCAAGCAAGAGCTGTCGGTTACGGTTAAGTCCCACACAGCGCTATCGGCATAAACAATGGTAATGGTTACACTGCCGTCGGCATTTACCTGCGTACCATACTGTACATACCCCGAAGTAGTCCACTGATACAGGTAAGGTTGCGTGCCGCCGCTAATGGTTATAATATCTACATTGTAGAAAGTAGGTATGGCCGTTGCCTGTGCTCCCTGATAAATAGCTGTTAAAGAGCCGTCGCCTATAGAACCGGTGTCTTTAATATCAATCATCGAGGTGCATACGCAACCATTGGCATCGGTAAGAGTTACATAGTACTGTCCGGCAGCCAAACCGGTAATGCTTTGGGTGGTGGCACCGTTGCTCCACAAATAGGTGTAAGGCGCTACACCTCCCGATGGGTTCACCGTGCCGCTTCCTGTCGTATCTCCGCAGTTAACGTTTGTGCCCGTTACTGCACAGTTAAGTGGTAAAGGTTGTAAAATGGTAAATTGACGCACATAGGTACACCCGTTGTTTGCTGAACTGCTTGTTACTGTTACAGCATACAAGCCTGCACCCAATCCACTCACCGTAGAAGTTCCCGATGTGGTTTGGGTAAAGCCGTTGCTCCAGGTAAAGGTAAACGGTGCAACACCCGATGTCATGGTTAATGTGGCGCTGCCGTTTAACCCGCCGTTGCAACTTACGCCAAAGCCATTGTAATTGCTTACAGTAAGCGTGCCTTGTATGGATAATACCGTTACCGTAAACGAACAGGCTGCGGTATTGCCCGATGCATCGCTGGCGGTATAAGTTACTACCGTTGTACCACTTGCAAATGTACTGCCCGATGCCTGCGATACCGTTAAGGTAGTGCCGCTACAGTTATCGGTGTAGCTGGGGGCAACAAAGGTTACTTCCGGGTTGCAACTCGTTATGTCTGACGGACAAGATCCCAATACCGGCGCTTGCGTATCGTTTACTGTAATGGTACTGCTACAGGTACTTACATTGCCGTTTACATCGGTAGCTGTCCAGGTTACTACTGTAGTTCCTGCCGGATAGGTGCCGGTTATTGTACTGCCGCCTGTAAGGTTGTTGGTTATTGCACCAATGCCGCAGTTATCCGTAGCAGAAGGGGCTGCAATATTTACTGTAGCTCCACAACTGCCTGTAGTATTGTTTACATTCACATTGGACGGACAGGACAAGGCGGGTAATTCATTATCTATCACCGTAACCGTAACCACACAATTTGATGAATTACCATACCCATCGGTTACTGTATAGGTTACCACTGTTTCACCAACCGGGTAAATGCCCGATGCATTATTGCCCGTTCCGGCTCCGGTCAGTGTGGCCGTAATGTTAGTTATAGTACCCTGATAGGTATTGATTGCCGTGTACGACCAACTTACCACATTACAGTTGTCGTAATAGGTGGGTAAATCCATGATTACGGCTGCAGTACAGTTGCCGCTCCCGTCAACATTGGTATATATCGTGCGTTCTTCAGCTTCCGGGCATACTATGACCGGAGTTGTCAAATCATTCACCGTTACCGTCATGCTGCAGGTGCTTGTGTTGCCCGTAGCTCCGGTTACCGTAAAAATTACCGTACTTACACCCACAGGGAATATGCCTGTTGCGTTCAAACCCGTTCCCGCTCTGACAAATGCATTGGTATTACCCACAGCATTGGTATTATATACCTCAAACGATGCACTGTAGGTGCCACAGCTAACACTTACCGATAGGGGTGCAACATTTACAAATGCGCTGCACGACGTGGCATTTACCGGCGCCGGTGATGCAGGACAATTAAGTACTATATTTTGCGGAGTTACCGTTACCGCCTGCGATGCCGTAGCTGTGCAACCGTTGGCAGTTACCGTTACTGTATAGCTGCCACCGTTGGTTACCACTATACTTTGCGTGGCGGCGCCGTTGCTCCATTGGTAAGTAC
>MTCR01000141.1 GCA_002212725.1 Sphingobacteriales bacterium TSM_CSM | reverse complement strand
GAATTTTACAATAGCTAACACATAAAAAACGCATTATCCACTCGCAGCAAGTCTAATGAATAATCAGCAGTATAAAACCCGAAATCCAAAAAGCATTTAGCACAACAAATATCAGGTTAAGCTTGGGCGTTAATTCTGCGGCCGGTGTAAGCAGGGGTTGTAAAATGCCCTCTGCCAACAGGGTAGTTGCATATAATACCACTGTTACCAATGTTATACGGTAGTTTGTAAGCGCCACGGAAAAAATAACCGCCGTTAACCCCACAAACAGCAACCCGCCCGAATATAGCAGCCCGCCAAGCCGCAATATGGTAACAAAAGTAGCCA
Organism: Sphingobacteriales bacterium TSM_CSM; assembly: GCA_002212725.1. Classification (GTDB taxonomy): domain Bacteria; phylum Bacteroidota; class Bacteroidia; order Chitinophagales; family UBA2359; genus UBA2359. Next base: position 27,340 of record MTCR01000141.1, on the reverse strand, counting down.
GTAAAATATAAATTTGGTTTACGGCATAAAACAGTTCTGCATACTTTTTTAGGCGTATAAATGCAGCAAGCGAAATAAGGTAAAACACCAAAATAGATATGCCATACGTGGTAAGAATGGGCAAACGCAGCAAGGCGGCAAGCAGGGTTAAACCCGATACTGCAATAAACGCCCCCGCCGAAGCAAGGAAATATAGTTTTTTGGTGTACAGGCTGTCATCTGTATCTTTATCTGTTTGGAGTAATTGTTCGGTGCGCCTGAATACACGCAAAAGAAACTGATACAGATATTGCATTGGCTAAGTTAAAATGCTACCGGTTATTTAAACCTCCAACACCGCCACTCTTCTGCACACAAAGTTAATGAAAAGCTATTTGTTTTTAAATAAAATGCCCGTAAAAAAAATAATTTTGCCTGAATATTTTTGAAATAAATAAATTTCAAAATTTCTGGTTCCGTTTTGGGTGCAAAAGTTTAATAAAGCGGGTATTGCCCGTTTGCGGTAAAGCAAACAAGGGGCAATAACAGTACAAAAGCAGGATGGAACCAAGGCGGCCGGCGGCCGTGTTTTTTGCAGTGCGCCTGTTACCTGAATTTGGTATATCGGGTATTGGGCGTTTTGGGTTTGTATTGGTTGAGTTGCTGCAAGAAACTTTCTTTTTCGAGGTAGCCGGTAATTCGGCCCAACTCATTGCCTTTATAATCGAAAAAGATAAAAGTAGGATAAGCCGTTATGCCGTAGTTTTCGGCAATGCTTTTTTCCGATTTTTCGGCATTTAGTTTATAGGCTAAGAAATAGCGGTTAAAGAGCTGAATAGTTTGGTCGTGGGCAAAAATTTCGCGGTCCATTTGTTTGCAAACGCGGCACCAATCGGTATAAAAATCTACCATAAACACTTTTTTTTCCTTTTCGGCTTTGCTTTTCAGGGTTTTCCAGTTGCCGGCGTAAAAATAGGCAAGCCGCTGCGCTACTTCTTCGTCGGTAAAAGCAGCAGTTGAGGCAATTTCGGCGTTAGTTGCGGTAGTAGTGGCATTGGTGGTTATGGCACTGTCTGGTTTTACGGTAAGTCCGGCAGTATCGGCGGTTTGTGTAGTGCCGGGTGGGGTTTGGTTGTTGGGTAAAACGGTTTCGCTACCGGTTTGGGCGGGCGTTTGCTGTTCGGTTTTGTGTTTGCGTTTGGATTTTTTGCTTTGGGCATTGCTCTGTTGAAAACACAGAAACAACAGCAGGCAAAAAAGATATAAAAATAGTTTTTTCATAACCCTTGTTCTGTTTGATTGACTGCGTATGCACACCATTAAACAGCAAAACAACTGTGTTGGTTTGTAACTATTCAGGCGCTATCTGTAAATCACGGCATTTTCTCTTGTTTCTTGCTCATTGGAAGCATTGACCAAAGAGCAAAACAAACTTTGCGTTCTTTGCGCAAAACCTTGCGTTCTTTGCGGTAAAATGAAAGAAATTTAGTTAAGAACATTCACCAACAACGGTACAACCTGAATAAGTACGTTGGTTTTACCTTACCGGCTGCCTTGCCCTGTACTTTTTGAGCATACTGCTAACCAACGCAAAACCCCGTTGTTTTATGACAAAAGCAACGGTAAATGTGCAAAAACCATACCTGTTTATTTGGTTGGGCTTTTACACCATGCCAATTACCTTGTTTGGCATACCCCGGCTACGCCTTTTGCAATGCCGGCAAACATACAACCCGAAAACAGTGTTTAAATGCTTGTAACCAAAAACAAGGCAATTTTAGCAGTACGTTTGCCCGTTATTGGTAAAATATGTACCTTGTACACATCAACAGCATGATGTTAAATGCCCACAGGCTATGAAACAAAGTTTTTGGCTTCTGCTATTCGGAATATTATTGCTTGTATTGGGAGCGCTGTCAAGGCCGGCGGCAGCGCAGGAACTAACCTTTTCGCGCCCGCAGAAAGTTGCCGGAAAAATATCGGACTATGAAATTATAGGACAAACCGACGCAGGCCTGCTTGTTCATCAATGGGGAGAACGCTACCATGTTATTGATGCCTATAACAACAAGGATATGAGCCTGAAATGGAGCAAAGAACTGTTTTTGCCCGATAAAAAGGCAAAAGTGCTGTCGGTGGTGGGCTATAAAAACGAGTTGATTATTTTTTATGCCGTAAAGCGCAAACGAACTACCTACGTATATGTGCGAAAGGTAAATGCCGATTTGCAGCAAATAATGCCCGAAGTAGTGGCAGATACCATACAGCGCAATTTTGGTTCTTATGGGTTCAGTTATCAGGTGTCGGTATCAAAGAACAAGAATTTTTTGAGCTTGCAGCGCATTAACAACGATTTTAACGGGGTAAACAGCGTGCATTGCGTAGTGCTAAACCGCAATCTGGAACTGCTGGGCAGCAAAAACATACCCATAGAAAACAAACTGCTAAACGAAGACAACTTTATCAGCAACAGCGGGGAGGTTTTTTTGCTCGACAGCCAAACAAAGCGCACCTTTAGTACCAATGCCCCGCAGTTTGAGGCATTTAAACTGCTGCGCTATAATTTTGCTTCAGATAAATTAAGTACGGCGCTTATTGAAGAAGTAGCCTATTTGCTTAGCGACATACAGTTTGAGGTAGATGACCGGAACGGGCGCATTGTTGCCGGCGGCTTTTACAACGAGAAACAATCGGGCGATGTAAGCGGTTATTTTTACCTCTTTATTGACCTTGCAACCGGGCAGGTCAGCGAAAAAGTGTTTACCCCTTTCAGCGCCGAAATTCTGAAACGGGTTAGCAGCAACACCCTTATAAGAAGCAAAGACCAAATTGCCAACCTTAGAATGCGCGAGGTTATTACAAGGCAAGACGGCGGCGCCCTGCTCATTGGCGAACTATTTTACACCGTGCAGCAACAAATGCCCCGCGCCACTTTTGATAATTTTTATGCCCGGCAACAGGGCACCAGCTTTTACTATTACGATATTTTGCTCCTGTGCCTCAACCCCGATGGTTCGCTCTATTGGGGCAATGTGGTGCAAAAAAGGCAAATTTCTGACGACGACGGCGGCTACTACTCCTCTTTTGGGTTGGTAAACAACCGAAGCAACCTGAGCCTCATTTTTAACGAAGATATTTCTACCACCACCAACCTTAGCAACTATACCCTGGATGTGAGCGGAAAATATACCATGTCCAGCCTGCTGCGTGCCAAAGATTACAACTTAATGGTTGCGCCCCGCTACTGCAAACAGGTTGCCCCCGATGTGGTTGTACTGCCGGCGTTTAATGAGCGCAATGATTTTGTGCTGCTGCGCATTGATTTTAGCCACGATACACAAACCGGCAACCGCTAAACGCATTGAGGGTGTTTGCACAAAAATTCCCGATGTGGGGAAATTGGTTTTTGCAGGCTGCTTTCCTTGAATAGCCAACACCGGGTTTACAAAAAATACCGTATCTTTGTACGGTTACAACCATAGCACCAAACAATCTTGCCATGCAAACCCCTTTGCCATACCTGGTTATAGGCGCCGACCACGCCGGTTTTGAGTATAAAGAAGCCATAAAAAAGCACCTTGCCGATTTGGGTTATGCTATTACCGATATGGGCACTTTTGATGCGGTATCGGTAGATTACCCCGATTTTGCACATCCCGTAGCCGACGCCATAGAGCGCGGCAACGCCCAAATGGGTATTTTAATTTGCGGCAGCGCCAACGGTGTAGCCATGACCGCCAACAAACACGCCGGCATACGTGCCGCCATTTGCTGGCAACTGGAAATTGCCCGCCTTGCCCGAACCCACAATAATGCCAACATTATTTGCCTGCCCGCCCGCTTTGTGGCACTGCCCTACGCCATACAAATGACCGAAATCTTTTTGAATACCCCCTTTGAAGGCGGCCGCCACCAGCTAAGGGTAGATAAAATTGCCTGTTCTTAACCCTCCTGTATTCCACTTTTTTAAACCTCGGTTTGTATGAAAACTTATAACGCATCTTTAGATACTTTGTCAAAAGTAGTAACCGGCATTGTAGTGGTTGTTTTGGTTGTAATGCTTGCCATTGTTTGGGGTTATACCAGCATTAGCCCCATAGAAACCGAACAGCAGGCAGGTAAACTCATAGCAGCATCGGTGGTGGCTATATTTGTATTATCCTGGGCGTTTGCCCCCCAAGCCTACCGCCTTACCCCTGATGAACTGATTATTCTGCGCCCCTTGCGGCCGGTAAAAATACCCCTTAACCAAATAACACAGGTAACCCAACCTCCTATGTCTCAGTTTTCATTTATGCTGCGCCTCTTTGGTTCGGGCGGATTTTTGGGCTATTTCGGGCTGTTTTGGGCTTCAAAACTGGGAAAAATGTGGTGGTATGCAACGCGGCGCAACAATTTAATAATGATATACTTTTCCGAAGGGAAACCCATTGTTATTTCGCCCGATGACCTTGCGCTTGCCGGCGAACTGCAAAAATGGGTAAAAAAGTAAACATTAATTCTGCTGCTGTTTATAACAGCGCGGTTGTTTTTAATAAACTGCGTTTGGTAAAAAGGCAATTTCATGCTTAGAAGTTGTACGAAAAGTGAAATCGGTACTTATTACTTGCAGATGAGCGCTAATTCCTTTGCAGGCTTTGCGAAAAACTTTGCAAACTTTTCGGTTACAACAATATTTTATCCGGAAAACACGCAAAACACAAAGCAATAAAAAGAAAACATTAGCACAACAAGTAGCCACAGCCACTTTTCATACAGCCTCTTCTCTACTTTTGTTTATCAATTATTTACACAGTTAAGGTGCAAAAATGACCGCCGCCAAACCCGATAAAATATTTTTTGAAAACTTAGACGGCTGGCGTTTTTTCTGCTTCCTGTCGGTTTTTTTGTATCATAGTTTTCATACCAATCTGGCAAACATAAGCAGCAATCCGGTTTACCATTTTGTAAAGCATAGCCTGTTTGGCAACGGCAATCTTGGAGTTAATTTCTTTTTTGTATTGAGTGGTTTTTTAATTACCTTCCTGTTGCTGGAAGAAAAAGAACAAAAAGCCCGCATAAACATACCGTATTTTTGGTTAAGGCGCATTTTGCGCATTTGGCCGCTTTATTTTTTTTGTGTTTTTTTCGGGTTTGTATTGTTTCCGTTGCTAAAGCAGGCAATGGGGCAAACAGCGCATGAAACAGCCAACCCGCTTTTTTTTCTCACCTTTACCTCCAATTTTGATTTATTTATTAATGGACTGCCCGATTCATCGGTTTTGGGGGTGCTGTGGAGCGTAGCCATTGAAGAACAGTTTTACTTGGTATGGCCGTTGGTTATTGCCTTTGTTCCTTTTAAAAAACTGCCCTTTGTATTTGCCGGCATTGTGGGGGTAAGTTGGGTGTTCAGGGTGTTGTATGATACGCCCATGTATCATGAATACCACTCCTTGTCTTGCATGGCCGATATGGCTATGGGTGCCTGGGGCACACACCTTATGAAAACCAACCGCGGCCGCCAAATAGCCGAAAACCTGCCGCCTGTTTTTTTGTGGGCGCTATACCTGTTGTTTTTTGCAATATTTTTTTTCCGCGATAACCTGCTGCCGGGCAATGTACTATTTCGCATGACTGAACGCAGTATAACCGCCCTGCTCATTACGGGCATTATTGCCGAACAATGTTTTTGCCGCCGGTCGTTGTATAAAATGAAAAATTTTACCCTTGCCACAAAGTTGGGGTTAATTACCTATGGTTTATACTGCCTGCATTTTATTGGCATACTTACTGCGCTTACCATTACCCAACAACTGCACCTCAATACACAACCGTGGCAGGTGTTAATTCTTGAAACACTGCTGGCTTTGTTTATTTCGGTGGTTATTGCCGGCATCAGTTACCGCTGGTTCGAAACGCCCTTTTTGCGGCTTAAAGACCGGTTTGCCTTTATTCATAAGGGCAGGTAACGGCGGGCAGGGCAGGAGTTATTTGCCCGTTACTTCCACTACTTCGGCATCGGTTTCCGAAATATAGAGCAGGTATTTACCGCCTATGGTATAACCCATAGCTTCTAACCATTGCGCATAAATGTTTAGTTGCCGGTGGTGTTTTGCATCGGATTTACCGGTTTTGTAGTCAATAATAACAGCCTGGTTTTGGTATATAATTACGCGATCGGGTTTGCGTTGCTGGTTGTTGCACAGCAAGGTTCTTTCTGCCAGTACTTCCCATTGCGGGCTAAACCATTGCTGCACCTGCGGCAGGGCAAAAATTTGACTTAGCCGCTTTTTAATGGGTTGTTCATCGGCGGCGGTAAGCAGCCCCTGTATTTGCAGTTTGCGAATAACCTTGTCAATATCTTGCGGCCCGATGAGTTTTTCCAATACGCTATGTATTTTCTGCCCCAGCTTAATGGCTTCCGATGCAGCATTGTCAAAAAGCATAAAGAACCGCTCCGAGTCGGAGCGAAGGGTAATTTTGCTGCGGTAATCGTGGCTAAGGTAAGTGGTAAGCGGTTGCATGGTTTGGGCTTTTTTGCTTTCAAAAAGCGTCCAGTTGGTAGGTTGTCCGTATTCAAAGCAGCCTTCACCGGCGTTAAACAACAGTTGGTAGGCAAAACTGCCAAGGGTGGCAAACAGCACTTTATAAATGCGGTCAATCTCTTTATGGTTTTCGGTTTTACCCATTTTAGAGAAAATGTACAGTTCTTCGGTAGGGCGGGTAAAAGCAACATACAGCAGGTTCATGTTGTCTGTTAAAGCGTGCAGATTTTCGGTTATAAAATCGTTGATAAACAGGCTTTTACCCACCTTAGATGACCAATGCAGCGGAATAGCGCCAAATTGTTTAAAGGGTTCTGTGTCTGTTTCGGTCCACAAAATGGCTTTATCGGGTTTCATGTTCCAGTCGGCATAGGGTATAAACACTACCGGAAATTCCAGCCCTTTTGCCTTGTGAATGGTCATAATGGTAACGGCATTTTCGCCTTCGGGCACAATAACCGATGTTTTGTCGCGGTCTTTGTTTTCCTGCCACCACTCCAGAAAATGCCCCACATCGGCGCTTTGCGAGCGGCTAAACTCCAGTATCAGGTCTTGAAAACGCTGCACATAGGCATCGGGTTCGGTGTTGAGTTGCAGCAATTGCAGCAGCATTTCCACACATTCGTACAGGGGTTTTTGGGCAAAATTTTGCAGGTTTGTTTCAAAATTGGGCGGCAAAAGTTGGTTAAACAGGGCGTTGGGGTTATGTGCGCCGTGCAGGTGGTCGGCAAAAACGCGGTGGTCGGGCGGGTATTGCGGGTTGTGTATGGTCAGGTAATTTACCAGAATTTCGGTTTTGGCAATAGTATTGTTGGTGTTTGCCATGTAATGAAGCGCTGCAATAAGCAGTTGCACCTTTACCGAGTTTTTGAGCAGCAATGCTTCCGACGAAATTACCGGTATTTTGTATTCGTTAAGGAATTGTGCAATTTCCGACCCTTCGGCATTGGTGCGCACTAATATGGCCATGTTGTGCAGGCGGCATTGCTGTTGTTGCAGTTCCTGTATTTTGGCAAGCAGGGCGGCGCGGGCCTGTTCTTTCCAGCCTGTGGTTTTGCCATCTTCTTTTTGGTCGGCAAACAATTTTACCGAAACATAACCGCCCTCTTGCCTTATAATGCCTTGTTTTACCTTTGCATACGCCCGGCGCAGGTGGTCAGGCTCATTGGGTTTTACCAGCAGACCGGGTGCTGTTTCAAAAAAAGCGTTGTTAAAGTCTATAATATGCTTTGCACTTCGGTAGTTATCGGTAAGGTCTTTTTCGGTTTTGGCGGTAAAGAAGTTTTTCAGGTCTTTTGCAATATCTTTCAGCAGCAGTTGCAGGTTTCCGCCCCGCCAACGGTAAATGCTTTGTTTTACATCGCCCACAATGAGCACGGTATGTTGTTCTTCGCTTAATGCGTTTTCTACCAGAGGAAGCAGGTTTTTCCATTGGTAGGTAGAGGTATCCTGAAACTCATCTATGAGCAGATGCCGGTAAACAATGCCCACTTTTTCGTAAATAAACGGGGTATTATCGCCCGAAATAACCGCTCTCAGCACATTGTTGGTATCAGAAATGAGCATCAGGTTTTTTTCGGTCCGGTAGCTGCGCAGTTTGTCTTTCAGGTCGTGCAAAATGGCATATACATACACATTTTTAAGCACTTCCGCAGCGCTATGGTAAGCAGGCAGTTGTGTGTCATAATAATTGAAGGTTTCCTGCAACAAATTCTGCAACCCTCCGTGATGTACCAACTGGTCAATTTTTTCTTTTTTACCGGAATTTTGTGCCCGCCAGTTTTGAGTGTTGCCATTAACAATATTCCGAAGAGTATCACTGGGTTCGGGTATATCTTTTTTGGCAATTTTTTCAAAAAAAACGGCGGTGCCGGGTTTAAAATCGGCAGGTTTTAATCCGTGTCCGGCAATAAGTTCCAATGCCTGTTTGCCAAAGGCTGCCATATCGTCTTCAAAATCGCGCTTCAGTTTTTCAATTTCCTTTATCAGGTGTTTCAACTGTTCATACCGTTGTTGGCGTTCGGCGTTGGTGTTGTTGTTGCCAGACAGATTTTCTTCATCATCGGGGTTGGCCGGGCCGGGCTGCGGCGGCATTGGCGGGGTGTTATCGGAGACTTTAGTGCCGGAAAGAGATTCCCAGACTTCTTCTTTAAATATTTCTTTCCCCAGTTGGGTTATGGTTTGGGTAATGTCCCATCCTTTGTCTTCATCAATTTGGGCAAAGGTAAAATCTTCCAGCCATTTGGTAAGTTCTTTGTCGTGCCCAACCTCCTGCATCAGTTGCACCACAATTTCATCAAGGGCAAACTCGGTGTCCATTTCCAGCTCGTAGCGCATGGGCAATTTCAGTTCTTTGGTAAAATTGCGCAGTATTTTCTGGAAAAAACTGTCAATGGTACTAATGCTGAACTCGGAGTAGCTGTGCAAAATGTTTTGCAGCGCCTGCCGGGCATTTGTTCTTATTTGGAGGATATATTTTTCGCGGTCGGCATTGGTATGTAAGAAATTGCCATACAGGTCTTGCAACAGGCTTTCTTCCAAATCATTAAAACTGCCGGTGCTCAGCCTGTTTAAAGCCGATAAAATGCGGCTTTTCATTTCGGCAGTGGCCTTGTTGGTAAAGGTAACGGCCAAAATGTTTCGGAACGCTGAAGGGTTGAGTATAAGCAGGCGCAGGTACTCACGTACCAGGGTATAAGTTTTACCCGAACCCGCCGATGATTTATATACAATTAATGGCATAACGGATATTTGCCACAAGATAGGCATTTATTGTTAATACCTGTACCGCCGTTGGGTTTGGAAAGGGCAAAATATTACAATTTTACCACTGCCTTTACCTGCTGCCGGAACCCGTTTTGCAGCCGCAGGTAATAAATGCCTGCAGGCAGTTTTTCGGCGTTCCAGACCAAGGTGTTGGTACCGGCCGGAAAACGGCCGTTGGCCAAGGTTTGCACCAATTGTCCGCGGCTGTCAAAAACCTGTATAAGCGCCGGTTGGTCGGTATTGGTAAAAGAAACGGTGGTTTGTTGGGCAAACGGGTTGGGCTGTGCCTGTATCAGGGTTAACCCTGTTTGCTGATGCAGCTCGTGCAGTGCGGTGTTGGCACAATCGGAAGCGGCAATCAGGGGCAGAACCGGAAAATCTTGCAGCATAACCGATACCAGGTCGGTATCGGGCAGGCAAAACCAATTGCGCAGCAGGGTAGCATACACCGAGCGGAAATCATATTGCATGGGAATATTGTCGTCTTCGGTGGCAAAGGCCGGTATAACCGGGTTGCTGCCCAATATGCCGGGTTGTACGGCATTGCCTACAATAAACATAGGTGCTGCAGCGCCATGGTCGGTTCCAAGGCTGTCGTTGCCAATAATGCGGCGGCCAAACTCCGAAAAAGTCATGGCAAGAACGCGGTCGGCAATGTTTAAAAACTGCAGGTCGTTTTGGAAAGCGGCAATGGCATCGGAGAGGTATTGAAGGAGCAGGGCATGTTCGCCGGTGGTATGGTCGTCGTTTTCTACCTGGCTGTCGTGCGTATCAAATCCATTTATGTGTACCATATACACGCGTGTTTGCATACCGCCGGCAATAAGGCGTGCTACAATGCGCAGCTGTTGTGCCAGGTTGTTATCATCGGGGTAGGTTGCCTGTGCGGTAATGGCATCGGAGGCCTCTTTAATTCGCTGCCCATACACTTGCGATTGCCTGGAGATGAGCCTTACATAATCGAGTTGTTCGCCTGCCGGGGTAGGCGCCGAGGGGGTTTGTATGCCGCTTACAAACTCATAGAAAAAGTTGGGGTCGGCAATGGCATAGGCCATACCGGTAACAGGTCCCATAAAAGTAAGTGATTGGGTGCCGCCAATTTCAATGGCCGGCGGGTCGGGCATGGTATCATTGGGGTAATCATCGGGGTAGTTGGGGTATTCATAGTGCAGGTAGCGGCCCATCCAGCCGGTATTCAGGTTTTGGCCGGCATCGGCGCCGGTCATCCAAATATCGGTGCTTCTGAAATGGGAGAAATTTTGGTTGGGGTATCCTACACTTTGCACAATGGACACTTTTCCTTCGTTATACAGGTTTTGAAGTGCGCCCATGGCGGGGTGCAGGCCGGCGTTATCTGCTCCTGCGAGGGGTAAAATACTGCTTTCGGGCAAAATAACCTGTGGCCGTGCGCTGTACAGGGCGCTGTATTGGTCTAAGGGTATGAGGGTATTCAGCCCGTCGTTTCCGCCGCCCAGTTGAATGAGTACCAGCACATGGTCGGTATCGGTAGCAGCCTGCTGCAGCGCCTTAACCAAAGGCGATGAGGCAAAAGCTTTCATGAAAAAGCCATCGAAAATGGCGGGTAATACCACGCCTGCGGTGGCTGCCGATTTTATAAAATGCCTGCGTTTCATAATGCTAATAGAGCCGGTTATGGTTGGTTAAACAAAAAGTTTGGGGGTTTACATAAGTTGGTATTCTTCCAGTTGCAGGAGGTAGCGGTACATGCCGGCCAGGCGGGTGTACACCAGCACATAAGCCGTTTCGTCGGCAGGGTTGTCGAGGAGGTAGTTCCAGGCAAGCGTCCAGTAATAATCAGACGTTTGTCCCGATAGCAAGATAGCCTTTAGCTGGTCTTTTACCTCCTGTCCAACGGGGTAAGCCAAAAACAGGTTGGTTACTTCGTAAATAAGGTCGTTAATATCGGCGGGGTTGTTGAGAGAGGCGGTAAAGGCAATAGGGTCAATTTTTACGGCTTCGGTATCGGTATAGTAATAGCCTACATAAAGCAGGTAATCGGCAACCTGCAGGCGGCGCGGGTATGAGTCGGTAGTTATCCAAAGTTTATCAAACTGGGGTTCCTGATAAAATGCCGGCCAGCCGGCCACATCGGGCGGGTCGCCGGGTACTTGTTTAAACTGGTCAAAAATGCCCTCCAAAGCCTGCCCGAAAACCCACGACTCGTTATAGAGCGTTGGCGGCGGAAATGGCATATTAAACACCCTTGCCTGCCCTATCATGTAATCAACGGGGCTTTTAATAACAGCGGCGCGGTTTAGCGTATCAAAAAAGTGTTCGCTTTTAAATAAGGTGTTTAAAACGGGCAGTATATCGTAGTTATTATCTCTGAAAACATCGGCCAGCGGGGCAATTACATTTATTTCGGTATCTTCGTCAATTTGGTGATATACAAAAAAGCGGTACAACTCGCGGCAGATAAACAGGGCGCACTCCTGCGTATCAAAAATCATGTTGAGCAATTGGTCTAATTCATTGGCTCCGTTTGCGCCTGCCTGTCCGGCAATAATTGTATTGCCGTAGAAGGCAGAAAATTGTTTGTTTCCGGTATCGTGGTTGGGCGCCCAAAAAACGGTACTCAGGTCGAAAGGGTTAATTGTCCAGCCGGTGAGTACACGGGCGGCGGCCTGTACATCTTCTTCGGTATATTGCGAGCCGGGGCCTTTTCCTATGCAAAAGAGTTCCTGTAGTTCGCGGGCGTAGTTTTCATCGGGAGCGGAGGCCACGTTAAAAGCGCCGTTGAGGTACAGAAGCATTTGGGTATCTAAGGTTACGGCTCTGGTCATGTCTTTAAAGTTGCCCAATGCGTGTTGCCTGAGCGTTTGCAGGTGGCGGTAGGTAATGCGGGGTTCAAATATTTCGCCGGCCTGGGTGGCAAAGTGGTTATGCCAGAACAGGAGCAGTTTTTCAATGATGTGGAGCGATTGGTAGCGCATATTGTAGTACCACCAGGTTTTTAAAGAAATAAACCTGCCGTAAATAATTTCAACGGTTTCGGTATAAGGGGCGTTTACCCAGGTTTCGCCCAGCGGCACATCGGGGTCGTTAATTACATCGCCGTTGTAGTTGTTTACCGGTGGCGGTGGCGGGGCTACTGCCGGGTTCAGCAGCATATCTACGGCATTGCTCACAGACATGGTGAGCAGGGTGTTAATGTCTTGCAGGGTAGCGCCAAAGGTGGTGCGGTTAAGGAGGTGCGCCGCTTCGGCAAAACCCCAGTTGCCGGTGTAGGGCGCCAGGCCGCTTTGCAATTGGCGGGGCGCTGCCGGCGGCGGGGCAGTGGTGCGGGCAGGCCGTACAATGCGCCGGGGCTGCAGTAAAAACTTCTTGTTGGCAACAAAAGAAGGCGGAAGTGTTTTTTGCATAGCCTGTTTGGTTTTATTAGATGAATACAGGTTGGTGTGGTTTGCCGGCCGGTAAGTTTGGTAAAACTATCCCGATGCCGGTTTCAGGGGGCGGTGTTTTGTTAAATACAAACAGTTTGTTAAACGAGCCGGAGGGCAGCGTTATTTTACGCTGAAAACCCGCTTTTGCTCTTTTAACAAACTGTTTTGCGCTGTAATAAAGGTAATTGCCAATAAATGGTTAGCTTGCCGGCGGCGGAGCAGGAGCAGCCGAAGGCGGTTGCGGCGGCAGGTATTTGTTTTTGAGGTAATCATCGTATTCATCGGAGTAAGTGCCAACGCGGCTAATCATGGCCATGGCTTCGTTACTATCCATGCCAATAGCTTCGCGTATAACTTTAATCCACACAAAGTCATTGTAAACGGTAAAGGCAACACCATACAAAGAGTGGTTAATTTTAAGCAGTTCTTCGTAAAACTCTGCCTTGCGCTCGGCGGCAATATCAGTAGTTTTTAGCACGGGCGAAAGCACCTGAAAATAAGCGCGGCCTTCTTTTTCAATATTCCATAAATCGAGCCATACTTTTGCAGAGCCTTTTACCAAAGACCATTGCCCCTCTTCCTGCCCGCGGGTGGAAACAGGGTCAACCCCCAAACGGCTAATACATTCCTCTACCATGCGGTAGTAAAAATTTAAGTTTTCCATGAGTTAATTTATTAATGGTTTTACTTGAAAATTACTCCTAAAGGTATGGCTTTTTTTGTTTTTTGCCTACTTGTTTTCTTTTTTTACTACAATAATTGTTTCAGAATAGTAAAAAAACAGTTTTGCAAAACAAGTTTTGCCACGTAATGTTGTTTTGTGCGTAAATTGCCGTAACTTTAGGCTTTTAATAGCCTGCACGCATTGAAACGGTTCAAAAAATATCTGAAAACACTTTTATAAGTAAAATAATTTTGCAATGAGAGGTAAAATTACAACTGTTGTTTTTTATTCATGGGTTTTGTTGCTGTGTGTACAAGCAACATCGTTTCTTTATGCCCAAAGCGGTGTATATACCGACCGGGTATATCCCATTATTCAGTCTAAGTGTGCCGCCACCTGCCACAACTACGCCAATCCAACCGGCAACCTGGATTTAAGCGGCTCTGCTGCCGAAGTCTATGGTAAAATAGTTGGCATTACCCCCAACAACACGGCCGCCCAAAGCAAAGGGTATAAATTAATATATCCGGGGCATCCGTACCGCAGTTTTCTGCTGCTTAAAGCCAATAACGGCTTAATTCACTCTTATGACAATGGCGTATTAAGCCCCGAAGAAGGCAGTTCCATGCCTCCCTACGGCGGGGGAGTGCAACCGCTAACCAATATTGAACTGGAAATGATACGCCAATGGATTTTTGGCGGCGCCGCACTTGATGAAAGCGCATTGGGCTACACCGTTGACCAACAGTTAATTCTTGATTACTACAACGACGGCGGACTGCCCACGTTGCAAAGACCGGCACCGCCTGCCGAAGGGCAAGGTTTTCAGTTGCATTTGGGGCCGCTTTTCCTGGCACCATCACAGGAGGTAGAGTACGATATAAAATACGAGCTTGATTTTCCGGAATCATTTGAAGTTACCCGCCTCAACCTGAAAATGAACGACGAATCGCACCACTTCATTTTGTACAAATATGACAACATAACGGCCGCCAACGAAGCGCCGCAGGGATTACGGCCGGTAAATATTGTAAGCACCGCCCTTGACCCCGATAACAACCGCTTTGTGGCAGGCTGGCAAAACGATGTAGATATCCGGCTTCCGGCAGGTACCGCCTTCCGATGGGACGGAAATACCGTGCTCAACCTTAATTACCACGTACCCAATTACAGTGCAGGTTTAATTATGCCCGCCGATATGTACCTTAATATACATACACAACCCTACGGTACGGCTTTACAGGAAATGAAATCGGATTTGGTACTCTATAACGAAAATACCCTGTGGCCCCCTTCGGTAGGCGGTTTCTTTACCCTGCCTCCGGGCGAGTGGACCTTAACCGACAACTGGGATACCGGCCCGCAGGTAAATATGTGGATGCTTACCACCCACACCCATAAATACGGAACCGACTACGACCTGTACGTAAAAACTCCCTCAGGCGATAAAGGCGAACAAATATTTGAAGGATTTATGGACTATGAATACTGCAACTGCAACCTGGGCTACTATGACTGGGAGCACCCGCCCGTAAAATATTACGAACCGTTTTATACCATACCCGCCGGCACCGGGCTGGTGCAGGAAGCCAAATTTAACAACACCTCCGACAGTTGGGTGAGTTTTGGACTAACCACCAACGACGAAATGATGCTCTTTATGGCGCAATATACCGAAGGTGAACCTATACCGTTTGTGGGAATTACCAATATTGCCGATGGTTATTGCGTAACGGCAAATGCTCCTGCATTAAACCTCATTCCCGAAGGGGGTGTGTTAGACGGCCCCGGCGTGGTTGACGGACAATTTGTGCCCTCGGCAGCCGGTGTAGGCGAACATGAAATTCATTACACCGCCGAAGGGTTAACCGCCACCTATACCATTACCGTTTACCCCGCTCCCGAAGCTCCCGAAATTTCACTTTCGGGCGGACTTTTGGGCACTGCATCGGGCTTTGACAACTATCAATGGTATTTCAACGGCAACGTGCTTACCGGCGCTACCGGTATTTTTTACACCCCGCAGGCTCCCGGCAACTACACCGTAGAGGTTACCCTTAACGGCTGCACCGTTCTGTCTGAACCTTTCTTCTTTGAGCCGGTAGGCATTGATAACCCCGCCAACGGCGGCACACAGGTGTATGTTTTCCCCAACCCCTACCAAAACAGGGTAAACATTACCTATATTGTAGCTCAAAAAGCACCCGTAAATGTAGTAGTGTATGACTCAACGGGCAAACCCGTACATACTTTAGTACAAACCGAACAAGCCCCGGCGCAATATACCTACCAGTTTAGTGCTAAAGAAATGGGGCTGCCGGCCGGAATTTATTTTGTACAGGTAAGCATAGACGGTAAAACGGCCGTTCACAAAATTGTTGAGCAGTAACCATTTTATACGGGTTTTATAAAAAAAGCCCATAAACAAAAACCCTGTGGAAACGTTTTTCTTTCCGGAAATAACAGGTGCCGCAGGGTTTTTGCTTTTAGCAGCAGTTAATACAAAATTGCATTTATATTAAAATCAAAAAATCACATAAAATTCCTACCATGCCCATGAAACAAAACTTATATATTCGGTTGACCGGTTTTAAAATAACATTTATTTTATGTGCCTGCTTGTTGTATGGCCATAGTGCTTTGGCACAAACCGGTACCTTTAACCGCATTTATACCATTTTCCAAAACCAGTGTGCTGCCTGCCACGGCGGCGCAGCACCATCGGGAGGGCTAAACCTGAGCGGCACACCGGCCGAAGTACGTACAAATCTGGTAAATGTTACCCCTCAAAACAGCGCCGCCGCCGCCAAAGGGCAAAAACTGGTAAAACCCGGACAACCCTACCAAAGTTTTTTACTGCGCAAATTAAGCAACGGCTATATTCATGAATGGGACGGCGGAAACTTAGAGGCAGCAGAGGGTAGCCCAATGCCTTTTTACAATACCCCTTTAGAAGACAGAGAAATTGAAATAGTGCGCCAATGGATATTGGCCGGCGCCCCGCAAAACGGAACCATAGCCGCCGAAACCCTGGTTGACCAATATTTTACCGATGGCGGACTGCAACCCATGGAGCGCCCCGCCCCGCCACCACCCGATAAAGGGTTTCAAATTCACGTAGGGCCTATTTTTGTTGAAGGCTTTGACGAAAAAGAGTACCTGCTGAAATATGACCCCGACTTCAGCGGCCCAATAGAAATAAAACGCATGGAAGCATTTATGAACCAGGGGTCGCACCATTTTATCCTCTATAAATTTACCTCTAACTCGGCCGCCAACAATGCCGGCAGCGGTTTGCGCGAAGTTTCGCTCTTTGGCGAAAACCCCCTGCTGGGCAACGGTACCAATCTGGTATGCGTTTGGCAATACCCCGAAGATTTCCGCCTGCCGGCCGGCACCGCCTATTTCTGGAACGAAAACACCATTTTCGACCTCAACTACCACATACCTAACTATAGTGCCGACCTTATTTTACCCTCCGATGTATATATAAACGTATATACCCAGCCATCGGGAACCGCGCAAAAAGAAATGTTTTCAGACTTGCTGCTTTTTAACAGCCCGGCCTTTTTCACCATTCCTTCCGGTGTGCATACTCTGGAAGAGTCTATCTACAATAACCAGCAATGGAACATCTGGATGCTCAACTCGCACACCCATAAATACGGCACCGATTTTGACATATTCAGGCAGTCGGGTGGCGGCCCCGGCGAGCAATTGTATGAAGGCTGGTTCGATTACAACTATTGCCAATGCGATGTGGGGTATTATGACTGGGCACACCCGCCCGTGCGCTATTTTGAACCCATGTACAACCTGCCATCGGGTGCAGGCCTGTACCATCGGGCAACATACAACAACACATCGGGTTCTACCGTAAGTGTGGGGTTAACCACCAACAACGAAATGATGATTACCGTTATTCAGTACACCACAGGTAACCCTATACCCTATGTGCACGTTGCCGCACAAAACACCACCTATTGCTCCGATGCAGGCGAGGTACAACTGGAACTGTCGCCCGAAACCGGCGGTGTGTTAGACGGTCCCGGCATTGCCGGCAATGTTTTTGTGCCCGCCCTTGCCGGCGAAGGAACCCATACTATTACCTACACCTACAGCGGTATTACCGCCGAATTTGAAGTAACCGTAGCGCCTCCTCTTGCCTCGGAACCCGTACAACAAACCGATGCCACCCTTAGTGTTGCACAAGGGTACGACTCTTACCAATGGTACCTGAACGGCAGCCCCATAGCAGATGCAACCGGCAATACCATACAAGCACAACAATCGGGTGCATACACGGTTACCTATACCCAAAACGGCTGCACCGGAACATCGCAAACAGTGCAGTATATTGTCAGCGGGGTTAATACCGGTACAATGCCCGGCAACGAGGCACTAACGGTTTTTCCTAATCCCGCAACAGATGCAATAGCGGTAACTTACACCCTTGCCGCCGCAACACCCGTGCTCATTGAACTCTACGACGCCACCGGACGTTTGCTGCAAACCCCTGCCAACTACGGCGTACAACAGCCCGGAACCTACCGGCAGCAACTACATTTGCCCGATGGCACCAACACAGGCGGCATTTATTTTGTAAAATTAACAATACAGAATAACATTTATGCTAAAAAAGTTGTTAAGTACTGAGCGAAAGCAATTTCGCTTTTACTTGGGCAGCGGGCAGTCTTTACAGGCTGTCCGTTTTTTTTATGCACACAGAGCGCTTTTGGCTTTTCAAATTCGGTAAATTGTTGTAGCATTGCCACAAAAATACAACACCGCCGCTTTGGTAAAACAAAACGGGCAATATTGTGCCGGCAACCCCTGCAACAACCAATCATTTAAGCAATACCACACAAAGAAAACAACCACTCACATGAAACTGCGTTTTACCTCCTTCTTTGCCTTTTTACTCTGCACCATTACAACAGTTTATGCCCAAAATTCCGAATTGAGTATTGAGCAACAACTTGCTGCCTCGCAACGCTACAACTTTTTTGCCATACCCAACCAAAGCGGCGATTTTGTGCGGATGCCCTCGCGCGGTGCAAGTACCGATGTGGATGCCGTATTTTACAACCCGGCCGGCACCGCCTTTTTACCCGATGGCTTTCATTTTTCAATTACCAACCAGTCGTTGCGCCAAAAAACATCGGTAATAAGCAATTACCAATACATGAACCAGGTTCCAACCAAATTTGAAGGACTGGTAAGCGCCCCCTTTTTCCCCAGTATTTACGGAGTTTACAAGAATAAACGATTAGCAATTTCAGGAGGTATTAACCCCATTGCCGGCGGCGGCGGCGCCGAGTTTAAAGGGCTGCCCGTTACCGAGCGCAATATTGCCGATATAATTCCCAACCTGCAAAACATTTTTGAAGCCACCAATGTTGACAGCGCCTACCGCGCTATTGAAAGATACAGCGTTGATTTCCGCTCTACCGGTGTGGCCTTTTTTGGCGGCGGGCAAGTGGGTATTTCGTACAGGCTCAATAAAATGGTATCTTTTGCCGCCGGCGTGCGCTATGTATTTGCCCGCGTTACCTCTTTGGG
This sequence comes from Sphingobacteriales bacterium TSM_CSM, assembly GCA_002212725.1. Classification (GTDB taxonomy): domain Bacteria; phylum Bacteroidota; class Bacteroidia; order Chitinophagales; family UBA2359; genus UBA2359. The sequence continues at coordinate 8,441 of MTCR01000141.1, read as the reverse complement.
GCATACCCGCAGTTTAAACATTTACCCCACTTCCTACGGCGACTGGATAAGTCCGGGTGATTATTGCCGTTCTCTGAAAAGCACCGTAAGCCCCCTGTACGGCGTTATACTGGATTTGGCAGCCGACCAATTAGATATAAACACCGGCAACCGCGAAATTGATATAGTACAAACCGGCTTTGGCTTTACCCCCATGTTTGGCGCACATATACAACCCATTGACGGGCTGGATATAGGGCTGAAATACGAACTGAATACCGATGTGGAAATTACCACCAAAGTAATTGACGGTAAAGACGGACACGTGGAAGGCACCAACCCCGACAGTACCCGACTGTTTATTGACGGCTCATCGGTGCGGTCTGACCTGCCCGGATTTTTGGCCGGCGGTGTTTCTTATAAACTCCTCAACAAAAAATTAACCCTTGCCGCCGGCGGGCGCTACCTGTTTACCAAAAACGCCGACTATAACGGCCGCGAAAATTTTGTGAACAAAAACTACTACGAAATAGAAACCGCCATTGCCTACAACCTGAACCCCGATTTAACCATTAGCGGCGGTTATACCTTTGGCAACTGGAACGTAAAACCCGAATACCAGACCGATGTGGATTTCTGGACAGACAGCCACTCTTTTGCCTTGGGCGGGCAATATGTTTTTTCGGAAAAAGTAGAGGTAAATGTGGGCGTACTGTACTCCATCTTTGCCCGCCAAAAAATTGACTACACCCATACCCCCGTACCCACACCCACCGCTTTGCAGGCTTTTATACCCAGCGTAGAACCCTCGCAGTTTACCAATGAATACAAACGCAATGCCCTTATTTTTGCCATAGGCGCCGATATTCACCTCAACAAGAAAAAAGACTAACACGCAGCAACACGGCGCAGGTAAATAGCGGAAAATCGGGCGGATGTTGGAGGGGCAGTGACCGGTGTTGCAAATAACGCACACCACACGCGCCATGAAAGCAATTCCACCTTTGTTTGTTTCAAAAAAATATTTGAAACTTTTTACTTGTAATTTCACTTGCAGTAATTATATTTGCAGAGCAGTATATCTGCATTGACGAGTGGTATAAAACAAACGCAGAAAACTTTTAGCTGTGAAAAGTTTTGAGAAATTCTGTGAACAGATTAAAGGTAATTGCAGACATTAATACAAATAATTATTTTTATAACCTATACTTTCATGTTCATGCAATGAATAAAAAAAGCTTATCGGAAAGAGATATATGTACAAAATTTATTACGCCGGCATTGGAAAGGGCAGGGTGGGACAAGCACTTACAGATTTTAGAAGAAGTATCGTTTACCGACGGTAAAATTTATGTAAGAGGCAAATTGACCGCCAGAGGTATAAGAAAACGAGCCGACTATATTCTTTACTACAAACAAAATATTCCTGTTGCCATCATTGAGGTTAAAGACAATAACCATTCGGTAAGAGCAGGAATACAGCAAGCATTAGACTATGCAAGAATTCTTGATATTCCTTGTGTGTTTAGCAGCAACGGAGATGGATTTTTATTTCACAACCGAACAGCAACAGATGGAAGTATAGAAACAGAAATCAGTTTAGACAACTTCCCTGCTCCCGAACAACTATGGCAAATATACAAAAAGTATAAAGGCATTGAAACCCCCGAAGCAGAGAAAATAGTTTCGCAAGACTATTATTTTGACGGCACAAACCGCAAGCCGAGATATTACCAGCAAATTACTGTAAACCGCACAGTAGAAGCTATTGCAAACGGACAAAACAGAATACTGCTTGTAATGGCAACAGGCACAGGTAAAACCTACACCGCTTTCCAAATCATTCACCGGCTTTGGAAAAGCGGGGCAAAAAAGCGAATTCTGTTTTTGGCAGACCGTAATGCCTTGATTGACCAAACACGCAGAGGTGATTTCAAACACTTTAAAGATAAAATGACGGTGGTTAAACACCGGCAAATTGATAAAAGCTATGAAATTTACCTGGCTCTTTACCAGGGACTTTCAGGAACAGACGAAACTGCTAATGTTTATAAGCAATTTTCAAAAGAATTTTTCGACCTTATAGTAATTGATGAGTGCCACAGAGGAAGCGCAAAAGACGACAGCCATTGGAGAGAAATTTTAACCTATTTCCAAAATGCTACGCATATAGGCTTAACGGCAACTCCAAAAGAAACCAACGAAGCAAGTAACTCCGAATATTTTGGCGAACCGGTTTATACATATTCTTTACGACAAGGAATTGATGACGGATTTTTGGCCCCGTATCGGGTAGTGCGTATCGCTTTAAATGTAGATGCAGAAGGGTGGCGACCCGAACAGGGTAAAACCGACAAACAGGGCAATATTGTTGAAGACCGTATTTACAACCGCAAAGACTTTGATAAAAACTTAGTTATTGAAGAGCGTACAGACCTTGTTGCCAAAAAAGTTACCGAGTTTTTAAAAGGGTACGACCGATTTGCCAAAACTATTGTGTTTTGTGTGGACATAGAACATGCTGAACGAATGCGAACAGCATTAGCCAATCATAACCCCGATTTGATTGCCGGAAATTATAAATATGTAATGCAGATTACAGGCGATAATGACGAAGGAAAGCGGGAATTAGATAACTTTATCAACCCCGAAGAAAAATACCCGGTCATTGCCACAACTTCCGAGTTAATGACCACAGGCGTAGATGCCCAAACTTGTAAAGTAATTGTGCTGGATTCTAACATTAACTCAATGACCAAGTTCAAGCAAATTATTGGCAGAGGAACACGTATAAATGAAGAATACGGCAAATTGTATTTCACCATCTTAGATTTCAGAAATGCAACCGATCTTTTTGCCGACCCTCAATTTGACGGTGAGCCAATCAGGGTTAAACCGGTTGTAGAAGAAACCGATTTAAGCAATATTGTGAATGAAGAAGAAGAAAATACAGAACCAATTATTGACACTGAAACAGGTCAAGAACTAGAAATTATTCCTCCCCCAAAACGCTACCCCGAGCCAACTACAGAAACGAAAATCTTAAAAGAGCCTAAACAAAAAGTTTATGTAAACGGAATTGATGTATCAGTCTTGATTAGCCGCGAATTGCATTTTGACCAACACGGTAAACCCATTACCACCAGTTTGAAAGACCATACCAAAGAAATTATCAAAGAACAGTTTGCTTCGTTAGATGATTTTCTGAACAGGTGGAAAAGTGCTGACCGCAAAGAAGCCATCATTGCCGAACTGATTGAACAGGGTGTAATGGTGGAAGCATTGTATGAAGCCGTTGACAAGCAAGTGGACTTATTTGATTTAATCTGCCACGTTGCTTACGACCAACCGCCAATGACCCGAAAAGAAAGAGCTAATAACCTAAAAAAACGCAACTACTTTACCAAATATGGCGACCAAGCCCGAAAAGTATTAGAAGCATTGCTCGACAAATACGCTGACCAGGGCATTGAAAACATAGAGAACATTCAAATCCTGACTGTTCCGCCAATCAATGAATTTGGTTCGGTAACTGAAATCATCAAAGTATTTGGCAGTCGTGAGGAATACGAGAAAGCTGTAAAGGAATTGGAAAGTGAATTGTATAAAGTAGCATAAATTTTAGGGACTATAGGGACTTGTGTGACTGTCCCATAAGTCCCTATAGTCACAAAGTATAAATGGAAGATAATAACCAAAATAAAGGTGGCTTCATCCCCAAACACGGTGGTTACCGAAATCTGATAACTTATCAGAAGTCGGAAATCATCTATGATGGCACTATTTATTTTACTGGTAGAGCTTTCAAGAAATATGACCGGACTATTGATCAAATGGTGCAGGCGGCAAGAAGTGGTAAGCAGAATATTGTAGAAGCCAGCATGGCATCCGGAACTTCTAAAGAAATGGAAATTAAATTGACCAATGTTGCCAGAGCTTCTCTTGAAGAATTAAAAATTGATTATGAGGATTTTTTAAGAAGCAACAAACATGAGATATGGGGCAAAGAACATAGATATACAAAGCGATTTAGGGAACTAAATAGAACCCCTGATGCGACCTACGAAACCTATAAAAAAGCAATAGAACACGAACAACTTGAAATTTGCGCCAATTCAATGATTTGCTTAATAAATATTGTAAGCTATCTATTGGCTAAACAAATCAAATCATTGGAAACAGCATTCTTGAACGAAGGTGGTCTTCGTGAAAGAATGACCAAAGCAAGAATTGATAAACGAAACCAGAGCAAGAATTAAATTAGCATGACCAACATAGCAGGCACCATAAAATCAATCAGAGATATTTTCCGTAAAGACCCGGGCTTGAGTGGGGATGCACAACGCATTGAGCAATTGGGGTGGATGATATTTCTGAAACTCTTTGACGACAAAGACAAGGAAAAGGAAATCCTGAACCCCAAATATAAATCAGACATTCCTGCGGAATTGCAGTGGCGTAATTGGGCAGAAAATGATGAAGGCATCACGGGTGATGAACTCATCAATTTTGTGAACAACAAACTTTTCCCGACACTCAAAAACCTGACGGTTGCTGCTGATGATAGATTGGGTATTACCATTCGCCAGATTTTTGACGGAACCAACAACTATATGAAAAGCGGAACTACCTTCCGCCAGGCCATTAACAAACTCAACGAAATTGATTTTAACAGCAGCAAAGAGCATCACGTTTTCAATGTGATTTATGAGGAGATTTTGCAGGGATTGGCAGCCAAGAAAGACACAGGCGAATTTTACACGCCAAGAGCCGTAACCCAGTTTATTGTGGATATGGTAAACCCCAAATTGGGCGAAAAAATTACCGACCCTGCTTGCGGAACTGCGGGCTTTTTGGTGTGTGCCATTGAACACCTGAAAAAGCAGGTAAAGAATATTGACGACCGAAAAACCTTGCAAGAAACCGTAACAGGCAGCGAACTGAAACCCCTGCCTTTTATGCTGAGTGTGGTAAACCTGATTACCCACGACATTGAAGTGCCGCAAATTGAAAACGGCGATTCGCTGAGCCGTGAATACAACTCCATTAAACAAAAAGACCGAGTGGACATTATTGTTGCCAACCCGCCTTTTGGTGGTGTGGTGGGCGATGGCATGGAAACCAATTTCCCCCTGAACTACCGCACCAAAGAAAGTGCCGACCTGTTTTTAATTCTGTTTATCCAGTTGCTGAAAGATGGCGGACGGGCAGGCATTGTGTTGCCCGATGGCAGTCTTACAGGCGATGGTGTAAAACAACGGGTACGGCAAAAACTGTTGGAAGATTGCAATGTGCATACCATTGTTCGATTGCCCCAATCGGTATTTGCTCCTTATGCCACCGTAAATACCAATCTTATTTTCTTTGAAAAAGGCACTTCGGCAGGCTCAGCGCCCGCCACCAAAGAAATTTGGTATTACGAACATACCCTGCCCGATGGACAAAAGGCATACAGCAAAACAAAACCCATACGAATTGAAGAATTTGAACCCATCAAACAATGGTGGAACCACCGCACCGAAAGCGAAGTGGCCTGGAAAGTGCCCATACAAACCATTATTGACCGCAATTACGATTTGGATATTAAGAACCCGAATAAGAAAGCGGAGGAAGTGGTGTATGATAGAAAGGCAATAATTGCGCAGTTGGAAAAATCGTTTCGGGCTTCGATAGAACTTTTAAACGAGTTGAAACATGAATGAGTTAACCCCGAAATTTACAGAGGTTATCCGCCTCATACAAAAAGCCCGGTACAATGCCTTTAAGGCAGTAAACACCGAACTCATCAATCTGTACTGGGAAATAGGTAAATACATTTCAGAACGTACTGCAAAAGAAGGCTGGGGCAAAAGCACAGTTACCCAATTGGCTGAATATATACAAGCCAATGAGCCGGAGAGCAGGGGGTTTTCTGACAAAAACTTGTGGCGAATGAAACAGTTTTACGAAACATATAGTCTTCTGCCAAAACTCTCACCATTGGTGAGAGAATTAAGCTGGACTCATAATCTCATTATCTTCTCTCGTTGCAAAACCAATGAAGAACGCGAATTTTATTTGCGCTTGTGTAAAAACGAAAACTATAACAAAAGAGAACTCGAACGCCAAATTAATACCTCGTACTTTGAAAGAACTATGTTGGGTAATGCCCAAAAACTTGCCACACCGTTGCAACAAGTACCCCAAAGCATAGAAAATATCTTCAAAGAAAGCTATGTACTTGAATTCCTCAACCTGCCCGAACCTTTTACCGAAAATAAGCTGCAAAAAGCCCTTACTCAAAAACTAAAATCTTTCTTGCTCGAACTGGGTAAGGATTTCCTGTTTATGGGCGAACAATACCGCCTGCAAGTGGGCAATAAAGACTTTTACATTGACCTGCTTTTTTTCCACCGCCAATTGCAGTGCTTAGTGGCGTTTGAACTCAAAACAGCAGATTTTTCTCCCGAGCATCTGGGGCAACTCAATTTTTATCTCGAAGCCCTCGACCGGAATGTTAAAAAGCCCCACGAAAACCCCGGCATAGGCATTTTGCTATGCAAAGGCAAAGACAGCTAAGTGGTAGAGTATGCGCTTAGCCGAAATTTGTCTCCGGCATTGGTAAGCGAATACCAAATGGCGCTGCCCAATAAAAAATTACTGCAAGCCAAATTGCATGAATTAGTAGAATTGTGGGAAAATCAAAAAAGGGTTGAAGTATGAAGTATAGATTAGGCGATATATGCACAATTATAAAAGGTGAGACAGGAATAATGAAAGCTATTCCAGGACCTTACACAATGATTGCATTAGGCGAAACGGATAAAACTCATATTGAATTTCAGTTTGATACAAAGGCGGTTATCGTTCCTTTGGTTTCATCTACAGGGCATGGACACGCAAGCATGAAGCGTGTAAAGTATTGTGAGGGAAAATTTGCTTTGGGAAATATACTTTGTGCCGTTATTCCGAATGATGAAAACTTTGTTTTAGCCAAGTATCTGCATATTTATCTGCATTGGAACAGAGAGGAATTATTGGTTTCACAAATGAAAGGAATGGCAAATGTAAGCTTGCCAATGAATAGAATTGCTGACGTAATGGTAACAATTCCGAGCATTGAAAAGCAAAGAGAAATTATTAAGCTTGAAAAAAAATTAGTTGAGAAAGAAATAGAAGCAGATAAACTTTTTGCTGACCAACTCACCCAACTCGAAAACCTAAACCAAGCCATATTACAAGAAGCGGTGCAGGGGAAGTTGGTGCCACAAGACCCGAAGGACGAACCTGCCAGCGCATTGCTCAAACGCATTAAAGCCGCCCTTCGACAGGCTCAGGGCTCAAAAAAGGAAAAACCATTACCCCCCATAAAACCCGAAGAAATTCCGTTTGAAATTCCTGAAAGTTGGGTGTGGTGTAGGTTGGGGGAAATAATTGAATACACTGAAAATGTTGATATTCAAAAGCACCTTTCACCCGATACAATTATCAACTATGTTGACATTGATGCAATTGACAATCAGAATTTCATAATTCGAGAAGCAAAGCAGAAATCAGTAAGAGAGCTTTCAACTCGTGCAAGAAGAGTTTTAAAGCCGAATTATATAGCTTATTCAACAGTGAGACCGTATTTGAAAAACATTGCAATCGTAGAAGATGAGAAAGAAAATTTCATTGGTTCTACGGGCTTTAATGTTTTTAAAACTTTGAATGTAGAATTGAAATATGCCTTTTACTATTTACTCACACCATATGTAAATAATTCATTCAAAGATTTAATGGTAGGTTTTAATTCACCAAGTATTACCAACGAGCAATTTGAAAGAAGTCTTTTCCCTCTTCCCCCACTATCCGAGCAGAAACGCATTGTGGCGGAAATTGAAAAGCAATTTGCCAAAACCAAACAATTAAAAGAACACATCATAGCCAACCAACAAGCCACCGGGCAACTGCTAAAAGCATTGCTGCATCAGGCATTTGAGGTGCGGGAAAAGAAAACAGTATAAAATTATGGCAACATTATTTAAAGAAGTCAGCTACAACTTAGCAACCCTCATTCAGCAAATTGATTTGGGCAATATTGGCTTGCCCGATATTCAAAGGCCCTTTGTTTGGCCCGATACCAAAGTGCGTGATTTGTTCGATAGTATGTACAAGGGCTATCCTGTGGGGTATTTCCTGTTTTGGGCAAATGCCAATGTAGAGCACACCAAAGGCATAGGCACTTCGGCAAAACAAAAGCATCCCAATCTCTTAATTGTAGATGGTCAGCAAAGGCTTACATCGCTTTATGCTGTTATCAAGGCACAAGAAATTATCCGTGAGAATTACACCAAAGCAACCATAGTTATTGCTTTCAATCCTCTGGAAGCCAAGTTTGAAATACCTGATGCTTCTATCCGCAAAAACCCACGGTATTTTCAAAACATTTCGCAGATATGGCAACCTAACATCAACATCATCAGGGTCATAAATGAGTTTAT
>MTCR01000165.1 GCA_002212725.1 Sphingobacteriales bacterium TSM_CSM | reverse complement strand
AAATAATTTCCATTATAATGCATAATCTCCTTATTACCAAAGCACAGCAAGTCTATTGCTTTTTACCCATTTTTGTAACCAACCAGTAAATAAGCAGCAATAGCAGGGCTGTGCCAACTGCTGCTGCCAATATATACCAAGGCAAGTGTTGGGTTATGGTAAGCGCTCCGGCAATACATACCAAAATAAACAGGGTTAACACCAACGGCAGAAGCGATTTTTTCCTCTTTTCTTCTTTGTTCGCTGGTTTGGCCGGTTGGGGTGCCGGTGGTTGAATTGTTTTATCCGTTGTTGTTATATTTTCTACCTTGGGTTCTGTGGTAACGGGGGTAAGGAGATTGCCGGTTTGCGGGGTAGCGCTATCGGGTTGTTTTTCCAGAAGTATATCAGCCGTTCCGGCATCTTCGGGTAAATCAAAGCCTTTAAAGGCATTGTGCAACAGGGGGTAAATCTGCGTTTCGAGCAGGCTTTTTTCGCAAACAATTCCGGTCATGCCGCGCTCAAGGTATTTGTGCAGGAGTTGGGTAGGGTAGAAGTGGGGGTTGGTATCTTCTGCACACTGGCTGCAGTTGCAGGCAATCATTTCCTGTACCTGAATGCTGTTAAACAAAGCGTTGATATCGTACAAGGTGTTGCGTACAATTTCCAGCATTTCCTGCCTGTTTTCGCCATCTATAAAAATGCTCACCTTGCGTTCAAAATATTTTTCGCTGATGAGCGCTGTGGTATTGTTGTAGTGAATAACCACCCCGTAGCGCCAGTTCATGTTTTGGTAAATAAACCGGTGTTGCTTTACAATAAACCGGGTAACAATGCCCTTTGGCATAAAGTGGTATCGGTATTCGTAGTGAAGTGCACCCTGCCCGGGTTGCCACAAATGGTCGGGTTCATCAACCGGAAGCAGCTGCGGCGACAGATAATGGCCGCTTTTCAGTTCGAAGCAAATTTCAAATTTCGGGTTTTTCATTAACGAGAGCAGCTGCCGGCGTTGGTTAATATAGATATCTTCTTGCCAGATATACTCCAGGTCGTCATCGGTAAAATGCCCTCTTTTGTTTTTAATGCGTTGGTTGTCCAAAACTTTGTACACGCCTGTTGTTACCCAGTCGTGGTTAAGAAAAATCATATTTTTCAGGTCCGGGTCGTCCTGAAAATGGAGAATGATGCCCAGGTCATGAAAAAACTCGCTCAGGTAAATAGCACCCTCTTCATCAATATAGTGTTTCCGGCAAATGGTAATATACTCTTTGTAAGAGATATAGTCTTTGTTTTCTTTTTTGAGTTTTTCGAGGTCGGCTCTAATATCCAGCCAAACCTTTGGCAGTGGCGTGCCCAGGTGCGGCAGCAGTTGGCGGTTGGTAAAAATATGGCGCAGTTTGGCTTTAAGCGCCTGAATAGTGGCGCGATAATCGGGGTGGCAGCTTATTTTGCTAAATCCTGCAAGGTTGCCAAAGGTTTTTTGGTATTCTTTAACCGGCAGATCTTTGGTGGGTAAATCGCATTTATTGAGTACCAGCAGCACAGGGCTTTTATCGCCAAGCAATTGAATGATGTTTAGCCAGTAGTAGAAATCCTCATGTTTGTCTTCTTTTCTCGATTCGGTAACCAAAATATATACGGAGCGCTTGGTGAGGAAAAACTGGTGGGTGGAGTGGTAAATTTCCTGTCCGCCAAAATCCCAAATATTAACCCTGAAATCTTTATTTAACCCGAGTTCTTCTTTGGGAATTATCCACTCTTTAATATCAATACCTTCGGTACTTTTTTCATCTTCCATTCCATAGTTGGATATGGTAAGTGCTTTAGAAAGGGTTGTTTTACCTACTCTTCCTTCTCCAACCAGCAGCAGTTTTATTTCGTAGAGGTAATCTTTTTCCAGTGCCTTGTTGAGTTCGGTAAAGTAGTGGCGTATGGCGCCCAGCCCGCGGTGTGCAATTTCGGGTGGCGGGCTTTCTATGGGGTTGTCATTAATATAGAAATATTGGAGGTTGGGCAGCCAGGCTATTTCATCGGGCAGGTTGCGCAGTTGGTTGTTTCTGAGGTCAAGCAATTGCAGTTGTTTGAGGTTTCCCATGCCGCTCGGCAATTCTGTAAGGCGGTTATCTCTTACATCGAGGTATTCGAGGTTGCCGAGTTGGTTGACAGAGGAGGGGAGTTCCTGCAGGCAGTTATTATTTAAATCAAGCAGTTGCAGTTTATGCAGGTTGTTTAATTGTTGCGGAAGTGTTTCAAGGGCGTTGCTGCTCAGGTAGCATCTTTGCAACTGCTGTAGTTGGGTAAAACCCGCCGGCAGGCCGGTTAGCAGGTTGTTGTTGAGGTGAAGGCGGGCAAGGTTTACCAGTTTCCCGAAATGCAACGGCAATGTTTTAAGGTGGTTGCCGTTTAAAGCCAATTGTTGCAGCGAAACAAGGTTACACAAATCGGGTGGCAGTTCTTTAAGCTGATTATTGCTGACATCGAGGCGTTGCAATTGCAACATACCGCCAAAAACCGGGCTTAATTCCTGAAAGCGGTTATTGCTTAACCCCAGCCGCTGCAAGTTGGTTAACCCCGAAAACGAAGCCGGCAGAGAGCTGAGGTGGTTATAGCCAACATCTAAGAGCCGCAGTTGTGTAAGCCGGCTAATGCTTAATGGCAGCCGTTGAAGGCGGTTGCGGCTTATATCGAGGGTTTGCAGTTGTAGCAGCCCGCCTATTTCATCGGGGAGGTCTTCCAGCAAATTGCAACTTAAATCAAGCAGTTTTAAGTTTGCCAGTTTGAGAATGCGGGCCGGTATTCGGGTTAACTGGTTCCGGTTTTGTTGGGCATAATCAGACCAATGACCGAGTTTCAACTCGGTAAGATGGGTAAGGGTAAATACTTCATCGGGAATTTCAGTCAATCCGCAGTTTGACAGGTTGAGCATACTTGCCTGTTCCTGTTTGGCAAGGTGAATGCGTTTAAGCGCCTCCTGGTTGTTCATAGCAACAAAAAAAGTGGTTTGTAATAAACCTTGTAAACCAAATGTTTTAGCAAAAATTATTCCAAAGCGTTAATAACGCTACTTTTCAAACCCCTTGCAATGTTGTTTTTTTCAGCAATAACAGGTGTTATGCTGCATTGGCGCCTCCTTGTTTGTCAAGACATTCAATAAATGTTTTCAAGCTCATAAAAAACAAGCCTGCCGAATCATGGTCTAACGCTTCGTCATCAAATGAGCTGACCAATGCAAATTCCAGAAGGTTGGGTTGAGCATGGTTATGAACTAAGCTTTCAAAATCGAATATTATTTCTTCTTCCTCATCATCGGGCGACAACTTGCTTAACAGTTCGGCATTTTGTGCATCTACCTCCTCCAGTGTTTCCGATGTTACTGCCGGCACATTTGCGCCTGCCAGTTGGGTGGCATACCAGATAATAACCCCGGTAAAAAACAGCGATTCTATTTCTTCATCATCTAATTCGTCTTCGCAAACGGCCAGCAGATAAACAAATAAAATTGGTTGCGCCTCTTTAAACCGGCTTACAAAACCATCAATTTCTTCTTCGCTAAGGTTGTTGGCTGTTGCAATGGCACTGTTAATATGGTGTTCTTCAATTAATTTCATTTTGGGATTGTGTTTAGGGAGTAAAAGTAACGTTTGCCGCAAAGATAACATTTTGAAATATAAACCTGAAAATAATGGGAAAAAAGTATAAAAGCACCCGAAGCTAGCGTACCCGTTTGCGGCGGTTGCGTTCGTAATCTTCAAAAATAAACTCGCCCAATTGGTCTAACCCCGAGTAAAAAGCCTTTCCCTGATTGGCTTGTGTAAAGTCGCGCACAAACTTTTGGAGGTAGGGGTCGGAAGCAATCATAAAAGTTGTTACAGGAATTTTTAATTTACGGCATTGTGCTGCCAGGGTAAGGGTTCGGTTAATAATTTTGCGGTCTAAGCCCCAGCTGTTTTTATAGTACCTTGCGCCAATTTTAAGGCAGGTAGGTTTACCATCGGTAATCATAAAAATTTGCTTGTTGTTTGCCTTTCGGCGGCGCAGCAAATCCATGGCCAGTTCCAATCCGGCAACGGTGTTGGTGTGGTACGGGCCAACGGTTAAGTAGGGCAGGTCTTTAATGTTTATTTGCCATGCATCGTTGCCAAAAACAATAATATCGAGGGTGTCTTTTGGGTATTTGGTAGTAATGAGTTCGGCCAAAGCCATAGCCACTTTTTTGGCGGGTGTTATGCGGTCTTCGCCATACAAAATCATGGAGTGCGATATATCAATCATCAAAACGGTGGAGGTTTGCGTTTTATACAGGTTTTCCTGTACCTCCAGGTCGTCTTCGGTAAGCATAAAACTGCCAATGCCGTGGTTTATTTGCGCATTTCGCATAGAGTCGGTCATGGCAATTTGGTCTAAAGAATCGCCAAATTGGTACTGCCGGCGGTCTGGGGTTTGTTCATCGCCTAATCCGCTGAAATTAGTTTGATGATTACCTTGCCTGCTTTTTTTCAGTTTACCGAAAATTTCGTCTAAAGCCCTGCGGCGTATGGTTTGTTCCGATTTGGGGGTGAGCGAAATTTGCCCGTTTACGGGATTTTCCTGTATGTAGCCGTTGCGCTTAAGGTCTTCAATAAAGTCGCCCATACCATAATCGTTGTTGGTAAGGCCGTGTTTCCGGTCGAGTTGGTTGAGCCAATCCAGTGCTTCGGCCACATCGCCGGCGGTAAAACTGAGCAACTGCATAAAAATATCGAGCAGCCGCTCAAAGGCGCTGCGGTTATCTTCGGGCGGTTGGTACTTAAAAAAACGGTAGCCGCTCATAGTTAAGGCGTTTTAAAAGGGCAGGTAATATATGCAATAACGCATAAACCGGCATTTCGGTTTGTTTTCCCATAGTCTTGTTGTCAGCAAACGGTTATTGCAGGAAATTAAGTTTGCAAAACACCGGTATTGAAAGGTTTGGTAACAGGTGCATGGTTGGCAGCCGCAATACCCATAGAAATTACCCTGCGCGTTTCGAGGGGGTCAATTATGGCGTCAACCCAAAGGCGGGCGGCTGCGTAGTAGGGGGTGGTTTGACGGTTGTAGCGGTCGGTAATTTCCTGCAAGAGGCGGTTTTCTTCTTCGGGGGCAATTTGCAGACCTTGTTTTTTCTTGCTGGCCACTTGTATTTGCAGCAGCGTTTTAGCTGCCTGTTCGCCGCCCATAACGGCAATTTTGGCACTGGGCCAGGCAACAATCAGCCGCGGGTCGTAGGCTTTGCCGCACATGGCATAGTTGCCTGCGCCATAAGAGTTCCCTATTACTATGGTAAACTTGGGCACTACTGAGTTAGAAACGGCATTTACCATTTTTGCGCCGTCTTTAATAATTCCGCCCTGTTCAGAGCGGCTGCCTACCATAAAACCGGTTACATCCTGCAAAAACACCAGAGGAATGCGTTTTTGGTTGCAGTTCATAATAAACCTGGCGGCTTTGTCTGCCGAGTCGGAGTAAATAACGCCGCCCAGTTGCATTTCGCCTTTTTTATTTCTGAACACTGTGCGTTGGTTGGCAACAATGCCCACTGCCCAGCCGTCAATACGAGCATAGGCGCAGATAATGGTGCGTCCGTAGCCGGCTTTGTATTCCTGTACTTCCGAGCCATCGGCCAGTCTTTTCATAATTTCCAGCATATCGTAGGGCTTTTTACCCTCTTCGGGGTACAGTCCATAAATTTCCTGTTCGGGCAAGGCCGGCGGTTGGGGTTCAATTCGGTCAAAACCGGCGGTTGCAGCATGACCGTGCCGGCTAATGAGGTTGCGAATGGTGGCTAAACAGGTAGCGTCATCGGGCATTTTGTAATCGGTTACACCCGATATTTCGCTATGTGTGGCGGCACCTCCCAAGGTTTCGCTGTCCACATCTTCGCCAATGGCGGCTTTCACCAAATAAGGACCGGCCAGGTAAACCGACCCTGTTTTTTCTACAATCAGCGCCTCGTCACTTAAAATGGGCAGGTAGGCACCGCCGGCTACGCAACTGCCCATAATGGCCGCTATTTGTGGAATACCTATGCCCGACATTACCGAGTTATTGCGGAATATGCGCCCAAAATGCTCCTTATCGGGAAATACTTCGTCTTGCAGAGGCAGAAACACGCCCGCACTGTCAACCAGATAAATAATAGGAAGCCGGTTTTCTATGGAAATTTCCTGTGCCCGAAGGTTCTTTTTTGCGGTAATAGGAAACCATGCTCCCGATTTTACCGTGGCATCGTTGGCAACTATCACACACAGGCGGCCGCTTACATAGCCCAGCCCGGTTACCACCCCGCCCGCCGGACACCCGCCGTATTCTTCATACATGTCGAAACCGGCAAAGGCACCAATTTCCATAAAATCGGTTTCGGGGTCAATAAGCAGGTTTATGCGCTCGCGGGCGCTAAGTTTGCCCTGCTCATGCAGTTTTTCAATAGCTTTATGCCCTCCGCCTTTGTATATGCGGTGCAAATGCTTGCGCATGGCCGAAACCGATAGCTTCAGCCAATCTTCATTTTTGTTAAACTCTAAGTTTTCTGCCATATTTAAGCGGTGTTTTGATACCTGATGTAAAATTGGCTTGAAATTACAACTAAAAATAACTTTGAAAAACTTTGTTAAAATATTGCCCCGATATTTTTTGTTTTCCGGAATATATTTTTACCTTTGCACCGGCGAGTCCTGTACGATCAGCTCCCGCCAAATCCCCCAGGGCCGGAAGGCAGCAAGGGTAGGCCGGTTGTAGCGATGCGATACGGGGTGCTCGCCACCTTTTGTTTCCTATCCTTGTATTTTTGTGGTAAAAATTAAACCCTGTGGCGGTTATGCAGCAATGCTACTCGTCATACAGGGCAAAAGCGTCTTCAATGTGGTAAATTTCGGGTTCCTGCCCGGCCGGCAGCGTAACCGATATTACATCAAACCGCACAAGGGCATTGGGGTGCAGCAATTCGGTATAGGCATTGGCCGCCTTTGCCAGCAACAATTGCTTGCGCCGGCTCACTGCCTCCTCGGGATAACCAAAATAATTGGTACTCCGGGTTTTCACTTCCACAAAAACCAATAGGTTTTGCAGCAGTGCAATAATATCCACCTCACACTTGCCATGTCGCCAGTTGGTATGCAAAATGATGTATCCTTTTTGTTGCAGGAACTGTTGGGCAATGCTTTCGCCTGCTTTTCCGGTATGAAGGTGTTTTGCCACGGGCATTGTTTGAGACCGCAATTTACCCGAAAAAAATAAATTTATATCCGGTTTTTGCGCCCAAAGTCAAATTTTGCCACTTACAACAAGGTAAAAATGCCCCGCAGTATTTGCAGGCAGCTACAATTTATTGGATGCAGCCTTTTTAAATGCTGCAAGTTTGTATCTTTGCGGCTTGTTAAAATTTAATAAAATCTGTACAACTATGACAATGGAACAACTTATTGCCGATTTTGGACAGCAACTTTCCAATGCACTTGAAATTGGCAAAAATGCCACGCTTACCGACCATGCGGCACCCATTCAAAACATTTTGGTAACCGGTTTAGGCGGCTCTGGTATGGGCGCCGATGTGGTAATTGACCTCTGCGCCGACCAATTGCCGGTGCCCATGCTGGTAAATAAAAACTACCAGTTGCCGGCGTTTGTCAACCACCATACTTTGGTTATAGCCTCTTCTTATTCCGGCAATACCGAAGAAACCACCAACGCCCTGCAAATTGCCATTGAGCGCGGCGCAAAAATAGTGTGCATTACCACCGGCGGCGTTATGAAGCAAATTGCCCGGGAAAACGGTTTAGACCTTATACAACTGCCGTCGGGCCGGCCGCCACGAGCCAGTTTGGGCTTTTCTTTTATACAGCAATTTTTTATTTTGCACCATTTCGGATTTATTACCAATGATTTTATTGAGCAGACAGAAGCCGCCATTGCCTTGCTGAATGCCGAACAGGATGCCATAAAAACGCAGGCCGCAGCCTGGGCAAAAACACTGGCACACCAAATGCCCATCATTTATGCCCCGGATGGGTATGGCTCGGTAGCCATACGTTGGCGACAACAAATAAACGAAAACGGAAAGCAACTCTGCTGGCATCATGTTATTCCCGAAATGAACCACAATGAACTGGTGGGCTGGCGCACTAAAGACAATAATCAGGCGCCTGTTTTTCTTCGCGCATCTGATGTCTATGAACGCATTAACTATCGCATTGACATTAACAAAACCATTGTCGGGCAATATACCGACAGTATTTACGAACTCACTGCCAAGGGCAATACCAAAACAGAACGGTTGTTGTACCTCATTCATTTTGGCGACTGGCTTAGCTGGTACTTAGCGCAGGAACGCCACATGGATGCCACTGAGGTTAAGGTTATTGATTATCTGAAGGGCGAACTGGCTAAAATGCACTGATATACAGCATTTACCTTACTATGCCAAATACTTAGTGCCTAAGAGGCTGTACGAAAAGTATCTGTTGCTACGTGTTGTGCTGATGTTCTCTTTTATTGCTTTGTGTTTCGCGTGTTTATCGGATAAAATATTATTTTAACCGATAAGTTCGCAAAACTCGCAAAGGAATTAGCGTTCATCTGCAAGTAATTAAGTACTAATTTTACTTTTCGTACAACCTCTAAACCTTCAATCAAGTATTAAACCATTGTACTTATTCAGGTGGTACCTTGGTGGTGATGTTCTTAACTTAATTCCTTTCATTTTACCGCAAAGTTCCGCAAAGTTTTTTTGCTCTCTGTGGTCAATGCTTCCAATCAGCAAGGAACAAGAGAAAATACCGGAATTTACAGATAGTACCTAAATAGTTACAAACCCTTAAACCCCGTTGCTGTAACTTAATAACGCACCTGAAGCACGCCAATTCGGCTGAGGTTGGGTTGCAGCAGGTTAAAATCGGCAATAGTGGTATTTTTATCCATATTTATATCGGCGTTCAGGTAGTTGTTGGTAAAGGATGCCTGCTGCATGTAAATATTAAAATCGGCAACCGAAATAATGCCATTGGCATTTATATCGCCGGCAGGAAGCCCAAACAGGTCGCTGCCTAAGGGTGTAAGTTGGGTATTTCCGCCGTTGATATTGGCAGGCAGGGTAAAATCAAAAGCGGGGAAATTGGGTACGGTAACCGGCGCACTGCTCATTACTGCAAGGTGGTTTCTGCTTCGGGCAATAAAGTAGTAGGCAGTATTGGGGCTTAAAAAGAAAAACTGGGCACCTTCGGTTCCGTCAATGTCAATTACGGTTCCGTCGTTGCGCAGAAAAACGGCGCGCTGCTCGGCAATAATATCGGGGGTGGCGGCATTTCGGGCTTCCAGCAATATCCAATCGGTAACATTGGGCGGTATGTTTGCGGCGCTGCCTACATCTTCGTTGTATCCCGGGTAATACCAGGGGGCATCGTAAAACGGCTGAAAATAGGGCAGTAAGCCGGCTCCCTGCAACTGCGTACTCATGAGTCCCGTTGCTGCATTAAACGGACCCTGTAACCGCACTTTTGCCCTGAACAGTACATAAGGGAGGTCAATAATAACTATGGTTACAGGGGTGCGGCTTCTGCTCACACAACCGGTAGCGGAATTAACACTTTCGGCATACCAGGTGTAAACACCGGGCAAAACAGGGTTGGGAGCATACACATTACCCGTAAATACCGGTGTGCCGCCAATGGCAGCGGTAAACCAGTTGAAGGCAATATTGGGGCCGGTGCTTTGTACCTGCAAGGGTTGAACCGGGTCGCCTTCGTTTACCGTAATGGTATCGGTTACGGCAACCGGCGCGGCGGGCAGGGGTAATATGTTGAGCGTTACGGCGGTACGTGTTGCGCTCAGGCAGCCCCCTTGCGCTGTTACTGCCTCAACGTACCAGGTATGCAGGGCAGCTAATTCGGTACTCAATTCCGGGGTAAACTGACTGCCCGAGAATATTGCCGCCCCCCCCGAAGGAGTGCTGTACCAGTTAAATAATACATCGGGATTTGCACTTTGCACGCTTAGCGCCGGCGCATCATCTCCGGCGCAAATTACCCCGTTTTCCACGCTGCTTACCTGCGGCTGTTCATAAACTGAAACATCAATGGGGCGCAGCCGGTTGCAGCCGGTAATGTTGTCATACATTTGCACATACAAAATTTGGTTGCCCTGTGGTAAAGCGGCAGGTGTAAAGGTGTTGGTGGCTGTGTTAAAGGCTCCGGCGCTTATGGTAGCGGCGGGGTTGGTAAACCAGCCGCTAATGGTATAAATATTGCCCGGGTTGTTTAACGCCGGCGAAACAGGTAAATTGCCGCAAATGGTTACAGGTTGCGTTACAATATAAGGCAATAATGTGGCATTGTTTTGCACCGGTACCGGTGTGGCATTAAAATTAACCGGCGCTTCAATAATGCCGTTGTTGATAAAAATACCCTGGTTGCTGTGATTAAAGGTAAAGGCGGTTTCAATAAGACCATTGTTGGTAAAGGTACAATCGGCATTGTTTTTAAACTTGCCGTCGGTTCTTATCAGTCCGCAGGTTTGGTTGGTACAAAGCAGGTTTTGTATGCTGCTGTTGGTATTGTAAAAATCTTCAAATGTGTTATTAAAAAGATTTATGCTGCCATTGTTGGTAAAATTAAACGAATTGGCATAGCCGGCGTTTTCAATACCTTCGCGTCCTGCGCCGGTAACGCGTATGTTGCCTGTATTGCTGAAATTGTATGCGCCACCGTAGTTGATGTTGCGCAACCCTTCTTCGCCTGTATTGGCAATAGTAATGCTGCCCGATGTGGTAAAGGTAAGGGCAGTTGCAGCATAATCGGTGGCATTGGTATAGAGGCATTGGCTGATGATGCCGTTTTTGGGCACTTCGGAAATGGTTATATTGCCACTGTTATTTACCTGCAACAGGCTGTTGGTGTTGTTATTATATAGCGGTTGTGCAATATCGGTGAGGTTTTCAATGAGCAAACTGCCCTGGTTGGTAAACTGCAGGCTCGACATTGGATAGGAAGCGCTGGTGGTATTGGTTTCGTTGTACAAAGCATCCTGGGCAAGGTTGTGCAGGTGTATTACGCCGCTTGCGGTATTGGTAAAGGTAAAGAAATTGCACCGGTAATCATAATTGTGAATACCCTTTCCAAGTATGTTTGAAATTTGAATTTCTCCGCTGTTAATAAAAGAAAAGGCATTGGTTTGGGTAGAAGCGCTTCGGGTGGTATGGTTGTAAATGCCGTTGAGTGCAGTGTTTTGTATGCTGATATTGCCGTTTGCCTGGTTTTGAAACTGAATAACACTGGTATTATTTTCAACAAAGTTGTAAATGCCGTGGCTGCCCGATGACAATACCTGCAAACCCGCATTGTTGTAAAAATACAGCGAGTCGTTATTGGCATAGTTATACACAGCCGGCAGGGTTGTTTGCTGTATGGCAATATTACCCCCGTTGTTGCGGAAGGTTAGCACGGGAGTAAATGTACCCGATTTGCGGCTGCGGTTGTAAATGCCCTGCTCCGATGCATGTTGAATACCTATGTTGCCATTGTTGGTAAATTGTAAATTATCTCCGGCATCGGCATAATTGTAAATGCCGGCAAGCAGGGTGCTGTCTGTTTGAAGGGTTCCGTTGTTGGTAAAATGCAGGTTGGTAATATCATAGCTATAATCGGGCGGATTGGGAACACTGTTGTAGCACCGGTTATACAAGGCATATTGCGTTGCTTTATTCAGCGTTATGGTTCCGTTGTTTTGTACTTGCAGCAGGTTGCCCCGTTCATTATAATTATGCCAGCAAGCCAACAGGCTGTTGTTTACAGCAATGGCGCCCTGATTGGTAAAATTCATAACGGCGGCATAGTTTGCCTGGTCTTCGCGGTTTTGGTTGATTATTCCATACTCACGGGTTCGGGATATGTTAATAACCCCGTTTGTGCCGTTGGTAAAATTAATGTTACCGCGATTGCCAAAATTTTGCAATCCGTCTAATTTGGTGCTGTCAATGGTCAGGTTGCCGTTGTTGGTAAAATTAAGCAGAGCTGTAAGCAGGGGAGAGGCTTGCGTTGCCTGGTTATACAATCCTTCTTCGCGGGTGGTATCTATAGTAATATTGCCATTGTTGGTAAAATTGAGCACGGCATTATCGTTATCGCTCAGGTTATAAATGCCTTTGTAGCGGGTACTGCTTATATCAATATTGCCGTTGTTAATAAAGGTTAGCGGCTGCCCCCGGTAGGTATAGTTGTAAATGCCGCGTTCCTGTGTGCTGTCTATTCTTATGTTGCCGCTGTTGGTAAAATTAAGCGTAAGCGGAAACGCTTCGTTGGAAGCGCGGTTATAGCAATACAAGCCCTGAAATCCGGTATTAAATATTTGTACCAAGCCCGATGTTTGGGCGTTGAGTGTGCCGTTGTTGTTGCTGAACACAAGGCCGTGGTCGGTGCAGTTGCTAATGAAAATTTGTCCGGGATTGGTAAAATTAAAGGAGGAATTGTATGGCGCTTCTTCTTTCCGGTTAAGGTTGTAAACACCGCCTTCGTCGGCGCTGTTGTTTACTGTAAGCAGCAGGTTATTGTTAAAATTAATTATCCCATCCCGACTAAAATTATAAACGCCTGCCGTTCCGGTGTTGGCAATGTTTATACTTCCGTTGTTGTTGCAGGTAATGTTGGCGCCGTTGTCGGTAATATTATACCAGCCGCGGGTGCCACAGCCAAGAACATCAATGGTTGAGCCGTTGGTAAAAACAAGGTTGCCATTAACCAATGCACTGGTAATAATACCCGCATCGGTTACATCGCTTATGTTTACGGGTCCCAGCAAGTTAATGTTATGAATGCCCTGTTGGCAAAACGAGTACCAGCCATCATCGGAACAATCGGATATGTTAATAATTCCATTTATGTCGTTGGTAAACTGCAACTGTGCGTTGTAGTTTACATCGTTTTTTATACAGTCGTTATATATGCCGTCGGCGGTAATGTTGGTGATGTTAATGGTGTTTGCATTGCTGAAATTTACCGTGCCGTTTACCCCCGAAATATTAATGCCGTTAATGCTGCAATTAGTAATGTTAATTGGGGTTTGGTTATTAAAGGTAACGGTTCCGCCGGTTGCGGTACTCAGGTAAATTCCCTGCCGGTTTATGTTGCTGATGTTAATATTGCCATAGTTGGTAAAAGATACGGCGCCGTTGTTTTCGGCGGTAAAGCGCAAACCGTCGCTTTGCGTTACATGGTTAATAAGTATGTTGTTAAAATTAGTACAATCCAAAAATTGCCGGTTACTGTAGCTGTAAAACCCTTGTTGCCGGGCATAATCAATATCTATGGTGCCAAAATTGTTGAACTGGAAACTGCAAACAAAATTTCCGGGGTCTTTGTCTTGCCGGTTAAACAACCCGCGGTCGCCGGCGCGCCTAATCATAATGGTGCCATTGTTGTTAAACGACAGTTGTCCGTTATCGGTATTATTAAAAGCGGCATATGAAGTGGTGCTGTCCACTTTTATCAGTCCGTCGTTAATAAAATTCAGTACGGCGGTGGTGTCGGCGGTTTTATCGAGGTAAACTGTGTTGTATAAGCCGTAAACTGTTGCGGTATCAATAAAAATACTGCCCGAATTGGCAAAATTTATTTCGGAAAAGGTATTGTTGGCATAATTCATAACCCCGCCATCAGTTGTGCGCGAGGTTCTGATAATATGGTGATTGGTAAAGTTTAGTTCGTTTTTCATACATTCATTGCGCAGCCCCTGCGAGTTCGTACGGCTTATGGCAATGGTGCCCCAATTATGGGCTTCAAAATAAGGGTTATAGCTCAGGTCGTCCTGCCGGTTGTGGTTATACACGCCGCGCTGATACAAATTGGCTGCATTACCAACTTTGCGCACGGTAATTTGTGCATTTGTCCGGTTGTAGAAATAAAAATTACCTTTGTTATTATAGTTATACAAACCATGTTGTCCGGTGCTGTCTATGGTAAGGGTTCCGTAGTTGTCTAAAATTAAAACGGTGTTGGCGGTATTGACATCGGGGCGGCACTCATTTACCATACCCCGGTTCGTACACAGGTAAACCGATATGTTTCCGTTGTTGGTAAACACCAGCCGGCTGTTATTGCGGTAGCAATAGTTGTAAATACCCGATGCATTGATATTACTGAGGCTGATGGTTCCCGAATTGTTGAACAGCAAAGTATCGCTTTCAATACTGTTGTAAATGCCGGTACTGCCAATGCCCGAAAGGGTTAAGTTGCCAGCATTGGTAAAGGTGGGGTTATATCCTGTTGTGCCGTTGGTAGTGGTAAATATGCCGCGGTCAACGGTGGCAGTGACCGAAGCAGTGCCATTGTTTATAAAATGCCCTTCGTTGTTATATACGCCGTAACTGCCTGTATTTTGTACGGCAAGGGTTGCACCTTGTTGTATGGTGAGGGTGGAATTGTTGCGTATGTAAACGCCGTAGCAGGTTCCGCCGGTGCAGCCGGTGCCGTTTACGATTAAACTGCCGCCTGTGGCTATGGTAAGTTGTGCGTTGTTTTGTATTTCGAGGTATCGGATATTGCCTGCAACCGTAGCAATAACAGGAGATGACTGCGCCCCCGAAACTGCCGGAATAAACACTCTGTCTGCCGCACCCGGCACCACGCCGCCAATCCAGTTTGCGGGGGTAGTCCAACTATTACTGCTGTTTCCCTGCCAGGTAATGTCTGCCGCGTGCAGCGGCAACAAGGCAGTCCAAAGCCCGGAGACAACAAGAAAACATAAACGCAAAAGTGGTAAATATTGCTGCATAAAACAGGTATTGAGTGGTTTATTTTGCAAGATAATTTACCCGGTGGTTTTATGCAAGCACCCTAACGCAGGACACACACAATTTTTCAAAAATTATACAATTAATTGTCCTGTATTTTGAAGTGAAAAGAGGCGCTAACCGATATATGCCTCAAAAATTCGGGCAAAATGTGCTTTCAGGCGTTCTTTTACCGCTTCGGGGTTAATTTCTTCGTTTTCCAGCTCTTTGTGCAGCGAGGTTACGGCTTTATCGGTAATGCCACAGGGAATAATGTTGTTGAAGTAGGTTAAATCGGTATTAATATTAAAAGCCCAGCCGTGCATGGTTACCCATCGGCTGCAACGCACACCCATGGCGCAAATTTTACGTGCGCGGTGCGGTTTGTCGTCGTCGAGCCATACGCCGGTAGCGCCCGGTATGCGGCCGCCGCGCAGTCCGTAATCGGCAAGGGTGGCAATAATTACCTCCTCCAGATTGCGCATATAGCGGTGAATATCGGTAAAAAAGTTTTCGAGGTCTAAAACGGGGTAGCCCACAATTTGACCGGGTCCGTGGTAGGTAATGTCGCCGCCGCGGTTGGTTTTGTAAAATTCTATGCCGTTTTGTTGAAGTACTTCTTCATTCATAAGCAAATTGCCGAGCGAGCCGGTTTTACCCAAGGTATATACGTGCGGGTGCGAACAGAAAATGAGGTGGTTTTGTGTAGGTTGCTGTTGCTGTGGAGGCAACTGCCGGTTTTGCATTTTGGTTTGCACAATTTGTTGCAGCAGTGTGTCTTGCTTGTCCCATGCTTCTTTGTAGGGTATTTCACCCCAATCGGAAAATTGGATGGTTTTGTTCATGGCATAGTCTATTGTTCGGTTAAAAACTGCATACAAAGGCGGTAAAACTGTTCGGGTTGTTCTGCATGAACCCAATGTCCGGCATCGGGAATAATGTTGATTGTTGCCAATGGGAAAAAATGGTAAATTGTATCTTCGTCATCGGGCAGTTCAATATATCTTTCCGATATTCCGCCTTTAATAAAAAGGGTGGGTTTATCAAATTGGTCGTAAGGGGTGAGGCTGTTTGCCAGAATTTCGGAGTAGTGTTGTTGCAGGGCCGGCAGGTTGCATTTCCAGCCATAGGTGCCGTTTTTGTGGCGGGTAAGGTTTTTAAGCAGAAATTGTCTGGTGCCGAAATCGGGTACCAGTTGTTTCATTTGCTCGTCGGCTTCGTTGCGCGATTGAATTTGGCTAAGGTCTAATGCCGCAAAGGCATCAAAAATGGCATCGTGTCCGGCGGGGTAATCTTTAGGGGCAATATCGGCAATAACCAGTTTCTCCACCATACCGGGGTTATCCACGGCAAACTGCATAGCTGTTTTTCCGCCCATAGAATGCCCGATGAGGCACGCCTTTGGTATATGATGCTGATGCATGAAATGGAAAAGGTCGTCAGACAGCAGGTGGTAGTTAAAATCGGGGGTATGGAACGATTTACCGTGGTTTCGCTGGTCTATGGTAAAAACATGGTAGTGTTGGGCAAACTGCAAAGCAAGGGTTTGCCAGTTGTCTAACATGCCGAAAAGCCCATGCAGAATGATAAGCGGCTTTGCCTGCTGCTGCCCGAAAGTTTTATGGTTGAGGTGCAAAACAAGTTGGTTTACTGTGTGGTTGTAACTAATATGATGCTTAGAAATGCTGCCCGTTGTAGTAAAAGCGGGCTTCGCCGTTTAAAATCTGATATTGAATTACCCTGCCCTGAACCGAAAAATTTTCTACAATCTGGTCAGAAACCGTAATTTTTTTACCTTCGTAAAAGGCAAACAGTTTGCCATCGAGGTTGGTATAAGCAGCTATGCCATTGAACATGGCAAAAGCCGGCGGGGTATAGGTTTCCAGCACATGGTTTTTACCCTCATAAAAAACGTTTAAAAACCCGCGCTCATCAATATACAGCAGGGTGTTGTCAAAAATTTCGTACTGTCTTGGCGCAACCGGTAGCAGTTCGGTAGTTTCTCCGTTCCAATAAACTTCAAAACCGTTCAGGTTGTTTACATAAGCCAGTATATTATCGCCTGCTTTGTAGCTTTGCGGCGGCAGGGTTTCTAATTGCTGCGTGTTTCCGGCATCATATACATACAGTTCATTAAACCGGTTAAGGTAAACCACAAAGTTGTTGCCAAGCCGGTACGCGTTGGGCGGGGCATTGTCTAAAAGGGTGGTTTCGCCGTTAAAAACAAGGTAAAAATTTTCGCCTTCGGTAATATAGGCTATGGAGTTATCGCTGGCTTTAAACTCACTTACAGGTTCGTTGGTAGCTTCGTAAATGCTGTTGTGGTAGTAAATTTTTAAAAAACGGTCAAAATCAAGAAAAGCCACAATGCTGTCGCCATAAGCATAGGCAATGTTTGCCCCCAATGCCAGGTCGCGCTTTTTGTCATCGGCAATTACTTTTAACACACCGCCTTCAACCGATACCATAAAATAGCGCGTAGGTTTGTAAAGTTCAATTTGCGGCATGTAGTTCAAAATTTGTTTTTTTCCGTTCCGGTAATACATTACCTGGCTAAGGGCATCAACATATACCAGATAATCGCCGCCAAGTTGTACATTGGTAACCTGCCGCGGCTCCAGGGTTTGAATTATGCCGCGGTCAAAAACATAAAAACGCCCGAATTTATCGGTAAACGAAGCAATACCCTGCGCCTGCAACAGGGTACTGATGGCTAAACTGAAAAAAAATGTATAAAAAAGTTTGCGCTGCATATTGCCGGTGTGCTTGCTTTTTAATGGAAAATGTTTGGTGTATTAGGTTAAAAATGGTTAACCGGGTTTAAAAAAGGTTAAGAATATTTTGCAAAGTGATTAATAATAATGTTTTAAGCCTTCAAAATCAGCAAAATACAAAGTATGCAGGTAAAAATGTAAATAATGTCTTTGTTTTGATAAAATTTGTTAAATTTGAAAGTTGTTTTTTTGCGGTTTTTATTCTACTTTTGTTGAGGTAAAAATGGCATTTGGCAGCATTTTTGTAAAATATTTTAAGCATACACTAAACCAAACAACTGCTTTGCTGTTTAATATTTACTAACTTTCCTTCAACAAAACTACAATTATGGTAAAACGCTACTTCTACATACTTGCTTTTGGTTTAATAACCTTCATTTACAGCATGGGGTTCGGTCATGCCGTTCATGCCGGAACTTCGGGCAGTTTTGGTCAGCCCGATAATACCAAAATAAGTTCAACACTTTCGCCCAACCCGGCAAAAGACAAAACCACGCTCAAATTTCAGCAAAGCGGGCGCGATTCGTACCGGTTGGAAGTGTATGATTTAATTGGTAACCGGGTAAAAACCGTTGAAAACATACAAAACGGGTCGGTAGAAATTGACCTTTCTGACCTTGAGGCAGGCATGTATTTCTATTTCCTCATCAGGGGCAGCGACCGCGTTTCTACCGGAAGGCTGGTTATCAGGCAGTAAATTTACTAATTCTTGCCATACAACAAGCCGCACGTTTTTAACAGCGTGCGGCTTGTTGTATTAACGTTTCATAATGCAGTTTTATTCTCCGGTAAAATTGGGCGGGCGTTTTTCAATAAAGGCAGCCATTCCTTCTTTTTGGTCTTTAGAGGCAAAGGTTAGGTAGAAATTTTTACGCTCAAACAGCAAACCTTCTTCCAACGTGCCCGAAAACGCCTGCAAAACAGACTCCTTAGCCAGTTTTACCGCCACCGGCGACATGGCAGCCACAGCCTGTGCCAGTTTTACCGCCTCCTGCAAATACAACTCCACCGGTACCACCTTATTAATTAAACCTGCCGACAACGCTTCGTGAGCAGTAATAAAACGTCCGGTAAGTACCATTTCCATAGCCAATACTTTACCTACTGCGCGCGTAAGCCGCTGCGTGCCGCCGGCGCCGGGCATGGTACCCAATTTAATTTCGGGCTGACCAAACTGCGCCGTTTCCGATGCTACAATCATATCGCACAACATTACCAACTCGCAACCACCACCCAAAGCAAACCCCGATACAGCGGCAACAATGGGTTTTTTGGTTTTTTTTATTTGGTCCCACGTGCTAAACTGGTCAATCTGAAACATGTCTATAGCTCCGCTGTTGGCCATTTGCTTAATATCGGCGCCGGCGGCAAACGCTTTTTCGTTGCCGGTAAGCACAATACAGCGCACATCGGGGTTTTGGTCTAACTGGCGCAGGGCATCGCGCAGTTCTCCCATCAGTTGCAGGTTCAGGGCGTTCAACTCTTTAGGGCGGTTAAGCGTAATAAGGGCAACATGCGGCGCATAGGCGGGGTTTACCAAAATTAATTCCATAAAAACGGGGGTTCAGATTATAAATAATTGTTGAAACCGGCAAAAGTGCCGACCTTTGTCCGGCGGCGGTAAAGATACTAACTTGCCGCAACATTCAGGAAACACTCGCATAATTTACAACTGCTTTGCCTATGAAATTAGTATTTGCCACACACAATCTTGGTAAACTCAAAGAAGTTCAGGAAATTACCGGAAACCGTTTTCAACTGCTCAGCCTTGCCGATATTGGTTTTGCCGAGGATATACCCGAACCCTGGCCTACCCTGGAAGAAAATGCCCTTGAAAAAGCCCGAACCATTTACCGCCGCTTTGGACTAAACTGTTTTGCCGAAGATACCGGCCTCGAAGTGGAAGCCCTTAACGGCGAACCCGGCGTACTTACTGCCCGCTATGCCGGCGAACATAAATCGCCCGATGACAATATAAATCTGGTATTGCAAAAACTGCAAAATGCAGCTAACCGCCGCGCCCGCTTCCGCACGGTTTTTGCACTGGTGTTAAACGGAAACGAATACCTGTTTGAAGGCATTGCCAGCGGAACCATTACCCTGCAACGACAGGGCGAAGGAGGGTTTGGCTACGACCCCGTTTTTTTACCTCATGGTTATGCCCAAACGTTTGCCCAATTGCCGGCCGAGGTAAAAAACCAAATCAGCCACCGCGGTAAAGCCATGCAACAACTTATTCAATTTTTGCGGCAATTGGAGTAACGGTTTGCCGCACCTGCTGCATCGGCGAAATCAATGCCGGCCAACAAACCGGTTTACAATGTTATACTGTGCGTTGGTTTAAACCCGAAAGCCCATTTCAGAAACCAGGGCATGGCTTTGTTCCAGGTGTGCAGGTTGTGTTGTCCGTTGGCAATTTCAAGGTAGGCAATATCATAAAACGGACGGTAACCTTTGCAGGTCAGTTCCACGCTTAAATCAAGAATATCGTCAATTACATCAATTATCCCGTTGTTGTTGCGGTCTTCCTCCTCGTCTAATGTGCCCGATTGAAACCAGAACCGCAAGCCGGGTTTGTGTGTTGCTTTGCGAATTTCCTCATGCAAAATGCGGTGTGCATCGGGTAAACCGGGGTTTACCGGCTCACTGCGCCACCAAAATGCACCCGAAAAAACGCCTACCTGCCTGAACACATCAGCATTATTCCAGGCAATATCAAAAGCCGATAACCCGCCCAAAGAAAAACCCGATATGGTATTTTTGCTGTGCTGTAGGTTTATATGGTACAGTCCGCTAAGCTGAGGAATTAACTCCTCTATCACAAAACGGTTGTAAGCACCTGCCTTGCTTCCCCGGTTTTTGTAATCGGGCTGTGCTGCCACGCCATACTCCTGTATGCGCTCGCCGGCGTAAACACCTACTGCCAAAGGCGCCGTTATGGCCGCATCGGTGGTTAACCTGTTGAGGTGGTGCAATAAATGCACTTCCTCGCCGTCTTGCCCGTCGTTAAACAACAGCAGCGGGCAGTTATGGCGGTGGGGTTCAAAACCGGGCGGCAGGTAAATATCCATAACTACATAGCGTTTCAAGGCATCAGACCAAAAGTCAATTACCGTTTCTACTCTGTAAGTTTTGCCATATTTGTGATTCTCCATAAAAAAGAAGTAAAACTTTCCTCAAAACACAATACTTTTGCGCTCAAATCCGGCAACAGGGCAAATATATGCCCCAAAATAACACATAGCATCATTATTGGCTTAAAAAACTAATTGTAGTGAAGGAACAATACGTTAAATGGTACTCGCCCAACCTTAGCAAAGACATCGAAATGTTGGTTTTTGGCGAGCGTGGCTTTCCGGTTATAGTGTTTCCCACCTCTATGGGAAGCTATTACGAAAATAAGGACTTTAAACTCATTGAATCGGCGGCCTGGTTTTTAGATAACGGCCTCATAAAAATTTACTGCCCCGATGGCGTTGACAAACTCAGTTGGTATAACCGCAAAATCAGCCCGGCCGACAGGGTGAAAAACCATGTCTGGTACGATATGATGTTGTATCACGAACTGGTGCCGCGTGCTGCCTACGAAACCGGCATACACCGCGTAGCAACCGCCGGTTGCAGTTTTGGCGGTTATCATGCCACCAATTTCGGGTTTCGCCACCCCGATAAAGTGAAATATATCCTCAACATGAGCGCCGCATTCGACATTAGATCGCATTTGGACGGCTACTACGACGAAAATGTATATTTTAACAACCCCGTAGATTTTCTGCCCAACGCCAACAACGACCTGTTTTACGATATGCTGGTAATTTTAGGAACCGGCGAGTATGATATTTGCCTGGATGCCAACGTAAAAATGGCGCAACTGCTGGGCAGCAAAGGCATTCCCAATTGGTTAGACATCAGGCAGGGCGCTGTACATGACTGGCCAATCTGGCGGATTATGTTTCCGCATTATCTCTCGCTCCTTAAATAACCTTACAGCGCCCGCCGCCATGTAACCGATAAACTACTTAACTACCCAAACCAATTTATTTTATTCAAACCATATCATAACAACACTACTCATGAGAAAAATTGGAATACTTTTTGGCATGGAAGATACCTTTCCATGGGCTTTAATTGAACGGGTAAACAATATGGGCATACCCGATGTAATGGCCGAAGCGGTAAATATTGATATTGTTTCGCAGGCAGAACCTACCGGTTATGCCGTAATTATTGACCGTATTTCGCAAGATGTGCCTTTTTACCGCGCCTATCTTAAAAACGCTGCCATATCGGGCACGGCTGTAATAAACAACCCCTTTTGGTGGAGTGCCGATGAAAAATTTTTTAACAACGCCCTTGCAGAAAAATTAGGGGTGCCGGTTCCTAAAACGGTGCTGCTGCCCTCCAATCACCGCCCGCCCGATACCTATGAAACCTCATTCCGAAACCTTGCCTTTCCGCTTAGCTGGGAAAAAATTTTTGAACACATAGGCTTCCCTGCATACATGAAACCCCACTCCGGTGGCGGCTGGAAAAGCGTGTATAAACTACGTAACCCCCAAGAGTTTTTTGAGGCTTATAACGAAACAGGGCAATTAGTTATGATGTTGCAGGAAGAAATAGTATTTGATACTTATTTCCGATGCTATTGCCTTGGCGGCAAATATGTGCGCATTATGCAGTACGAACCCCGCAACCCGCACCACGAGCGTTATGTGAGAGACAAGGAAAAACAGGTGAAAGATAAAGAACTGCTTCAAACAATACATGATTATGTAATTAAACTGAACCAGTATCTTGGCTACGATTTTAACACCGTAGAAATGGCAGTTCGCAACGGCATACCCTATGCCATTGATTTTTGCAACCCTGCACCCGATGCCGATGTGCATTCGGTAGGGGAGGAGAACTACCAATGGGTTGTGGAACACGCCGCCAAAATGGCTGTTGAACGCGCTTTGGCCTGGAAACCCGGTGCCGATAACCTGACCTGGGGTTTGTACCTGAAAAACGCCACGCAAGGCATAGGCTTTGGTCCGGAACCTGCACCCAGCCCCGAACCTCAACCTGTGCCCGCTCCCGATGAGGTAAACCCCGACTCAGAACCCGAAACCGCACCCAAACAACCGGGTAAGCGCAGCAGGAAAAAGTAAGGTATTATCCTATTTGAAGCATTAACCATAAAGCGCAAAAAAACTTTGCGGAACTTTGCGGTAAAATGAAAGGAATTCAGTTAAGAACATAACCAACAAAGGTACGACCTAAATAAGCGCCCTTTGTGTATGCAAATGCAGTACACAATGACAATGCCGCAATGAACACCCTTGCGGCAAACTACTGCCATTTAACCAGTTTCAGCAGTTTTTCTTCACATTGCCTGCCGGCAGTTACCGGGGCATGGCAAAACTGTGCATGTAGCAGGTAAACGCCTGCCGAGGTAAGGCTGCCAAGGTCTAAAGCAACGCTGTTTTGCCCGGCATGTATGGCAACCGGCGCAAAGGTGGCAACCAATATTCCGGTTGCGCTATACACGCGCAAGGCAAGTTGCCCTGCTGTGGCGGCGTTTACTTGCAGAGTTGTTTGCTGCTGTGCCGGGTTGGGGAAGAGTTGCAGGTTGGATATGCCCGGCCCCGCAGGCGCCTGACTGCTAACGGCAAAAGTAACCGCATCGGCCTCATAAACCCCGTTGCCGTGCGTGGCAATGCGCACTTTCTGGTTAACCGGCGAAAACCCCAGGTGCATTACCATAGCCAAATGCGGCAACCCATTGCCATACCATTGCCAGTTATTGCCTGAATTAAGGCTGTAATACACCCCCAAATCGTTGCCAACGTACACAATTTCGGAAGCATCGGGGTCAATTAACAGGGCATTTGCCGGCACATCGGGCAACCCGTCGGTAAGCGGTATCCAGTTTAAGCCGGCATCTTCGGTCATATACACATGCGGTGTGCCAAACCCCGATAATGTTACATAGGCAATATCGGCATTTTGGGGGTGCAGGGCAATATCGGTTATCAGCCGGTTGGGCAGGTTGGCGGTAATGTTTTGGAAAGTAGCGCCGCCGTTAATGCTGGTAAACACTTTTGCCGGGGGCAGGCTGTTGGGCGAGGTGGAAAAATACAGCCTGTCAGGGTTATTGTTTGCAATGGCAATGGCAAGTACCGGATTATCGCCATCGGGCGCAACAGAGGAGGTGCGCTCCCAGTTTAACCCGGCATCGGTGCTTCGGTATAAAAAATTAGAACCTGCATACATAATTTGCGGATTAGCAGGCGCTAATTCATACGGGGCGGCAAAATTAACCCTGTCATCGGAATTGAGCGGTGGCTGAATGCCGTAAAAGTCTGCCCCGCCATTATCGGAACGCTGCAAACCCAAATACTGATACGAGCCAAACAAAATATCGGGTTCCTGTGGGTGTATGGCTGCCGAAAGCCCGTCGCCGCCAATTACCCTTGTCCATGCATCGGAACCGGTGTAAATGGCCGTGGCATTGTCTTGCATGCCGCCAATGGCAAAAGCAGAATCTATTTGAGAGCTGGCAAAGTTGGCGTAAAACTGGGTGGTTTGGTAGCCGCCGTTTAACCCCTCAAAACAAGCGCCGCCATCGGTAGTTCTGAAAATGCCGCCATCGGTAACCAGAAATGCGGTGTTTTGTGTAAAGGGAGAATAATAAACGGCATGAATATCGCCATGCACATAATCACAAGGGCCTTCGGGACCGCCCACCGGCACCTGCCCGAAAAACCAGTTATACCAGTAAGTTTTTTGTTCAAAGGTAATGCCGGCATCTTCCGATTTCCAAACATCAATACCCACGTAAAGCAATTCGTTGCCGTTTTGGGGGTTCACCGCCACATCATGCGAGTACCAGCCCTGATGTTTGGCAACATCTTCGGAGTTTAGCAGTTCCCAGTTTAACCCGGCATTGACCGAGCGATACAGCCCAATGCTGTTAAAAGGTTCGGCAACCGACGCATATACAATGCCGGCGTTTACCGGGCTAAAATTTAACACAGCCTTTCCCCCAAAAGATTCGGGTAAACCGGCGGTAATTTTGGTAAAAGAATTTCCGCCATCGGCAGAGCGGTAAATGCCGCTCACAGCGCTGTTATCAATGCCGCCATGCGTTGCCAGCAGCAAGGCAGTATCGGCAGGGCATATATCAATGCCGGTAGCCATAATAACGCTGCTAACCTGCTGCCAGGTATTGCCGGCATCTTGACTGCGGAAAATACCCTCGGTAGTGGCGGCAAAAACGGTGTTGGGGTTAAGCGGGTTTATGGCTAAATCCTGTACGCCGCGCAAATCGGTATAACTCCAGTCCAGCGATTTTGACCAGGTTTGGCCGCCATCGGTAGTTTTTAAAATGCCAATGCCGTAAGACCCTCTGGTGGTTCGTATGGCAATACCCGGCATTGTATTTTGGTAATTATACACCTCGCCGGTTCCAAGGTAAAGCACGTTTGAATCTAAGGGCGAAACAGCAATTGCCGACACTCCCAAAACAGGAAAACCGGTTTCTACCCGATGCCAGGCCTGCTGCCCCTCGCCGCCTGAAAAACTGCGCCACAGCCCGCCGCTTGCCGAACCAACATACAAGGTATTGGGGTTAAAAGGGTTAAATGCAAGGCAAAGTGTGCGTCCGCCAATGTTTTTAGGGCCCAAAGAGCGCCATGTGCCGGTAGCGGCTGCTTCCGTTGCAGCTTTGGTGTTGAATGCCTTGCCGTATTGTTGCTCAAAAGCCTTGCTAAGGCGGCGCATGTCAATGTTTTTACCCGGGTAGGCACGCTGAAAAGCCCAACATTGGAGCGCCGCACCCGCCTCGCTTGTTTCTTTGGGTTGGTGCAAAACAGAACGGCTCCACCGGTAACCCGACAAAAGCGCCACAACAACAAAGGCAATACAGATAAAACGAACTAAAGGTGTCATAACTAAAAAGCAGGTAAAGAATAAATACGGTAAAATAACCCAAGCCGAAAACCAAAACAGACAAAACTTGTTATTGACTGCAAATTACATAAAAATTAGCAACACCAAACACCATGACACTGCAAAAAGGCGACAAAGCACCCGATTTTACCTTGGTTAGTTCTGACAAAAAACAAGTTTCGCTTTCGGATTATAAAGATGGCAACCTGGTTATACTCTTTTTCCCGATGGCTTTTACCAGCGTTTGCACTAAAGAACTGTGCGCCATGCGCGACACCTTAGCCGATTACAACCGTTTAAACACCTCGGTAGTAGCCATATCGGTCGACTCGCCCTTTACTTTAGACCGCTTTAAAACAGAACAACAACTCAATTTTCCGTTATTATCAGATTTCAATAAGGAAGCAAGCCAGGCTTATGGGGCATTTTACCCCGAATTTGTGTTTGGCATGAAAGGCGTATCTAAACGGGCAGCTTTTGTTATAGACAAATCCGGCACTGTTCAATACGCCGAAGTATTAGATTCTGCAGGCGACCTGCCTTCTTTTGAAAAAGTGCGCCAAACGCTTGCGCAATTGGAAGGCTAAACAAATTAACGGGGAAATAAGGTACTTAAACAGTTTGCCTGCCTTTTTCATAAGGGCAGGTAAAAACTGTTTACTTTTTTTCCGGTTATGGAACTTATTTTGCAACTTTGGGGTTGTAACCGTCTTGCGCTTGTTTAAACAAGTTGCCAGTTAAGGCAAACCCTAAACCCCGGAGTGTATGCATTACAATTGGAAGAGAATTAAGGAGGAAATAGAGAAGGAAACACGAGATGTTTTTTCTCAGATACCCGCTTTTAATATTGGCGAAGCATTGGAAACCTTCCGCAAGGTGCTGGAATTTCCAGACAATAAACCCGAATTGAAATTAGATGGGTTGCCCGAATTATTGTATGCCATTGAACGAATATTAGTTGATAACCAAATAAGCGGCGATAATTTTACCGCCTTGGCCTTGCCATTTGAAGCTTATCTTAAAAAGTTGTTGTATTTGGTTAATAAGTCTTTCTATCTGGCAAATGCACACAATATTACACTTGGCGATAAATTTGATAAAAACAAGGTTTTAATTGCCAATGGCTTAATCCGGGAATTGAATTTAAATCATGGTAATTTTCAGTATTGGCTCAGAAATATGCCTGCATCCCGACATGTGTTTGATGAACATTTGTGGCAGGCATATAACCTGCGAAACAACCTTGCTCATTTTTGCAGTTCCTACAACCGCAACCAATTCTGGTCAGGTGGACAAAGTTATTTAGTCATGTACCTGTATGCGGCACATAAACACCGGCAGGCAATTTTGCAGGCTGTAGAGCCGTATTTTCTGAGCAACTATCTTAAACAGTATATTGCCGATTTTAAACAATGGCAAACCCAATTTGTGCCTATTGCCGGTATAGAGTTTGAAAAAATAGACCTTTGGGCAACAGAAGTACCCGAAGAAGAACGGCATAAACAAGGTCAGGATAAACCCGATGATAGTAATAGACAACCAAAACATCACCGGCCGCAGCAGCCAAGGCGCAGCGGTACCATAGACGAGTTGCGCCGTACCATTAAAGAAAGGCAAATGATAGTAGTGGCCGAGCCGGGCATGGGAAAAAGCACATCCCTGCAATACATAGCCTATACCGATGCCATTGCCATAGAAAAAGGCGATACCAACACGCCATACCCTGTTTATATAGAACTAAAATTGTTCCAAACGGGCGATATCATACAAACCCTCATTGAAAAGAAATTGGGTATTGATGCCGGAGTAACTGAAAATCTGCTTACAGAGGGAAAAGTAACCCTGCTCTTAGATGGGTTAAACGAAGTAGCTGTGGCACACGTTGCGGAAGCGGTAAAAGCCATCAGCCGGTTTATGTCCGATTTCCCCGATGTATTTGTCATAATTGCCACCCGCCCCAATGCCTATGAACGTTACTATTTCGACCAAATAGCCAAACGGGAAAAAGCGCCCATTTTCCAATTACAGCAAATGGAACTGCCCCAAATTGAAGAATTTTTACAAAAAAACAGCGGGCAGGAAGTTGCGGGTAAAATTTTAAGAGCCATAGCAAACAACGATGCGCTCAAAAACATTATAAAAACCCCGTTATTGCTTAAAATGCTGATTGCGGTAGTAAGCAGGCAACCCAATGACGCCATACCGCCTACCGAAACAGGCATTATATTGTCCTTTCTTGAAGGTATTTGTCAATGGGAGCAACAGCAAAATGCCGATTTCAACCCCGATACATTTTTGGAGCGGCTCACCGTATCCATTCGACCAACGCCATTGCTATCAGGCGCAACACCCCTGCCCGCTATGTTGCTACTTAGCGGTAAGGTGTGCTTTTAGAGGCGTGGAGTTTCTTT
>MTCR01000084.1 GCA_002212725.1 Sphingobacteriales bacterium TSM_CSM | reverse complement strand
AAGTGCCCGAAGCATTTACCGCAATGGTGGCCGCTGTACTGCCGGTACTCCATAAGTAGGTGCCGCTTCCGGTAACGGTTAAATTAACCGAACCGCCTGTGCAGAACGTAGTAGCGCCCGATGCCGTAATAGTTGCCGTAGGCACGGGGTTTACCGTTACCTTCAGATTGGTGCTGGCAGTACAACCATTGCTGTTGGTTACCGTAACAAAATAGGTAGCGCCCTGTGTTACCGTTATAGAAGCGCTTGTAAGCCCGTTGTTCCACAGGTAAGATACCCCGCCACCGGCAGTCAGTGTTACCGAACCGCCTGCGCAGAACGTCGTGGCTCCCGATGCCGTAATAGTGGCAGCAGGTGCAGCATTCACCGTTACAAATGTGCTTGCAGTAGCTAAACAGCCGCCCGCCGTACTTACCGTTACCGTATATGTACCGGTCATGCCTGTATTTGCATTCAGTCTTGTCAGCGTGGCACCGTTCTGCGTATAACCGCCCGGTCCACTCCACTGATAGGAAGTTCCGCCCGAAGCAGTAATGCTGATAGTGCCGCCTGCACAATATGTCGTGTTACCCGTAATGCTGGCAGTAGCCGTACTTACCACCGATACAGTTGTTGCAGCTGTGGCGGTACAACCGGCAATGCTGGTAACGGTTACTGTGTATGTGCCACTCATGGCTAAAGTCGCACCGCTGATAGCCGGGTTTTGCTGATTAGAACTGAAACTCAGCGGACCACTCCATAAATAAGTGGAACCGCCGGTTGCCGACAAGTTAAGCGTGCCGCCAATACATACCGGGCCATTGTTGCCCGCACTTGCCAAGGGTTGATTCACCGTAATCTGGAAAGCACAACTGTTGGTACAACCTGTACTCGGATTGGTGTAGGTATAAGTAATGGTATGAGTGCCCACGCCGGCTGTAGCCGGGTTAAAACTGCCACCGCTTACGCCGGCACCACTATAAGTGCCGCCCGCTGGGCTGCCACCCGACAGGGTAAAGGCTGGAGTACTCAGGCAAACATTACTGCTGACCGGACATGTAACCACAGGCAAGGCATTTACCGTAACCGTTGAAGTTGGTGCAGGCGAAAAAGTGTTTATACATGCCGGACTGCCAGATGTTGCTACACTAAGCAGTGTCAATGTCGTATTTGCGGTCGCCCCGGTAACAGTAATTATCTGATTGGCGCCATTCAGGGAAAGATTTTGGTTTGCTCCCCCTGTATTAAATGTTAAGGTTGCACCACTCGTTCCCGTAACCGTAAAGACCGCATTGCCACCGGAACATATTGGGCCTCCATTGCTTACAATGCTCGCCACAGGTAAGGGGTTCACTGTAATTACCACTGTAGAAGTGGCTGCAGTACAGGGTCCGGCGCCGTCGGGGTCGTTGGTGGTCAGGGTTAAGGTAACCGTGCCGCTCGTAATACTCGGTGTATAGGTAGAGGTTAAAGACGAAGCATCGGAGAACGTGCCGCTTGGCGCACTCCACGTGCTGCTTGTGGCGCTGCCCCCTATGCTGCCAGCCAAGGTTACCGTACCACCTTCGCATACTGTTTGAGCGCTGCCCGCATTGGCAGTTGCCGCCTGGTTTACCGTTACCGTAGCGCTTGAACCGAAGTCGGTGCCAACGCAGTTGTTAAAGTCGCTGATGGCTGTAACTGCATACGTTCCGGCTGTAGCATTGGTAATGGTGTAGGTGTTGCTGTTGTAGCCACTTACTGTTGTGCCGCCCGGGCCGCTGTATGTGAAAGTAAAAGGCGGAGTGCCCGTAAAAGTGAAGGTTACACTTGGCAAAGGATCTGTACTGCACACAGCGCCGCCGCCGCCGGCTGTAGCTGTGGGAAGCGGATTCACCGTCATGTTTGTCTGGCAACTGTTGGTACAACCGTTGCCGTCGGTGTAAGTGTAGGTGAGTGTGAAGGTTCCAACACCCGAAACGCCGGAATCAAACAGGTAAGGACCCGTGCCGGTAACGCCCGGACCACTCCAGGTGCCGCCGGAAGGCGAGCCAACAATAGGCGAAACCTGACCGATACATAACGGCGTATAGGGACCACCGCAGGTAACCGTGGGTAGCGGGTTCACGTTCAGCGTTACGTTGCCGGTGGCGGAGCAACCGGTCGCCGAGGTTACGGTCACCGTGTAAGCGGTCGTCGCCAGTGCGTTGTTCGCTGTTGGGTTCTGTACAGTAGTGCTGTTTAAGTAGGTGGCAGGCGACCAGCTATAGGTGGAAACAGCAGCTCCTGTAGTAATCTCCAGGCTCCAACTGCCAATGCTTCCGGCATCACCGGTCGCATCATCAAATACATACAAACTCCATGTACCATTGGGGTTGGTACCGTTAAATACGCCCAAGCCGGTATTGGTAACAGCAGAAGGTGTACCTGAACCACCAAAACTACCGCCATTAACCACCCCATAAGTGCCCGATGCCGGTAAGCCGGTAAGTGGCAATGCAGTAGCACCGGTTTGGAAGGTGTATGTACGGCCGGTTATACCACTTGTACCTATGGCATCGGTGAAGATGATTGAGTGTGCGCCCGTGGGTCCAAACAGCACAACGTCCACATCCGAGGCGAACGTATGCGAAAAATTGGTGATCGTGACACGCACATTGCTCACCCCACCAGAAAGACCACTAACGGCAATTGTACCCGGGTAAGGCGTTGCATTTCCGCTGGACGGAATGGCGATGCTGCCACCGGCAGGTGGGGTGTTCACCACTGTTCCGGCCGTTACGTTCAGGTTGCTGCTGCCGCCGGCGCAAATGGTAGCAGGTGTAGCCGTAACGGATTGCACCGCAGGCTGCAAACCACCATAGGTGATGGTGCTGGTAGCCGTGTTCTGGCAGCCATTGCCATCTGTACCGGTCACTGTGTAGGTGGTGGTGGCATTCGGGCTGGCGTTTACGGTGGCGCCCGTGGTAGCGCTCAAACCTGTTGCAGGCGCCCAACTATAGGAGTTCGCTCCGTCGGCTGTCAGGGCCACGGCAGCGCCGCCTGCGCAGTATGTTGCACCGGTTGGACTAACGCCTACCGCAGGCAGGGCATTTACCGTTACTGCCACCTCGTTGCTGTAGCTGTCGCCCGTGGGAATGGGCACGTTGCCGCAACGCAGGCGAAGTACATAATAGTAGGTGCCGGCTGTAAGAGTACCGGTCGTGTAGTTTTGTGTAGTTGCACCGGTGCCGCCGGTCACATCGGTGTACGGGCCGCCGCTCACCGTGCTCACCTGCCACTGATAGGTGATGCCGGTAAAGAGATTGCTTGCGTTGTTGCTCATTGCCACGGTTTGTGAGGCACATACCGTTGTACTGGCAGGACTGGAGGTGCCGGCACTTGGTACACCGCTACAGTCCGGCACGCTGAATTCATCAGCTCCGATGGTTGGCGTGCTGCCGTTGCGCGTGGCGCAATCAATGTCGTCGGTCACGCTTAACGGAGTGCCGCCGGTCATCAGGTTGCTGATGTTACTCGCGTTGGTGGTGTTCAGGTGCAGGTCGGTGGCGCTTACAAACACAGGAGACACGTTCTTCGAGTTCGCATCCTTGCCGCTGTTGGTCTGCCAATTGGACAAAGTCGTGTGTGACACTGCGCCGGAGCTGGTCAGGTTCGTAGTTTGACCGATGGCACTACCCGTACCCGAGACAAACAGGTTGTTGTAGTCCATCGTCAGGTTGGAGGCCGGTAAAGCAAAGTTCAGACCGATGGCACGGTTCAGGTTGGCACCGGTACTTCCTGTGCTGGTAAGAATGTTATTGCGCACATCCACCACCGAATTGGAACCACTAATGGCCAATGCGAACGACGGATAGGCGCCTCCGGTAAAGGTCTTGTTCATGTCCACCGTATTGAACCACACGCGGGTGGTTTGCGCGCCTCCACCAACCCAAATACCGGCAGCAAAGTCGCCACCGGTACCGTTGCTGTTCAACTGGTAGATTATGTTGTTGGCTAATGTGGTGGTGCCCGTAGCAGCACTGTTCACCCAAATGCCGGCAGCGCTATAGGTGCTGGCAGCAGTGAAGTTGCCGATTACGTTCCTGGCAATCGTTGCATTGGTCACTTCGTTGCTGGTCGTTGTGCTTGTGCTGATGGCACCGGTGCCTCCAACGCTGATTCCGATACAATCGGCTGAAGAGTTGCCGGTGGCAAGGTTGGCAATGTTGTTGCATGAGATGGTCGCACCATCATCGAACTGAACATTGATGCCCATATCGCCGACATGGTTTGGTGAAGCATTGTTCATCAGGTTTTGGGTGATTTGTGTGCCGGTGTTCTTGCTGGCAGCACTCACCCCGATGGTAACAACACCATAGCGTACCTTGCGGATATCGTTGTTCTCGATAACGGTGTTGTTGTTGGCTGCCGTGGCAGCAGTACCAAGTGTGGAAGAGCCGGACCACACACCGTAGGACGTGGTCACCGAGCCACCCGCCAGAATACAGTTGCGCACTTTGTTGTTGGTGGCTCCGTTTGTGCCTGTGCTTTGCAACCATACCACCGCACTGGCAGAGGTGTTCGTATTGCTTATCGTAAGGTCGCGGGTGGAAGCAACCAAGGGGCAGCAGCTGTTGGTTACCGAAGCATTGCTGCCATCAATGATCACATAGTCGGCGCCGTTCACCACAATCATGCCGGTAGTGCTGCTGCCACTGATGATGGGCGTTTGGCCGGCAGCCGGACGGATTGTCAGCGTGTTTGTTGCACTGGCATCCGGATTGGCATTGATGGTGATGGGGAAGGCTTCACCAACGCTGCTGTAGCCGGCAGCCAGTTCGAAGACTACCGCGCCTGTCAGACAACTGGTGTTATAGGCTGCAACCGCTGCAGTGAGTGTGGCGAAGCTGCCCGGTATCTGGTAGGTGCCTGCCGCCAGGGTACTCTGAATGTTGTAGCTGTTGGGGGTGGTGGGCGCTGTTGTAACCGTGTTTACACTGGCGGCCACAAGACCGGTAGCCGGATTTGAGGTGATATTTCCAGAGATATCCTGTGCAATCACGTAGTACTGAATGGCATCAGAAGCGGCAACACCACCCATATCAGACACCACAATGGTGAAAGTCCAGGTGCCATTTATAGCCGTGCCGCTTGTGAGCGATCCCTGACTGCTGAACCATGGACCCGCGTTTTTGCGGTAGTAGATTCGGGGCTGTTGAGGTCCGCCTGTAGGAACGCCTGTAACATCGGTAATGGTGGCAGTGAGGGAGCGGTCGGTTGTAGAGCAGGTATTGCCCAATGCCGTATAGGTTATGGATGGGGGTGCGAGGTCGAGACCAATAAAATTACCTGCATCGGCACCAATATCTACCGGGGTTAGTCCGCTACGTGTTTGGCCGTCGTAGTCGTCGGTTACGCCCAAGTCTGTGCCGTTTCCTTCGGCCACTGTTGCGTTGGTAGGGTGCAGGTGGAGATCGGGGGTGGCGCCTGTCGGGTTGTTGAACTGCGGATTTGACTCAAAGCTGTTTACATCTTGCCCCACTGCGCCGCGCCATCCAGCAATATTGGCTATGTCAAGGCTATTGAAGAAACCGAATACTGCGCCGGTTCCGTTGGCAAAATACAGGTTGTTGTTTATTGTGAGTCCGGTGGGGTTTGGTGTTGTGCCGTTAATCTTCACCGCATAGTGCTTACCCGTAGCGCCGCTGTTGGTGCGGGCGTTCTGGAAAATATTATCTCTGAAACTGCGCGTATTGGTGGTTTGCGTACCGTTGAAGGCATAAGATGCTCCTGTGCCGGCCGTAGCCGTGCCGCCTATGTACACGCTGTTGTGCCAGAAAGTATTGGTGCCCAATGCCTCGTTGATACCATTAATACCGGTGGTACCACTATTGGATGCAGCCGCGCCTATAGCATTGCTGATACCGTCGCCCAGGGCTATCATATTGTTGCGGTAAACGGTGGTGCCGCCTGCTACGCGAATACCGTTAATTTCGGCCGAGGTGCTGCTGGTGGCGGTGGTGAGGCCGTAAATGAAGTTGCGCTCAACGATGTTGGCACTACCGCCCGTGAACTGGATACCCGTGACCACCGTGGCAGCTGTGGTATTCGTATTGCTGAGGTTAAAGATGGTGTTCTGCGAAAGCGTGTGGTTAGGGGTGGAGGTCGATACGCTCATGCCGATCACCGATGCCGATGAGGTCGTGCCCGTACCGTTGTTGTTGGTCAGGTTACGCACCGTGTTGCTCGTCCAGTTGGCTTGTGCATTGCTTGTTAACATGCCAACTACCTGGGAGGAGGCGCCGGTGGAGTTGAGTTGTATGGAGTTGGCCACTGTGCCGCCCACGTTGTTCGAGGTAGCACTGAACGCAAGGGAGGTGCCCGTATTCGCCCGCATTCCATAGATGATATAAGTCCCGGATGCCGCAGCATTTGTCACGCTGATGCCGCCGATGTTGTTGCTGTTGGCCGTCCAGTTGTCCACACTGAAGTTGTAGATGCCGTAAATATCCGTTGAGTTGATGGAGTTGGTGCTGAAGGTGAGCGAACCAGTTGCAGATTGGCTGCCTATTGTGTTGCTGTTTGAAGTTACGTTACCGTTGGCAATATATATAGCCATGAATGGTGACGATGTGCTTGTTCCGAATGAAGTAACGCCTGTTAAACTTACTGATGCAATGGTGTTGTTGTTAATATTTGAAACGGTTCCGGCAGTGATTCCGGCAAAGGAAATGCCCCGAAATGATCCGGTTGAACCGGTCATTGCATAGGTGCCTGTTTGTGTGTTAGAGGCGTAGCCGATGATATTACCGGTGACCGTCATACCTTGAACACCGCTTGTTGCTGTGGAACTATTCAGCACAATGGGAGTATGAAGGGCACCTGTTGTCCATGTGCGCGTGGCTGTTTGATAAAAACGGTTGTTAGTGATGCTCCATGTATTGCAGCCGCCATTTATAGCAACCCCTGCACTGGTTGTGGTTGCACTAAAGAAGTCGAAAATGTTGTTGTTGTCTATCACGATGCCACTGTTGCCGATGGCCGTGGTTGTGGTGGAGCCGTTGCCCTGGATGGCCTTACTGGGCAGGTTTGCACCCGACGGACCGATGTTGTTGTTTGAAATGGTGTTGTTGTCATTTCCGTTTGCAGTGGAGCCATCGGTGCTGAAGAACACGACAGCTCCGTTGGTAAGTACAGACGACGAAACAGCGCCCTTGAGGGAACAGTTGGTAATAGTGTTGTTTGTAGCGCCATTAATGAACCGGATTGTGGAAGTGCCGGAAGTTGCCGAAAGGGTGGTATTTTCGATTGTTAATGAGTTACCGCCGGTATTTAAGCCGTCTATGGTAACATTATCGGCGCCGCTTAAATCAATAAGGGGCGTTCCGGCGGCTGCTGCCCCCGAAACCGTTCTTGCGCCAGACGGGTTAATGGTCATAGCTGTCCACGCTGCTGAGGCATTGAGGGGGGTGGTTGCAGGTTCTGTTACATCGGCCACTATAACCACAGATACCGTTCCGGTGTGTACAGTACCTCCATTTAGTACGGCAAACAACCCGGTTGTGGCAGTGGTGAACGTACTGTATGAGGTGGGTGTATTGGCTGCCGTACCCCCTGTGCTGGTAACAATGATGGGGCCGGCGGCCGGTGTCCATGAGTAATTTGCA
This sequence comes from Sphingobacteriales bacterium TSM_CSM, assembly GCA_002212725.1. GTDB lineage: Bacteria > Bacteroidota > Bacteroidia > Chitinophagales > UBA2359 > UBA2359. The sequence continues at coordinate 75,211 of MTCR01000084.1, read as the reverse complement.
CCGATGTTGTTGTTCAGGGTGAGGGTGGCCATATCGTGAGCTACCTGCCCCTGGGCAGTAACATCGGCGTTAATGGCAACAAGGGCTTTATTGCTGCTATATGCGTAAAACAATACGGTTGTTGACTGCCAGGGTATGGTAGCGGTCCAGGTAGTACCGGAACCGGTTGCCTGCACCAGCGTAGAAGTAGTGAAACTGTTGGTAGAATACCGCACATAAATATTTTCGCCGGTGGCGGGGGTGGCGGAAGTGGTTATGGTTATGGTTCTGGAAGCAAGCGCGCCATCGGCCTGTGTTATACTTGAAATAGCCACCGGATTAAACGTTGTTTCCAAAACCGACATAAACAGGTTGTTGGGCGCCAGTTTATCCTCTACATTAAAGGTATAATACCTGCCGTTGGTAGTAGCAGCCAATGTTCCCGAAGCGCCGCCGTTGCCACTGTTGTAAAGGGCAGAACCGGTACCGCCCACAGGGGGGATAATGGTATTGAAAGGTACCGCCCCGGTACCGCCGGCGTAAGGGCGCCATACATCGCCGGGGTAAGAACAAGTAGCGGGAAATTCCCAGGTTACGCCCGATGAACTTTGGGTTGCCTGAATGCGCGCCTGTCTGAATGCGCCTAAATCGGTGAGATTGGTGCATGAAAACGGGCTTCCATTAAGGTTGTTGGCACCTACTGCGCCGGGTTGGGCAGCGGCTTGCTGTTGGGGAAACAAGGCTGTTGCCAGAACAACTGCCACAGACATGGTGAGTTTGTATAGATTACGGCACATAATATTGTGTTTTGGAATTTACAACAAATAGTGTTTATTTTGGTTGGTAATTATTAAAAAAAGGATAGAAACTTGTAGGCAAATGTTGTATAGTTGCTTGACATTGCGCTGTTTTTAGATTGGTTCAGCACCCCGACGAATCAGAATTTTGCAATTCTTTGTGCAACTTTTTTGCACGGTTACAACAACAAAACCGGTAGTTTGCACCCCCGGCTTAACCGCAAAGCTGCAATGTTGCCGTTTCAGGTAAGTAACACCCAACAATTTTTCTACAAAAGTACAGGTAAGTTTATAATTTTTGTATGTTTAACATAAAAACAGGGGGCAAATTGAATATTTGACAATAAAATTACAAATTTACAACCTTACCTTACTCAGTGCATTTTGTGTGCTGTTGCACGAAGCAAAACGGTGGCAGATTTTACCACAATAAAAAAACTTCCGGATTTGCACGAAGCGCAAAAACCGGAAGTTTGTTAAAATAAGCGTACTTTAAGAAAAGCTGAATTGATTGCAGTTGGGGTTATTAATCCACATTATCATGTAAAAAGGGGTTGCGTTTTTTAATTTCGGGACCTTTTTTTTCATCGTCAAACAACGAATACTTCGACATGTTTTCATCGGTAGAAAGCGGGGTTTCTTCCAGTTGCACATTGCGGCGTTTATAGGCCGGTTCGTTTTCCAGTTCGTTAAGGTCAGAGGTAAGTTTCATGCTTAATCCCCGCAGCCGTTTGCGACGTTCGAGCAAAATTTTCATTTGTTGTTCGTTGCTGTGGTGGTTGACTTTGCCCTGGTGTTTGGGGTGCAGGTTTTCGTCATTGTCATGAGAGGCTTCGTTATACAAATCGGCGTGTTTTTTTTCATCGGTGGTGCCGTACAAATCGGGGTTGCGTTTGCGGGTGCTGTATGTAGGCGCATCGTCGAGCGAAAGGATAACACGGTCTTGTTTTTCGTGTTTAGTTTCTTTGGTGTTGCCTTTTGGTTCAAAACCTGTGGCAATAACGGTTACGCAAATTTTTTCCTGCAAAGCTTCATCTACGCAGTTACCCCAAATGATATCGGCGCTGTAACCGGCAGCCTCCTGAATATGGTTGGTAATGTCTGCCACTTCGTCCATGAGTACTTCTTTGGTGCCGGAGGTAATATTGAGCAAAATGTGTTTAGCTCCGCGGATATCGTTGTTATTGAGCAGCGGGGAGGCCAGTGCCATTTTTACGGCTTTCATGGCGCGGTCTTCGCCGTCTGAAACACCCAGGCCCATAATGGCTACACCGCTGTTGCGCATTACGGTGTTCACATCTTCAAAGTCAACGTTTACATAACCGGGTACGGTAATAATTTCGGCAATACCTTTTGCGGCAATGGTGAGCACATCGTCGGCGCGGGAAAAGGCGTTGGAAAGTGCCAGATTGCCGTGCAGTTCACGCAGTTTGTCGTTAGAAATGATAATAAGGGTGTCCACGCTTTCTTTCATTTCTTCAATGCCTTTTTGTGCTTGTTGCAGGCGGCGGGGTCCTTCAAACGAAAATGGGGTGGTAACAATACCAACGGTTAAGATACCCATTTCGCGGGCGGCTTTTGCTACTATTGGTGCACCGCCGGTTCCGGTTCCGCCGCCCATACCGGCGGTAATAAATACCATTTTGGTACCGCCGCTAAGGCTTTTTTTAATTTCGTCAATAGACTCAATGGTGGCATTTTTACCTACATCGGGTTGTGAGCCGGCGCCGCGGCCTTCGGTAAGTGCGGGTCCCAACTGTATTTGAATAGGTATGGGGCTTTGCAGCAGTGCCTGTGCATCGGTGTTGCATACAATAAAGTTTACGCCTACTATTCCTTGCCGGAACATGTGATTAACGGCATTGCTTCCGCCGCCGCCAACACCTATAACCTTAATGATGGAGTGCTGATTTTTTGGAGCATCGAATTTGATAGCCATGATTGAAATATTTTAAGGGTTATTTAATTTAAGGTAATGTAAAAAGGGGGTTATTGAAAGTCTTTAATATCGCCTTCGAGCCATTCGCGGCTTCGGCGCAGGAAATTTTTGAGCCATGAGCCGCTTTGTCCGGTGCTTTCAGCAGGTTGAGCTTCTTCGGTTTCTTCCTGCGCAATTGGCGGTGGAATTGCTTCAAATACCGGTTCGGCGGGCAAGGCAGCCGGTTCGGGTTCGGGTTCTTCGGCCGGTATGGGGTTTCGCTCCATGGCTTTAACCAGCAGCCCTATGGCGGTAGCGTACATGGGGTCGTTAAATTCGCTGCGCTGGCTGTTTACCGACAATTGCTCGGCGGGCAGCCCTATGCGGGCATCGAGGCCGGTGAGATATTCGGCAAGGTATTGCAGGTCTTGCAGTCTTGCGCCGCCACCGGTAACCACAATGCCGCCGATGAGTTTATTTTCATACCCCGATAGCCGGATTTGAAAATATACATGCTCCAGAATTTCTTCCATGCGTGCCTGTATAATATGTGCCAGGTTTTTTACCGATATTTCTTTTGGCGCCCGGCCGCGCAAACCCGGAATAGATACAATGGCATTTTCCTGCGCTTCTATGGCCAGGGCCTTGCCAAACTTTACTTTCAGTTTTTCGGCCTGTTCGCGCATTACCATACAACCTTCTTTAATGTCTTCGGTAATAATATTACCGCCCAACGGTATTACCGCGGTATGCCGTATAATGCCTTCCTGAAATATAACAATATCGGTAGTGCCGCCGCCTATATCTACCAGCGCTACGCCGGCTTCCTTTTCTTCTTCGTTGAGAACGGCAGCGGCAGAGGCTATGGGTTCCAGCATCAGTTCTACGGCTTTTAGCCCTGCTTTTTCCACACAGCGGTGTATGTTTTGCATGGCGGCAATTTGGCCGGTAATAATATGAAAATCGGCTTCGAGGCGCACACCCGACATGCCGATGGGTTCTTTTATACCCTGCTCGTCATCTATAATAAATTCTTGTGGCAATACATGAATAATGCGCTCGCCGGGTGGCAAGGCAAGGCGGTGCATGTCGCTTATGAGTTTGTCCACGTCGGCCTGGGTAATTTCGTCATGAACATGGTCGCGCATTAAATAACCCCTGTGGCGGAGGTATTTAACATGCTGTCCGGCAACGCCCACATATACGTGGTGAATTTTAATACCCGATTTTTTTGATGCTTCGGCAACGGCAAGTTTAATAGCTTCTACGGTTTTGTCAATATTGGAAATAACGCCTCGCATTACTCCTTGCGAGTCGGCCTGCCCCATGCCTAAAATTTCCAGTTTGCCAAGTTGGTTTTTGCGGGCAACAACGGCACAAATTTTAGTGGTTCCTATATCGAGGGCGGCCACAATTGGTAAAGTTTCTTTTCTCATACGCTTATTGGTTAAAAATGAAGTTTATAATTGTTTGGCAGGGTGCTTTTTCTTCAGTGGTTTTGAGCGATGCAACAAAATGAGGTTAATTGTTTGGTTTGCTTTTTTTATATTTCATTAACACCATAATACATTAACGGCGGGTACACAAAATTTGGTTGGCGTACTTCAGGTTTATGGTTTGGTAAGTGTTCCAGCCTACGTTGGGCATGGCCTGTTCATAAAAAATGATTAGTTTTTTAAATTTACTTTCAAGATCATCGGCATTACCCAATACAATTCGTTGTTTTCCTATTTTGGGAATGAGTATCAGGTCGCTTTCGGTATTTACATAAATCTGTTCCACGAGTGCATTCAAAAATTCGTTGTTTTTAAGGTACAGGCATAGGTTGTAAATTTGTTGTACAATTGGGGCATCAATAATGCCATCGGTTTTGTTGTTGTCATTAATATATCCGGTAGCTACCGGCACCCGGGCCGAAAAATCATCGGAAACCGGCATTTTTTGCCCTTCTTCGCTTATGTAATAGCTAATGTTTTGGGCATTTACCACGCGCAGCAGGGGTGTTCGCTGGGCTATTTCTGCCCAGAGTTTTCCGTTAAAATCAAAGTACAATTCGGCGTTTTCAATATGCGGATTCATTTCGAGGTAGCTTTCAATTTTTGCCAAATCAATGTCTCTTACGGCCGAATTTACATTTCGGTTGGGCAGTTGGCCGGTAATTATTTTTTTTATACCGTTTTCATCTACAAAATGTGTGCCTTTTGAAAAATCAATTTTAACTTTTATGCCCGAGCATACCGATGCATTTAAAGCATAGCGCGATTTTAGCAGCATGGTAGAAAACAAAATGCCTCCCAGCAGCCAGGCCAGGAAAATATACAGGTTTCTATATTTTTGAGGTTGCATATTCAAAGGCTTTTTTGTTTTTACAGTGTTTGCAGTTGTTGCAGCATCAGGTCTTTAATTTGGGGTATCAGGGTGTCAATGTTTCCGGCGCCCACGGTTACCACCACTTCCAGTTCATGGTTTTGCAAATGCTGCACCAGATCATTAAAATTGTACAGGTATTTGGTTTTGTTAGGAATTTTTGAAAAAATTAATTCAGAGGTAACACCGGGTATAGGTTCTTCGCGTGCCGGATAAATATCGAGCAGTATCACTTCATCGGCAGCATTCCGGAAACTAAGGGCAAATTCCAGCGCCAAATCGCGTGTTCGGGTATAGAGGTGCGGCTGAAAGATAACCGTCACCTTTCTATCGGGGTATAATTGTTTTACCGATTGCAGCAAAGCTGCTATTTCGTTGGGGTGATGGGCATAATCGTCAATGAGTACCAGTTTATCGGTTCTTAAAACATATTCAAAGCGCCGTTTAATACCCGAAAAAGTGGCTAAGGCATCGGCAATTTTACGGGGTTCAATTTGCAGCAGATGTGCCACGGTAATGGCGGCAATGCTGTTTTCAACATTATAGCGGCCTTCTATATTGAGTTGGAAATTACCCAATCTTTGCCCGTTGCACAAAACATTGTAGTTAAAACCTGTGCTGGTTTTGTTGAGGTTATAGGTATAGGCATCGGCGGTTGAGTAAAACAGGTGGTAGGTAAGCAGGTTTTCGGCTTCCAATTGAGGCACAATGGGTGCATTAAGGGCAATAAGCACTATGCCGCCGGGTTTTACCTGTTGTGCAAAGGTAATAAAGGCAGCTTCAACCCCCTGTTGGGTTCCGTAAATTTCGAGGTGGTCGCTGTCAACGGCGGTAATAACGGCAATATCGGGGTTCAGGCGGTGAAAAGAACGGTCAAATTCATCGGCTTCCACCACTACCACATTGTTGTTTGCAGCAATAAAATTGCTGTTGTAGTTACTCATAATGCCACCCACAAAAGCCGAGCAGCCAAAACCCGACTGGTGCAACAGGTGGGCTATCATGCTGGTAACCGTGGTTTTACCATGCGAACCGGCAACGGCAATGGTAAACGACTGTGTGGTAATAAGTTGCAACACTTCCGAGCGTTTCATAACTGCATACCCGTTTTGCCGGTACCAGTTTAACTGGCTGTGTGTTTGCGGAATGGCGGGTGTATAAACCACCAAATCGGCTTCTTTAGCCAATAAGGCTATGTTGTCCTGGTAATGAATTTGCGCCCCCTCCCGGGTAAGCTGGTCGGTAAGTGCGGTAGAGGTGCGGTCATAGCCTGCTACTTTTGCTCCTTTATGCAAAAAGTACCTGGCCAATGCGCTCATGCCTATGCCGCCAATGCCTATAAAGAAAACGCTTTTTATGTTGGTTAGTTGTAACATACGGTTGGTTGGTTGGTTTATGCCGGTTTAAGATTACCTTTATTGGGTATTAAAGCCAGCACTTCGCGGGCTATTTGCAAGGCTGCATCGGGTTTTGCCATTTTTTTAAGATTATTGGCAAGGGTTTGCCGGCGCTCTTCGTTAAACAACACGGTTTGCAAGGCAGGCAGCAGTTTTTGGGCGGCTTCGGCATCGCGCACCATTATGGCGGCATCTTTTTCGGTCAGGTTCAGGGCATTGGCGGTTTGATGGTCTTCGGCTACGTTGGGCGAGGGCATTAATACCACCGGTTTTCCCACCAAACACAATTCAGAAACCGTACCGCCGGCTCTTGACAGTATGGCGTCGGCGGCAATATAGGCCAAATCCATGCGGTCAATAAAAGCAAGGGGTACAATGGCATTACCATAGGCGTTCACCTCCTTGGTTATTTGGTCAATATAAAATTTACCGGCCTGCCACAGCAGTTGCACATTGTTATCTTTCATAAGTTGGGGCAGGCAGGCAAGCAAACCATCGTTAATACCGCGGGCACCCAAACTGCCGCCGGTAATAAACAAGGTTTTTTTACCCTCTTGCAAGCCAAAATGGCGCAGTGCCTCTTCTTTGCTTCCCTGCAAATGAGCAATATCGGCTCTTACGGGGTTGCCGGTGAGTACTATTTTTTGGGGGTCGAAGTAGCGGTACAGGTTGTCATATACTACGCAAATTTTACTGGCTTTTTTGCCCAGCAGCCGGTTGGTAATGCCCGGATGCGAGTTTTGCTCCTGTATAAGCGTGGGTATGCCCATGCCCGATGCCGCCTGCAATACCGCCCAGCTTGCATAACCGCCCACACCCACCGCTACATCGGGTTTAAAGCGGCGCAAAATGCGGTACGATTTCCACAAACTGCTTATTACTTTTACCGGAAACAACAGGTTTTCGGTTGTTAAGCGGCGTTGCAAACCGCTTATCCAAAGCGCCTCTATGTTATAGCCTGCCTGGGGTACTTTTTCCATTTCTATGCGGCCTTTTGCTCCAACAAACAATATCTCTGCCCCGGGCGCCAGTTCTTTCAGCGCATTGGCAATAGCTATGGCCGGAAACACGTGCCCGCCGGTTCCGCCACCGCTAATAATGATTTTTGGAGTTATTTGAGACATATAAACCGGTAAATGTTATTTAATTAATTTAAGTTCAATGTTTTGTATGTTTTTATTATTTTTGATTACTTTTTTATGGTTCCGCCAGATGGTTCTGGGGCGAAATTGCTTCTATATGCCTGCTTACGCTTAATATAATTCCGATAGAAATACTGCTGAACAGCACCGATGTTCCCCCCATACTTACCAAGGGCAGGGTAAGCCCCGTAACGGGCATAAGGTTAACGGTTACGGCCATGTTCATAAGCGCCTGTATTACCAGCACCACACCCAGTCCTACGGCCAGCAGTGCGCCAAAGGCATCGGGGCCGCGGGCAAAAATGCGTATGCACCGGTAAAGCAATATCAGGTACAGTACGAGTATAATTAAGCCGGTAATTAGTCCGTATTCTTCTATGAGAATGGCATAAATAAAATCGGAGTACGGGTGGGGTAAAAAATTGCGCTGCATACTTTTACCCGGCGCCAGGCGCAGCAACCCGCCATTGGCAATGGCAATTTTTGCCTGTTGTACCTGGTATGGCTCTTCTGCATCTTTGTTGACATAAGATTCCAGCCGGCTTTTCCAGGTTTGCACCCTGCCTTTACCGGTAAAGGTGGCGGCGGCCACATACAAAGCAAACACACTTAACCCAAACCACAGGGTAAGGGCAATATGGCGCATGTGTACCCTGCCAATAAACATGAGTATAATGCAGGTGGTAAAGAGCAGCGCTGCCGTTGACAGGTTTGCCGGCACAATTAACATACACACCACCACCATAGGCAACACAATAGGTAAAAAAGAACGGTCGAAATCTTTAATAATGTGCTGTTTTCTGGATAACATGCGCGAGGTGTACATTATAAGCGCCAGTTTAGCCAAATCCGATGTTTGAAACGAAATATTGAGTACCGGCAGGGTTATCCAACGTTTGGCCTCGTTAATATCTGACCCGAAAAGCAGGGTGAATGCCAGCAACGGAACCGAAACATACAGCAACACCTGCGCCACCCTGGAGTAGTACAAATGGTTTACCCTATGTGCTATATACATAAGTACCAACCCGAAACCGGTAATAAACAGTTGCTTAAGCAGATAGTATTCTGTATTGCCTCCCATTTGCCTGAATGCAAGCGTACCCGTGGCGCTGTACACGCCCAGCACAGAAAACAGCGACAGCAATATTACAATAAACCAGATTATCCGGTCGCCTTTAAGGTGGTTAAAAACAGCTTGCATTGCGTATTAAGATTTCAGAGTTTGTATTATTGAAACGGGTTACATGGTTCTATGCCGGGTTTTTAAGTTGGTGTACGGCGGCTTTAAACTGCCTTCCTCGGTCTATATAATTCTGAAACAGGTCAAAACTGGCACAGGCCGGCGAAAGCAGCACCACATCGCCCGGTTTGGCTAAGTGGCTGGCTGTTTGAACGGCTTCTGTTGCGCTTCGGGCATCGGTAATATGGGGCACCAAACCGGCAAAGGCTTGGTGAATTTTACTGCTATCGCGGCACATGCAAACAATGGCTTTTACCTTTTGCTTTACCAGGTCTGTAAGGGTGCTGTAATCATTGCCTTTATCGGTTCCGCCGGCAATCCACACCACAGGCTGTGTCATGGCGTCAAGGGCATACCATGCCGAGTCGGTATTGGTAGCTTTTGAGTCGTTAATAAACAGCACGCTGTTTACAGTTGCCACCGGTTCAAGGCGGTGTTCCAGCGCTTCAAAAGACGATAAGCCGTTTTCAATATCTTCGGGGTTTGCTCCCAGAATATGGGCTACAGCCACGGCCACCATGGCATTGTACAAGTTATGCCGGCCTTTAATGCCCATGTTACCGGTACTAATATGGCTGCCGTTTGGCAACACTATGTTGGCGTTCAGGCAATAAATGCCCTGCGGCACAGGCTGCATGGAAAACGGCAGTTTATGCGCCTGCGTGGGGTATATTGGGAGGCGTGCGGTTATTTCGGGGCTATCGGCGCCGTAAATAAAGTAGTCATCGGCTTGCAGGTTTCGGGCAATGTTAAATTTGGCGCGGGCATAGTTATCTAATGAATAGCCGTAGCGGTCGAGGTGGTCGGGTGTAATATTGGTAATGGCGGCAATATGCGGCTTAAACTGCACAATATCATCTAACTGAAAACTGCTTACTTCCAGTACCCAATACTGATGCTGCACACCCAAAGCCAGTTCCATGGCAAAACTGTTGCCAATATTGCCGGCCATACCCACATCAAAACCGGCTTTGTGCAACAGGTGGTATGTAAGGGCGGTAGTAGTGGTTTTACCATTACTGCCGGTAATGGCAATCAGGGTGGCGTTGGTATGTCTTGCGGCAAATTCAATTTCGGAAATAAGCCCGATACCCGCCTTGCGTATTTGCTGTACTACTTCGGCTTCTTCGGGTATGCCGGGGCTTTTTACAATTTCCGATGCCTGTAAAATATGCGCCAAAGTGTGTGTGTTTTCTTCAAAAGGAATTGCGGCATGTTGCAACCGTTCTTTTACCGCATCGGAAATAACCCCCTTGTCCGATACAAACACATCGAACCCAAGGTGTTTGCCCAACAGGGCTGCACCCACACCGCTTTCGGCTGCTCCTAATATGACTAATTTGCGTTGCACCATTGCTGTTTTCGGGTGGTTATCGTATTTTCAGGGTAATAAAAGTTATAACGGCCAGTATAATGCCTACAATCCAAAAGCGCGTTACCACTTTTGCCTCGTGTATGCCTTTTTTTTGGTAATGATGGTGCAGGGGCGACATGAGAAAAATGCGCTTTCCTTCGCCAAATTTCCTTTTGGTATATTTAAAATAGCTCACCTGCAAGAGTACCGATGCATTTTCGGCAACAAAAATTCCGCATAAAATAGGTAGCAGCAGTTCTTTGCGCACGGCAATGGCCAAGGTGGCAATAATGCCGCCCAAGGTAAGGCTTCCGGTATCGCCCATAAATACCTGTGCGGGGTAGGCGTTGTACCACAAAAAGCCCACACAGGCGCCAATAAAAGCGGCCGAAAATATAACCAACTCACCACTGTTGGGCAAGTGCATGATATTGAGGTATGATGCGGTAATGGCATTGCCCGACAAGTAGGCAAAGATGCCCAGGCAAGTGCCTGCAATGGCCGATGTGCCGGTTGCCAGCCCATCAATGCCATCGGTAAGGTTGGCGGCGTTTGATACTGCCGTTACAATAAAAATAATGGCCGGTATATAAATTAAAAATGCCCATTTATAGTAGTCTTTACCTAAAAACCACAGCACCTTTCCATAATCGAACTGGTAGTTTTTTACAAAGGGTATATTGGTAATGGCAGAGCGGTAGTCAACCACCACTTTTTTACCGCCGGTTCCGGTGCTGGTAAAGCGGTACTGTTCGTTTTGTACGTTTTTCTTCGGGTTATTGGTAATATCTTCCCGTATTACAATGCCTGAGTGAAAATACATAACAGCGCCTACTATCAAACCCAATCCAACCTGCCCAATGAGTTTGGTGCGGGCACGCATTCCGCCTTTGTCGCGTTTAAACACCTTAATATAATCATCAATAAACCCGATGGTTCCCATCCAAACGGTGGCAAGCAGCATCAGTACAATGTAAATATTGAGTACTTTGGCAAGCAGCAGGGTGGGTATGAGTATAGCTGCCAAAATAATTAACCCGCCCATGGTAGGAGTTCCGTGCTTTTTCTCTTCACCGGCCAGCCCCAGGTTACGTATCTCATCGCTCACCTGCATGGTATGCAGTTTTTTAATGAGGCGTTCTCCAAATACAATGGTTATTACCAGCGAAATAATGATGGCAATGCCCGCCCTGAACGAGATGTATTTAAACAATCCTGCTCCGGCAATATCGTATTGGTCTAAGTAGTCAAAAAGATAATAAAGCACTTTTGGTTAGTTTTGTAAGGTTTACAAAAGCATATCGGCAGGTTACGGCTGTTTATAATTATGGGGCTACGGGTGGTTTTAAAGCGTTAATCAGTTCTTCCTTATCGTCAAAGTGGTGTTTTATGCCGTTTATTTCCTGGTATGTTTCATGTCCTTTACCGGCCACCAGAATAATATCATTTTTATTTGCCAGCATACAGGCGGTTTTAATGGCTTCGCGGCGGTTGGTAATAGCAATAGTTTTGCCTGCCAGTTGTGGCGGAATACCGGTTTTCATTTCGGCAATAATGGCATCGGGGTCTTCGTTTCGGGGATTGTCAGAGGTAAGGATAACCTTATCGCTCAGTTCGCAGGCCAGTTTCGCCATCAAGGGTCGTTTAGTGCGGTCGCGGTTGCCGCCACAACCCACTACGGTAATAAGCTGTTCGTTTTTGGTGCGCAGGTGGTTAATGGTGGTCAATACTTTCAGCAAGGCATCGGGGGTATGGGCATAATCAACAATGCCGGTTATATTTCGTTCCCTGTCTGAAACGTAGTCAAACCTTCCGTCTGCTGCGGTAAGTGCGCTAAGATGGGTCAGGATTTCTTGTTTATCCTCGTCAAGCAGGCAGGCGGCGCCATACACGGCCATAAGGTTATAGGCATTAAACTCGCCAATGAGCAGGGTATGCACTTCCTGTCCGTCAACCAGCAAGGTTAGCCCGCTAAAGGAGTTTTCCAGTATTTTGGCTTTAAAATCGGCGGGCGTTTTAAGGGCATAGCTCCGGGTAATTGCAGCGGTGTTTTGCAACATTACCTTGCCGTTTCGGTCATCGGCATTGGTAAGGGCAAAAGCGCCAGCGGGCAGCATATCAAAAAACGATTTTTTAGCTTTGAGGTAGTTTTCAAACGTGCCGTGAAAATCGAGGTGGTCGTGGGTAATATTGGTAAAAATGCCGCCGGTAAAGGTTATGCCGCTAACCCGATGTTGCGCCATAGCATGTGAACTTACCTCCATAAAACAATGGGTACAACCGGCATTTACCATTTCCTGCAGCAGTTGGTTAAGTTTAATGGCATCGGGCGTGGTATGTGTGGCTTCCTCTGCTTGCCGGTCGTTAATATAATACCTGATGGTAGAAATTAACCCCACGCTGTAGCCCAGCTTTCTGAACAGTTTAAAAAGCAGGGTGGCTGTAGTGGTTTTACCGTTGGTACCCGTAACACCCACTAACTTTAACCTGCCCGATGGATTGCCGTAAAAATTGGAGGCAACAATACCCAATTGGCGGGCGGCGTTTTCTACTTTTATATAGGTAACACCGTTTTGCAGGGTTGGGGGCATTTCCTCACAAAGTATTGCCGTGGCACCGTTTACAATGGCTTTATCAACAAACAGGTGTCCGTTGGTTTGGGTGCCGCTGACGGCAGCAAACAAAGAACCGGGTATTACCTGCCTGGAATCGGAGCAGATTTTTGCCACCGGCAGGTCGGTAGTGCCGTTCACTTCCAACAGAGATACCTTATATAATATGTCGCGTAACAGAGCCAATTTATTTGGTTTATTTTTTGGGTTACTTAATTTAAATTGAGCGAAACCACATCGCCCTTTTTGCACCGGCTGCCGTACAACGGCGATTGGTCAACCACCTGCCCCTGCCCCGAAAACCGCACTTTAAGCCCCTGGCTTTCGAGGAGGTAAATGGCATCGCGCAGTCCCATACCGGTTACATTGGGAACAAGGTTATCTATTACTTTCATGCTGAACAGTTTCATGGTATCGGTTTCGCCCTCGGGCACAGCCCAATCGCTGTTTTCGGCAGTTGATTTTTGGTTAAATGCCAGTTGGTTAAAAATGGCGGTTAAATCGGTGCGGTAGCCGTTTTTAACGGGCGGCAGTTTTACCTGCGCCATTTCTTCTTTAGGCGTTTGGTTTATAGCTTTGTGCGATTTTGTTTTAGAGGAGTAATATTTTTCTACAATATCTCTGAACACAGGTGCTGCCACCGTGCCGCCGTAGTACTGCCCCGATGTGGGCGATTTAATTACCACAATGCAGGAGTATTCGGGTTCTTCTGCCGGAAAAAACCCGGCAATAGAAGCCTGATAAACAGGTCTGTACCCTTGGTCTTCTTTGGCAATACGGGCAGTGCCGGTTTTGCAGGCCATAGAAAATTTGGGGTTATAAATGCTTTTGGCTGTTCCTGCCTCTACCACGCTTTTCATAATTTCGCGCACCTTGCGGGCGGTGGGTTTTTTGCAAATTTGCCTTTTAAGCACAGTGGGTTTAAAATGCAGCACTTCGGTGTTAAGGTCTTTAATGCTGTTTACCAGGTAGGGGCGCATCATGGTTCCGTCGTTGGCAATGGCATTAAAGAAGGTAAGCAGTTGCAGCGGGGTTAATTCTACCTCATACCCTATAGACATTTGGGTGAGCGAAATGCCGCTCCAGTCTTTGTCTTCGGGTTTTTTAACCAAAGGTTTAGGTTCGCCCTGTACGTCAATGCCGGTTGGTTCGGTAATGCCCATGCGTTGCAAGGCGTCAATAAACTCGCCCGGGGCTTTCCGGTAAAATTGGTCAACCAGTTTGGAAATACCCACGTTTGACGATATTTGTATAACCCTTGCCAGGGTAATGGTATCATACGGATACCACGAGGCATCTTGCATCCACTGGTCGTAGTATTTCTTTTTACCGCCCTCAATATCTACCAATGTGGTATCATTCACAAAACCGGCATCGAGCAGGGCAGCAAGGGCAGCAATTTTAAAGGTGCTGCCGGGGTCGCCTTTTTCGCCTATGGCATAGTTAAAATCTTCGGTGTATTGGCCTTGTTCGTTTAATCCAAGGTTGGCAATGGCTTTAACTTTACCGGTCTTCACTTCCATTACAACAGCGCAGCCGTGGTCGGCTCCGTGCAATTGCAACGCCTGACGCAATGAGGTTTCTACAATATCCTGCAGGTTAACATCTATGGTAGTATAAACATCTTTGCCGTTTTGCGGCTCGGTATCAAACTGGTCGAAAAGCGGCACCCAGGTATTTACCCCCACGCGGTACATGGAGCGCGGCACCTGCGTTCCTCTAAGGTAGGCATCGTAGGTGGCTTCAATACCAATAGGTTGCGCATTTTCCCGCATGTAGCCAATGGTACGCCGGGCAAGCATACCAAAGGGTTGTTCGCGCTTGTTTTTGGTTTCTATAATAAGGCCGCCTTTAAACTTGCCATATTTCAACACCGGAAAGTTGCGCACTACCGGCAGGTCGTCGTAATTTACATCGCCCTTAATAAACAAATAGGCATTTACCGGTTCTTCCAGCCCTTTCTGAAACCGTTGGTAGTATTCTTCTTTACTGCGGTCTTTAAAATACCCGGCAAGGCAGGCAGCCAGGGTATCGAGTTGCCCTACCAAACTGTCGTCTAATACGCGCATGTCCATACGCAGTTCAAAAATAGGCAGTGAGGTAGCCAGCAGCCGCCCGTCTTCGGAATAAATATTGCCCCTGTCGCCCTCTATGGTATCTATGCGGGTGGTGCTTGCACCTTGTTTTCGCCAGAAATCGCCCTCCATTACCTGAATTTTGAGCGCTTTACCAAAAATGAGTACACCCATGCCGCACAGCAGCAGGAAAACAAGGTTAATGCGCCAGCTTATGTCGCGTTTTATACTCATTTTAATAGATGGCTATGTTTTTTCAGGTAGAATGTTGCTGCTAATTTGCTTTTAAAAAAGGTTTATTTTCGGATAAAAATGCACGGGTTAATAACCCGGTTGGGTGCTACTGCCCGATGACTATTTTTTTGGGAGGTTCGTTCAACTCTTCCAGCCCAAGGGGTTTTACCATTTTTGCCACTTCACTTTGCTTGCTCCGGAACATAAGTTTTGATTTTGCGGTCATGTATTGCCACCGAAGCTCTTTCAGGTTTTGGTTAAGGTTGTTTATTTGCCGCATGTTGCGCTCGGCATACCGGGTATTGGCAATGTAAAACACTGCCAGCAGCGCCAGAAACAAGATAAACCGCAGGTTATTGGCAAGCATTTTACGCTCGTCAAACTCCTCGCCGCTTAAAATGGCCGTTTTAATGCGGTAGGTAAAAACCTTCATTAACTTTACCAATTCCCTGAACACGGTTTGAACGTTTGCTTTTTTAACAATTTATTGTTGGTTAATCAGTATTCTGTAAGTTTCAATTGAGAGGTATTTATATTTTTTCGGCAATGCGCATTTTGGCGCTTGCTGCTTTGGGGTTTTCTTTAATTTCGGTTTGCGATGGGGTAATTATTTTTTTATTCACCGGCTTAAACGGTTTTTCGGTGTTTCCGAAAAAATCTTTCTGTTCAACACCGCCGGTATTGCCTGTTTTAATAAAATTTTTTACCATGCGGTCTTCTACCGAGTGGTAGGCAATAATTACCAGCCGCCCGCCTTTTTCCAATACCTGTGCGCTTTGTTGCAGCAGTTGTTCCAGGGCTTCTTCCTCATTGTTTACTTCCATGCGCACCGCCTGAAACACGCGGGCATAAAACTGCGGCAGTTTGCCAATGGCAAAAGGGGCGGTAATGCCCTTTAGTTGCTGTACGGTTTCTATTTGGTGTTTTTGTCTTGCGGCGGCAATGGCTTCTGCTATTTTGCGGGCGTTGGGTAAATCGCCGTAGTTTTTAAACATTTCGGTTAATTGGGCAACCGGGTAGTGGTTCAGTATTTCGGCGGCTGTTTGCGGTGCTTCGGCGCTCATGCGCATATCCAACAGTTCGCTGTTAAACCTGATGGAAAAACCGCGTTCAGGCGTGTTAAACTGATGCCACGACACGCCCAAATCTGCCAGAATGCCGTTAACGCGGCTAACACCGTGCAGGCGCAAAAAGCGTTTAAGATGTTTAAAATTTTGGGCAACAAATACAAAGCGTGCATCGCTGGCAGGTATGTTTTGCCGGGCGTCTTCGTCCTGGTCAAACGCAAACAGTTTACCACCTTGTTGCAATGCTGCCAATATTGCCCGCGAATGACTGCCGCCGCCAAAAGTAGCATCTACATATATGCCGTTGGGCATTATGTTTAATGCTTCCACTGCTTCCGAAAGCAGCACCGCCTGGTGATATTGGTTGTTGCCGGTCATTACTATAATGGGTTAGCGGGTAATACACAGTTTGTTTTATTCGGGGTTTAGTGAAGCGGGGTGGTGTTGCTTGCCCATTACCTGGTTTGCCAGGTTGGCAAAATTGGCGGCATCTACCTCCATTACCTCATCATATACTTGGGTTGCCCATATTTCAATGCGGTTAAAATAGCCAAGCAATACTACATCGGTTTCAATGCCGGCATAATCCAACAGGCGTTTGGGCAGCAGAATGCGGTTGTTGCTGTCAAACATAACCTCGGTAGCACCCCTGAAAAACTGCCGCAGAAAAAGTCGTTGGGCGGCGTCGTAGAGGTTAAGCGTTTCCAATTCCTTCGACACCCTGTCCCATTCGGGCAGCGTATAGAGGGTAAGGCATTTTTCAATACCGCGGTTCACCACAAAGCCGCCATTGTTATCGGGGGGCATTTGTTTTAAGAACCGGCCCGGCATTGCCAGCCTGCCTTTGGGGTCTAACTTACATTCTATTTCGCCTAAAAATCCGTGCATGAATGATGCTTTACCTACGTAAACGCAAATAATTGGGTAAAGTTACCACATTTTTCCACTTTCTACCACTTTTTACCACAAAAATAAAAAAAAATTGATGAAAAAAAGCAAAACCTGTTCATTTTAGGGTATTGCAAGAGTTGGGCAATGTGATTGGTCAAAAATATTGGCGGGGTTAAAGCGGCTTTTTGCTACCTTTGCGGTAGTTTTTTTAACCCCAATACTGTTTGCTGCCTGTACCGGCAGTGTCATGTTAAAACATATAGCGCCATGAAAAACAAACTGCACGAAGTACACAACCTGCGCCTTAATTACGAGGCGGGTAAATTGGGCAGGCAATCGGTAAGGCAAAACCCGTTTGAGCAATTTGAACATTGGTTTGAAGCCGTAATGAGCGCCGGTTTTGCCGAACCCAACGCCATGTTTTTAGCCACCGCCACGCCCGATGGTAAACCATCGGTGCGCACAGTATTGCTGAAGGGTTTTTCGCACAAAGGGTTTACCTTTTTTACCAATTACCACAGCCGAAAAGGGCACGAAATTGCCGCCAACCCACATGCCGCCCTGCTCTTTTACTGGGATAAACTGCAACAACAGGTGCGAATTGAAGGCAGCATTGAAAAAGTACCCGACATAGAATCTGATGCCTATTTTGACTCGCGTCCCGAAGGTAGCCGTATTGGCGCTTTAGCCTCGCCTCAAAGCAGCGTTATTGCCTCACGTAAAGAATTAGACGATAAAGTAGCTCAACTCATGGAAGAAGTTGCCGCCACCCCCCACACCCTCAAACGACCCGAACACTGGGGCGGTTACCTGCTGCAACCATCGGCTTTTGAGTTTTGGCAAGGCCGCAGCAACCGCCTGCACGACCGCATAAGATACACCCTTCAGCCATCGGGCAACTGGCTTATTGAGCGGCTGGCACCGTAATTCACGGTACATACTGCGCCAATCATTACATTATCTTTTAAATAATTAACCTTTATAACTCAATGAAAAACATTTTGGTACTGGGTGCAGGTAAATCTGCCACCGATTTAATTGCTTATCTTTTAAATTATGCCTCACAATATGACTGGTTTGTTACCGTAGGCGATTACGATGTGCAAACTGCCCTCAAAAAAGTGAACAACCACCCGCGCGGCAAAGCCGTTTTTTTTGATGTGCATGATACCGATGCCCGTGCCAATTATATTTACACGGCCGATATTGTGGCTTCGGTGTTGCCGGCTGCCTTTCATATTCTGGTGGCACATGATTGCCTGCGGTTTGGCAAACACCTTATTACCCCGTCTTATGTGTCGGCACAGGAGCGCGCTTTAGATGCCGATTTTAAAAACGCCGGACTGCTGTTTATGGGCGAAATTGGCCTTGACCCGGGCATTGACCACATGAGCCTGATGAAAATGATACATCATCTGCGCAGCCAAAACGCCCAAATCACACAGGTTCGCTCCTACTGCGGCGCTCTTATTGCCCCCGAATCTGACAACAACCCTTGGCACTACAAATTTACCTGGGCGCCTATGAACGTGGTACTGGCCGGACAAGGCGGAACCGCCCAATACCTGCAAAACGGCAGCCCCCGTTATATACCCTACAACCGCCTGTTTGCCCAGCATGAGGTATATGAAGTGCCCGGCTACGGTGCTTTTGAAGCCTATGCCAACCGCGACTCTATACCATACCGGCATATTTACCAAATTGAAGATGTGCCCACCCTGCTGCGCGGAACCCTGCGAAAAGGCGGCTTTTGCAATGCCTGGCAAGCATTGGTTACCCTGGGACTTACCGATAACCAACTGCAACTAACCAACCCCGCCGCCTTAACCTATGCCGGTTTAACCGAAGCGTTTCTGCCTGCCAACACCACCGAACCCGGGTCTTTGCCCCAAAAAACAGCCGCCTTCCTGGGCATACACCCTCAATCTGAAATTATGTACCGCCTCAACTGGCTGGGGCTATTCTCAGACATTCCGCTTAAAAACAACCCTCAAACGCCGGCACAGGCCTTGTTGCACCTGCTTTCGGAAAAATGGAAACTGGAACCCGACGATAAAGACATGATTGTAATGCTGCATAAGGTAAACTACCAAATGCATGGCGCCCACCGCGCGCACACCTCTGTAATGGTAGTTACCGGTGCCGACGCCGATAATACCGCCATTGCCGCCACCGTGGGGCTGCCAATGGCTATAATGACCAAACTGGCGCTGACCAATTCCATACAACTCACCGGCGTACAAATACCCGTAATGCCACAGGTGTATGAACCCATTTTAACCGAACTGCAAAACTACGGCATTACCTTTACCAACACCGACGAAGCCGTATAACCACCCCCTATCCTGCCAACCGAACAACCTATGTACACAACACAAGAAAGCCAACAAATTGAGCAACTCACTGCCCGCCTGCTGCAAACCAAACGAAACCGGCTTGCCGACCTAAATCCTATGCAAACAGCAGTGCTGGCCGAAGAACTGCGTACCGCCATTAATTATTACGACTGGCAATACTATGTGCAGTCCATGCAGGTAATACCCGACGTGGACTACGATTACCTTTTTGACCTGCTGAAAACCCTTGAGCAGCAACACCCCGAACTGCAAACCCCCGATTCGCCCACACAACGCGTAGCACGCGGGTTAAGCACCGAGTTTGCCGCCGTTACGCATTTGGTACCCATGCTCTCTTTAGACAAAGCCTATACCGAAGCTGACCTGCTGAACTGGGATACCGCTGTAAAAAAAATAACCGAACGCGAGCAGGTAGAATACTCGGTAGAGCCAAAATTTGACGGCTCCAGCATTGCGCTGGTATATGAAAATGACCTGCTGGTGCGCGGCGCCACCCGCGGCAACGGCAACGAAGGCGAAGATATTACCAACAACCTTAAAACCATACCCACCATACCGCTTAAAGCCGCTTTTTCGGCAAAAGGCATTTACCGCGCCGAAGTGCGGGGCGAAGTGGTAATTGATAAACTTAAATTTGAACAAATCAACCAACTTCGCGCACAAAAGGGCGAAACCCTGCTCTCTAACCCCCGTAACTCGGCCGCCGGCGGACTGCGCCTGAAAGATGCCTCCAAAGTGGGCGAGCGCAAACTGGAGGCCTTTGTTTTTCAACTGGGCATTGCCTTTGACAACAACGGAACCGACATAACCATACCCCTGCTGCAAAAGCATACCAACGGCATGAGCCTTATGTACGACCTTGGCTTTAAAACACCGCTTAAAACCCGCGACGAAAGTGTGCATATTTGCGCCAACATAGAGGAGGTTATTGCCTACTGCAACCACTGGAAACAACACCGGAAAGATTATGCCTACGAAATAGACGGGCTGGTAATAAAGGTAAACGACCTGCAATTGCAAGACCGCTGCGGCGCTACCACACACCACCCGCGCTGGGCAATAGCATACAAGTTTGATGCACGGCAAGCCATTACCATACTGGAACGGGTTGAGTTTCAGGTGGGGCGCACCGGCGCTGTTACACCGGTAGCCAAACTGCAAACGGTAAACCTTTCGGGAGCTAATATTTCCAACGCATCGCTCCATAACCAGGATTTCATAGCCGAAAAAGATATTCGCATTGGCGATAAGGTGGTGCTGGAACGCGCCGGAGATGTTATTCCGTACATTGTGGAAGTAGTAACCGGTGAAAGAACCGGCGACGAGAAACCCATTATTTTTCCCGAAAACTGCCCCTCGTGCGGTAGCAAGTTGGTAAAACCCGATGGCGAAAGCGTTTGGCGCTGTATTAACGCCGATTGCCCCGCACAGGTAGAAGAACGCATTATTCATTTTGCCTCAAAAGATGCCATGGATATTCGCGGATTAGGCGTAGAAATTATTCGCCGTTTTTTCCAGCTGGGCTGGCTGCACACCCTTGAAGATATTTACCGCCTCAATTACCAGGAAATAGCTCGCCTCGATGGTTGGGGGCAAAAATCGGCCGATAACCTCCGCGCAAGTATTGAAGCATCAAAAAACCGCCCCCTGCAACAACTCATCATTGGGCTGGGCATTCGCGATGTTGGCAATGCTACCGCGCAAACCTTGGCAAAAGCCGTTACCTCTGTGTTTGACCTGCTGCATTTTACCCCCGAACAACTTACCCAACTGCCCGATATTGGCCCTAAAGTTGCCGAAAACATAGCCGGCTTTTTTGCCGAACCTCAAAACCTGCAACTCATAGCAGCCCTGCAACAGTTGGGGGTAAACACTCAGAAAACCGAAGCCGATATGCCCGCAGAGGGTGGCATTTTCAGTGGTAAAACTTTTTTGTTTACCGGCTCACTGCAACGGCTTAAACGCAGCGAAGCCGAAAAACTGGTAGAGAAAAACGGCGGCAGTATTTTGAGTTCGGTAAGCAAAAACCTGAATTGTTTGGTAGTAGGCGCAGAACCGGGCTCAAAATTAGACAAGGCCCGCAAAATACCCGCCATTCAAATATTAACCGAAGAGGCTTTTTTTGAACTCCTGCAAAACATCGGTTAAGTGTTGTTTACCAACCCAACTCTTGCGCAGGCAAAAAGGAAACCCGTATCAGAATCCGCCTATAACCCTGTTCACCTCTTCTTCCGATAAACCGGTGAGCTTTGCTAATGTTTTTACGTCCATTCCGGCGGCAATGCCATTTTTAATTACTTTGATTAAACCTTCCAGCCTGCCTTCTTCAAAAGCAGTGTCTAATGAGTTTTTCAGGTCGCGGTAATACTTCAAACTGTCTTCATAAGACAGCAATTCCTCCCTGCTTAACTTGGCCACCTCTGCCACCTCAAACAAACGCTCAAATATGCGCTCCCGCAAACGGTCGGGTATGTGCTCCAATCGGTTCAAATTCTTTAACACATAAAGCCACTTCTCAAACCGGGTTTCCAGTTCTTCCACCTCTTTGTCAAATTTGGGCAGTTCTAAGTAGATAAACATCAGTTTGTCGTAAAACACTTTGCATGTCGCTATATCCGTCAGTTTTACATCATAGCGGTATTTTTGCGCTTCCGACCTGTCCTCATCAAACACAAAATCCAGAATGGCTACCGTATATACCGCCTTTAACTCATAGTTCCAGTCAGCCCGCTTTGCCTGCTCCTGTATCGGAAATGTAGCATAATATAAGGTCCGGTCTTTAAAAAACTGTTGCTTCGATTTTTGTAATTCTACAATAAACTTCTCACCATTTTCATTCTCGCAATAAAGGTCAAAAATGGCTCTCCGGTCTGCATCGCCCGCACCAAGGTGTTCATTTTTGAGGTAGGTCAGTTCTTTTATCTCCCCTTCCTGCTCGCGCAACAACTCATTCAGAAAATCCAGAAGCAGGTCTTTGTTGGGTTCTTCACCAAACAATTTCTTGAACCCAAAATCGGTAAAGGGATTGACATATTTTTCTCTTATTTCACTCATTTTCTGCTAATTTCATCACAAAGATAAGCCTTTTCTTTTGATGAAACCAACTTTGCAATAAACCGGTATATTTGCAACAAAGAGCAATTGCGGGTGTTGCTTTTGCCGGCAAAATCACTCGTTTTTTTCAAATAACGCCCTTGCGCAGTCTAATGCTGCATGAGGCAGCATGCCAACAACCGCTATACAAGGGTAAAGCCTTGCGCAGGCAAGGCAATCGGATATTTGCAAAACAAGGCACATTTTAATCAAAAAAACCAGTAACTTTGTGAGTTGGTAATTGTACAGTACAATAAAGTAAAACCGCCTGTTTTATGTCAATCCGCAACCACAACGAACAAACGCTAAAAGAAGCGCTGCGCGAATTTTTTACCCTTTTTCAGCTCAACACCAAAATGAACAATGCCCGTGTGCAAACCTATTGGGAAGAGGTAATGGGTAAGACCATTGCGCGCCATACAGGCAATTTACAGGTAAAAAACGGCGTTTTATATCTGAGTATCACCTCTGCCCCGCTTAAACAGGAATTATATTACAACCGCGAAAAAATAATACAACTCATGAATAAGCGCATAGGTGAAGAACACATTAAAGAAGTTGCTTTCAGATAGCGGTCATTTGGCATGGGTTAACAACCGGCACTAACCAACTGCCGCTTTTAAGGGGCTACAAGGGGCATTTATCCGGCAGCAGCATAATAACTATCCGGCTTGCCCCGTTTTCAAACCTGTCAGATTTAAATTAAACACCAATAAAAATACATGTTTAAAACATATACGCTGCTCTGCATAACGCTGTTGTTTGTTTTGAGCGTTTGCGCCGGAAATGTTGCTATTGCCCAGGATTTCAATTACTACGGCGCTGAAGATACCTCTCTGCTTCAGCCATCCAAGCAAAAAAAGAAAAAGAAGAAAAAGAAAGAACCCGCAGTACAGCCTTACGGCGACGAAAACCAGGAATCGGGCGGGGTGCTGCAAAATCCATCGGGTTTTGAAATGTATGGAAGCGAACCTTCGGCTCCTGTACAACCCGAAACAGATACCCCTCCGTCGGAACAACCTGCTCCATTGGAAATACCCGAAAAAAATGCCCAAAAAACAGCAAAGGCCAAAAAAGATAAAAAAAACAAAGATGTTGCAGCCAATAACAGTGGTGATACCGATATTATTAACCTTAACTTAGACGTGCTCTATCAGGTTAATTTTACCGATACTGTTATTGTGCAGGATAAACGCATTGAAACCCCGCAAATTAGCTTTAAGGCGCAGGAAGATGTTAAATATTACTACAATCAGGCAGTTATGAAAGTAAACAATAACGACTACGAAGCTGCCGTAGAACTGCTGAACAAGTGCATTGCCCGCGACCCCGCCAATAAAGATGTATTGCAAATGCGTGCCAACTGTTACACCGAAATGAAAAAATTTAAACTCGCCATAAAAGACTACAACAAAGCCATAAAACTCGACTCTAAAGACCCGATACTGCAATATAACAAAGGCAGCACACTCATTAAAATGGGTAAATTTGATGATGCTGTTGAAACTTTTAACAAAGCGGTTCAGTACAAGCCCGATTATGTGTATGCCCTGCAAGGCAGAGCATCGGCCAAAACCCTGAAAGGCGATTACGACGGTGCCATAGAAGATTACAGCCTGGCATTAGACCAAAACCCGCTCTTTATTGCCGCACTTAAAGGCCGCGGGGTAGCAAAAGGTTTGTTGCGCCGCTACGATGATGCCATTAACGATTTTACCGCAGTAATAGAGCTGCAACCAACCGACGGAATGTCGTACTACTACCGCGGGTTAGCCTACATAAGCCTCAACCAACCCTACAAAGGCTGCTCCGATTTTGACCGCGCCTACCAGTTAAACGTGCGTCAGGCTTATTTTGATATTAAAGAATACTGCCGCTAACCAAAGAAGGCTGCATCAACGGCAATAAGGCTGTGCCAAATATTTTTTGACAAAACACCTCTCAATGTTCGCCAAAACCAATATATTGCACGCACAACCATAAACCGGCTACTAACCTTCTTTGCCGCATGAACTTTATACAAAACAAACTTTCTGCAAACAGTTACCTGTTGCCCGAAGTGTTTACCCATCTCATTTCGCAGCAAGACTACGAACAACTCATCAGCATTTCGGTTCAATACTTTAATGAAAAACGCATGTTCATACATGCCATAGAAAACGGCATTATAAAAGCATCATTGGAAAAAAAAGAGGAAGAAGTGCAGTTTGGCCTCGATAACTTAGTAAGAAAGGTAATGAGAGCCGAAAAAGAAAAATGGACTTCTATTATATATGACCATTACAACAAACTGCAACAAGACCATAAATCGGCCTACACCTACCTGCTCAAAGACCTTGAATTTGCCAGCCGCTTTCTGAAAGTGCTGATTAAAGACCGGAATTTCATAAGAGCCGATTTTATGAATAAAATGGTACACCGCGTTGATTTTCCCGAAACCTGTACCATGCTCATACTGGATTTTGAAGAACAGTTCCGCTTTTTAATGTGGGACGAAATTAAAGAATGGGAAACGCCGGTTAGCGACCTTTTTACCATTGCCCTGCAAAATATTGCACAGGAAAAAGTGTCGGTAATGAACGGCGATTTTAACGAACACCCGGTTTACCTGTTTCTGGACGCCAATTTTGCCGCATGTTATGTCCTTGATTTAGAAACCAACGCCCCCAATGCCGTAGGCAATCTGGGCGCTTTAGTGGCCATACCCACCAAAGGCGCCGCATTGGCTCACCCTATAAACAACTATGGTGTTATGGCTGTTGCTGCCGCAATTGCCCCCCTGATTATGCACTACTACAACGAAAACGAAGGCAATATTAGCAGCAACTTTTACTGGTATTACCAACATCATATAGAAATGTTTCCGCTCCATACCGGCAACGATGGACAGGTAATGCTGAGAATGCCCAAAAAACTGGAAAAAATGCTGGAAAACTACCGGTAATGCCTCCCGCCTGCAGCAACATTTTTACCCGGTTTTACAGCAACCCGATGTGGGCTGAATTATTTTTTGAACGCGGTTCTTCCGTGCGTAAACGCTTTGTTGCCCGCGTCTTTTTGCCTGCAAAAATTGTCATTTTAAACTCTGCCGCACTTGTATAACCCTAAAACACAACCAGTTTTTCTTTACTGAAAGCATATTTTGCCGTTTCAGAAAAACATCTTGCAACAAAATAAGCAAACATGGCAATGCTAATACACACATGCAAAACCATGTAAATCATCTGCAAGCAGCATCATTGAGTTTGTCCGGTAACCGAAAATAATTTCCAATACCCTTGTTGCATTAGTAAGGTAAACAACCCTATGTGTGCGCCGTTCATGAACCCGGCTATAGTCATGCTCCTGCATTTTGGTGTTTGGTGGCCGGTGTTCCTTCACTTTCGCAACAACAATAATCAACCTTGGGGTTATTTGTAATAATTTATGAAAAAAACACCCTCATGCACCATTTTTTTGTAAAAAACCGAACAAACAACCATATTGGTATGCCAACTAATTTAGTTTGTACGTATCTTTAAGGTGGCTTTAATTGTAAGAGATAAAACAAATTTTCTTTTTTTCTGTTAGCATATCACACCATCAAAATTACCCCTTTAACTTGTACGTATGAAACATGTTTTCCTGCTGCTTGCCTGTGTATTAGTGCCGGCAATAACCAATTTGTATGCCGGCAACGACCAAAAGTACAACATTTCGGTTTTTAAAGATCAAATTCGGATTGACGAACCAAGCCTACAAGCCGGTTTGCGCCACCAAACCGCCTGGCAACAATTTGCACACCGAAACGGCCCCTGGTATGCCGAGTTTAATACGCTTACCAAACTGCCTATGCGCGCTGCCGGAACGCCGGTAACACTCAACACATCGGGTTCCGATGCCGACCTGGCCATGTACTTTGTAAATTCCGAACTCAAAGCCTTTAATCTGCCCGCTGCATCTTTTCAGCTAAACCGCATTAACAACGGGCGCAGCCTTAACTATGTACAGTTTACCCAATTCTACCAAGGGCTGCCTGTATTGGGAAACGGACTAAGCATAAGGCTGAATAACAGCAAACAGGTAGTGGCCTTTACCGCCGATGTGTTTAACAACATAGCGGTAAATACGCAACCCGCCATTACCCCCGAACAAGCACTGCAACTCTCGGTTGCCGATGTGCCGGGAAATTACCCTCAACACTCCACACCTGCCCTTAAAGTATTGCCGGTGCCTACACCATCGGGATATGAATATAAATTGGTTTATGATTTTACCATTAAAGGCAACATCGGCACACAAACCGAACCGGTAAATTTCCGAATTTGGATGGATGCCCACAACGGAACTATTTACTACCGCTATAACATGGTGTGCAGCTTTGATGCCGAAGAAGCTCAATCGCTCTATGCGCTGAACGGACAGGTAACACCCAACCCCAACTTTGCCCCGCAAGCCGTTACCATTCCGCACATGCGCATACGCGTAGGCGCTACCGACTACTATACCGATGCCGACGGACACCTTGACTATGCTTTTCCGCCCGGAATACCTGCCACCGCAAACGGAACCGCCTACCTCGATGGCCCTTTCTGCCGTGTGTATAACGGCGCAACAGGCAGTACCACCCCCTCGTTTCCGGTAAGCATAGTGCCGGGCGGCTCAGAAATTACCGTGCCCAATTCTGTTACCTCCTCCCAAATATCGGGCTTTTACCATGTGGTAAAACAACACCAGTTTATGAAAAGCTGGATTCCGGGCCTCACTACCATGGATTTTCCCATTATTACCCGCGTTGACCGCAACGACGGCAACTGCAACGCCTTTTATGACGGCGGCGTAAACTTTTATGCCCAAGGCGGCGGCTGTTTTGCAACCTCCCTGTTCTCTGATATTATTTTCCACGAATACGGACATGGTATAAACTATTATTTCTACGATTACAAAGGCGGCAATTTTGATAACGGCTCTTTGGGCGAGGGTTATGCCGATGTATGGGCTTTTGCACATACCGAAAACCCCATTTTGTCGCAAGGCTTTAATGTGGGTGCTATTAATTCTTTCATACGCCGCTACGACCAAAACCCCAAAGTTTACCCGCAAGACCTTACCGGCGAAGTGCATGACAACGGCGAAATTATTGCCGGCGCCTGGTGGGATTTGGGGCAACAAATAGGACTGCAAAACATGTTTACCATCTTCATTAACTCGCACGAAGGCGTGCCCATGCGACCTGACGGCGACGAAGGTACCCTGTACAGCGATATTTTGTTTGAAGCACTTATTGCCGATGACGATAACGGCAACCTGTCTGACGGAACCCCAAACAGCATTGCCATTATAGATAACTTTGCCCTGCACGGCATTTACCTGCAAATTAGCGCCGATATTGTACATGCCGAGTACCCCGTTATTGCTCCCACCGACCTTGCACAGATTAACTTTACCCTTGGTATAGATTTTAACTACCTGCCTTTTGTTGAAGGCGTAGGGCTTTGGTACCGTACAGACCGCACACAACCTTTCACCTATACCAATGCAGTAGCCCTTACGGGTGGCAGCACTTACACCGGTTTTATACCGTTCCTTACTGCCGGAACCATTGTTGATTACTACCTGGAACTGGAAGACAACGTGGGCGGTGTACCACTATCGGAGCCTTACTTAGCCAACCGCGCAAGCAACCCCAACATACCATTTCAAATGCTGGTAGGCTACGAAACCCTTGCCGAAGACAACCTCTTCGGTACTGCTGCCAACTGGACATTAGGCGCGCCCGGTGATGATGCCACTACCGGTATGTGGACAATTGGCTCGCCCATCGAATCTTATGTAAACGATGTAAGCATGGTGCAAACCGGCACCGATAACACCCCCGATGGCAATAACCAATGCGCTTTTACCGGAAACGACACAAGTGGCGGTGCCGCAGGCGTAAACGATGTGGACGATGGTAAAACCACCCTCACCACCAAACCGTTTAATCTGATGCAGTACGATAACCCCGCTTTTTCGTTCTACCGCTGGTACAGCAACGACCAAGGGGCCAACCCCGGCAACGATAATTGGGAAGTGTATATTTCTAACAATGGCGGTACAACCTGGGTTCCGGTAGAAAATACCAATGTGGCCGACCATAGCTGGCGGCTGTTTGCCCTGCGCGTGCTGGACTATGTAACGCTTAGCCCCGATGTGCGCCTGCGCTTTGTAGCTTCAGACAACCTCATTCCCGGCTTAGATTACGAAGGCGGAAGTCTGGTAGAAGCCGCAATTGACGATTTTGTGCTGTATGAACAGGCCGATGAAACTCAAACCGGCATTAACAACTTCAATAGCGCCGCTATGCAGGTGTACCCCAACCCGGCTAATGATTTTCTAATGGTGCAGCTGCCGCAAAACGGCAATGCACAGGTAACCATGTTTAATGCTTTGGGGCAACAGGTGTATGCAGCAAATAACCAAAACGGAGGGCAAACCCTGCGCATTAACACCACCGCACTGCCGCAGGGCGTTTACCTGTTGCAGGCAACTCAAAACAACCAAACCTTGCAACAAAAAGTGATGGTGAACAGGTAAGCAAAAATGCTTGTTTTACCAAAACAAAACCCGCAGAAAGGCAATCTTCCTGCGGGTTTTTGTTTAAACCCAGGCTGCCTTGAGTTGGTTAGCTAAAGCCTTTTAGTTGTATTGGCTTTTTTATGTCCACCAGATAAATCTGGTGGCAATTCAAGCAAATCGGGGGGCAATTCAGGTAAATCGGGGGGCAATTCGGGTAAGCAAAATTGCATTAATTAAACATTTGCGCTTTTTGCGGTAAAAATTTAACCACATAGCACACAAAACACTTTGCATAGGGTGCCGCTTATGGAAAAAGGTGAAACACAAGTGCTGACAAAGCCGGTTGTGTTTTTGTTTGTTTTTATGTATTGCCTGTAGTTCCTTAGCAAAAGTTCCTCTCAATATTTCGGCTAAAGCCTTTTAGTATTGGCTTTTTTATGTCCACCAGATAAATCTGGTGGCAATTCAAGCAAATCGGGGCAATTTATGTTTGGGTACAAGACCTAATCCGGCATTAGCCGGTTAAATAAAAAATTCCAAAAGTCATCATTTGGAATATGTCTTTAGCCCATTCTGAAAGGGTGCTAAAACTCACTGTTCTATTTACCCGTCACTTTGTTATCTGTCTGCCGAAAGGAAATATTCAACTCAATAGTTGTCTGCTGCCTTTGAGGATGGCTAAGTGATGCAAATATATATTTGCGCTCTTTGCGAATACCCTGCGCTCTTTGCGACAAAAAAGCCAAGCTATACAAGAGCTAATCTGTAACCCGAAATTTTACAGGCAACCCAAGGGGGAGTTACTCTGCCGTTTTTTGCAAATAGGCCTGCCAGCCGGCTTCTTTATACAATATGGCTGCCTGCTGCGGATTGGGATTTTGGTAAATGCCGCGCCCTACAATAATAAAATCGGCGCCGCGCTGCAACAGGGCGTTTCGGGGGCTGTTGTAGGTTTGCCCTTTATCATCGCCTTTAGAGGCCAGGTGTACGCCGGGGGTAAACTGCAACAAACCGGCATCGGTACTCATAGGTTGCTGCGCCACAAAGCCTATAACCAGGTCTTTGTTAGCCTCGCCAATTTTGGTAGCTTTTTGTATGTAGTTTTCATCGGTAAGCGTATCGGCGGTTGACATTTGGGCAATAATTACCAATCCTTTATCTTCCATTAATCCCGTTTCTTTAAGGGCAACGATGCTGCTGGCACCGGCAATTACGTGAACGGTAAGCACATCGGCCCAATGGGGCAGGTTAAACAAACCGGCCGTAAACTGTTTTTGTACGGTATTGCCAATATCGGCAAATTTGCGGTCTTCAAACAGCAGGAAATTGTGCTCTTGTGCCAGTTTTTTCAGTTGGTCAATGGTATCGGAGGTAAAATCGGGTAAAATATCGGCATGGGTTTTAAGCATACAAATATATGGTCCGGTAAGGTTGGCAATATGCAGCAGTTCGGCGGCAGTGTCCACATCGGCCGATAAAATAAGGTTGCTTTGCTTGTCTTGCGCAATTTGCAGCAGGCGTTTGCTAACCGGGTGGCGGCTTACCTCCATGCGTTGGGCATAGGTAAGGGGTTTTCGGGGTTGGTTTTTTTTGAGCGGCAAATCGGCGCTAACGTGTTCCTTCACAAAATTGAGCGAACTTTCATAGGCAGCCCTGTCAATTTTACCGGCCTGCAACAGCACATCAAAAATTTCTTGTATGGTAAACAAGGTATGAACCGTGTAGCCCATTCGGGCTAAAATATCGGTTCCGCCCTGTTTGCGGTCAACTATGGCAATGGCATGCTGCACCACCAATCCTTCGTTTTCAAGCGCTTCAATGGTTTCCAGAATACTGGTGCCGCTGGTAACAATATCTTCAACCACCACGCAGGTAGCGCCGGGGGTAAAATCGCCCTCTACCAGTTTTTTGGTTCCGTGTTCTTTCCTGTCTTTGCGTTTTACCACCAGCGGCGCATCGTGGGTAATGGCCACGCCGGTAGCAAAAGAGAGGGCAGCATAGGGCACGCCGCACAAGTAGTCAAATGCAATATCTTCCAACAGGTGCGATAACTTGGCACATACCGCCCGCATAAGGCTGGGATATGACACAATTTTGCGAAAATCGAGGTAAAACGGCGACATGATGCCGGTGCGCAACTGGAACTCGCCAAACTGTACGGCATTAATTTCAAATAGACGTAAAATAAGGTTTCGGTTGTTCATAAAGGGGTACTTGCCTTGGTTTGACCGCAAATGTAGTAAAAATCGGGTAAAAAGCGGCTTTTTTATTTTACCCCCTCCTGCCGGTTTATTGCCCTTGTAATTGCATATATGCCTTTGGCCGTTTTTGCTTGCCTTTCTGTTATATTGGGTGTTACCTTAGTTTGATGGCACTTATTTAGATTGTACCTTTGTTGGTGATGTTCTTACCTAAATTCCTTTCATTTTACCCGCAAAATTCGCAAGGTTTTTCGCAAAGCTCGCAAAGGAATTAGCACTCAACTGCAAGTGAAGATGTGCTAATTTCACTTTTTGTACGGCTTCTTAAAGCTTTGCCGGCAACAAGCATTTATAATATTTAAATACATTGCTCCGTAAGAGCCTTTATTTAGGAAAATCAGCATGCTGCATAATGCCTTCAACCTGCCTGGTATGCCTTTCTAAGTGCTCTTGCATAAAAGTAAGCCCTTGCAAAAGGCTCATACGCCCTACCACCGGATGCCGAAAGATTTCTTTTTGAGAGGTTTGCTCGTCAATGTTTTCCAGAAAATCCCTTATCTCCTTTCGCAATAATTTCCAATCGGCCGACAATTGCCCAAAATCATATTTTTCTTCAAAATCAACCATGATTACATTGGGTACTTTATATTTAATTGGCAGGCGCATGGCTAAATTCAAAAGCGCTGACCGGAAAAAAGCTCTTATGCTTGCTTTTCTGGTAGTTGCCACTCCCAAAATCTTTTTTTGCAGATATTTAATAATTTGTCCTTCAGACTGCATCATGTGCCTGAAAACTTGGAGTATGCTCCATGTGTGTGCGTCGGGCTTAAAATTTTGTTGCTCGCTACTAAGTGGTTTCACCGTTTGCAGTAAATCATCTAATTGCTTTTCAAGCTTGTCAAACGCTGGTTTTAGTGAACTTATCATGGCGATAGTAGTTTTTACTGTTTCCTGAATACAATGTGCCTCATATAAACTTGTTGTGCTATTTGAACACGTTTGTTGTTTGTTTTTTCCAACAGCAACTTCGTAAAGGGTTTTTGACTGTTGTGTGGTGCGGCTGCTCTTAAGTGGTTGTATCCTGTTGCAGTACTTAACAAAAGTGAATTGCCTCACCCGTTCCACCTCGCCGTTGTGCAGGAAGAGAATGCCTGTTTACCTTCATTTGGACAATGAGGCAGAAAAATGATTGAAGACGTTATATGAAATGAGATTAAATTTGTTTTCGGTACAAATTTAAAGCACCTGTTCCGGTTTGACAAATATTTTTCAAATTTTTGCAACTTTTTGCCGGTTCTATTTTCAAACTTGCACCGTAAAGAGCAGTATTGCTTTGGTTTTTTTAAGGTAAATGGCAAAAAGAGCGCTACTATTTAGCGAAACGGGTTTGCTCAAGGTGTTTTTTCGGGCATTTTTATTGTTGTTTAAACCAATCTCTGCTAATGTCCAAAGGCTTTTGTTTTGCTTGCTCAAAAACTCCATGTGTCCTGTTTCTCTTAATGCATAACTGCCG
Organism: Sphingobacteriales bacterium TSM_CSM; assembly: GCA_002212725.1. Classification (GTDB taxonomy): domain Bacteria; phylum Bacteroidota; class Bacteroidia; order Chitinophagales; family UBA2359; genus UBA2359. Next base: position 42,434 of record MTCR01000084.1, on the reverse strand, counting down.
GTTTAAGGGCAAGCCCTTTACTCTGTAAATTTGGGTAAACCCGCAGCATATCTTCTACATTTTTGTAGTTGGCCATTTCGTCATCGGTAGCGTTTACCCACATTAACGGGTATTTCAGGTTGTAGTTATAATGTGTTATTGAATTTGCATACGGGTAGCTTTTTATATAACCTGTTTTATTGCACCACGCTGCCCATTGTTATGGCACACTTTTGGGCAATGGTTCGCCATGCCAATCCATGTAGCATTGGTAAAGCCCAAAAGCAAATTATTAACGGGAATAAAAGCATTCATGAAAAAAAGGGCGGTAAATTTAAATGGATACTTCATGTTTTTCAGGCTACCCGATGAACAGGCAAAGTTAAACACAGAAGCCACTTCGGTTGCGCCGTTCATTAAACCCAACAACTGCCCCCCTGCGCTATGCCCTATAACATGGTATTTTGTATGTGGAAAATGCGTCTTTAACTCATCAAAAACACAGGTCATGTCTTTTTGCCCCCAACTGATTAAATCTGCGTTTGATTGTTTGAGATTGCCGTTTAGCGAGTCGCCTATTCCTTGGTTGTCATATGTTATTACCCCGTAACCATTATGTGCAAGAAAGCTGGCAAATGAGAAATAAAACTGCCTTTTTATGCCGGTTGCCGGGGCTATCATGATTGCACCTTTTAAATTCTGGGGAATAAAAATTGTTGCAGCTACTTCAAGGCTGCCTGCACAGGGTATTTTAATATTGGTGTGATTGGTCATTGCGTTTCTGAAATTTATTTGTACTTATTTAAGTTGAACCTTTGTTGGCGCTGTTCTTAACTGAATTCCTTTCATTTTACCGCAAAGAACGCAAAGTTTTGCGCAAAGTTCCGCAATGTTTTTTTTTCTCTTTGGTCAATGCTTCAAATCAGTAAGGAACAAGAGAAAATGCCATGATTTACAGATAGTACCTAAACAGTTACCAAAAAACAAGGCATAGAGTTGGTTTTTTAACAAAAACGTTAAATGTTTTAATAAAGTTGTTGAACCTTTAAATTAAATAGTTAAAATTTTTAGAAAACAGGTTAATATTTCAACATTCTGGTTAAATATTTTAATTAAAATGTTAAATATTTTAACAATTAAGTTGAATTATTTAATAAAACAGTTAAACTTTTAACCAAACGGTTAAATATTTTAAGCAAATTGTTAAATACTTTAACCAAACGGTTAAATATTGCCGTTTTTTGCTTAATCGGTTGGAGTGCGGGGGTAAATGTTTGGGTAAACGGGTACAGGCAAGCAGGCAGGGCAGCAGGCATATTTAACTATAGCAATACTGTTTTGCAGCGCAATATTTAGCGGTTTTACCCTATCTTTGCCGGTAGGTATGGAAAACAGCACAACGGTTTCTTTAAGCACACAAATTGGCAGGGTGGCGTTGCCGGTTTGTTTATACAATGCATCGGGAGCGCGCTGTACCACAGCGCAAGACCTGCTGGCGCTTGCTCAAAGCGGGGCGGGTGCGGTACTGTCAAAAAGCAGCACCATGCAATTCAGAGAGGGCAACCCGGCGCCGCGCTATTACGAAACTACACTGGGCAGCATTAACTCTATGGGGCTGCCTAATTTGGGGCATGAGTTTTATGGGCAGCATGCGCAGGTACATGCAGCGCTGCAAAGCGGCAAGCCATATATAGTATCGGTATCGGGGTTAAGTTTGGAGGAGAACGTGTCTTTAATTGGTTTTTATAATGAGGCGGCGGGTATAGATGCCATAGAGCTAAACCTGTCGTGCCCCAATTTGCCGGGTAAGCCGCAAACGGGTTACGATTTTGAGCAAGTGCAGCATGTGTTAGATGCTGTTTGCCCCTTGGCAAAGCAGCCGTTGGGGGTAAAACTGCCGCCTTATTTTGATATTGTTCATTTTGAACAAATGGCTGCAATTCTTAACCGTTATCCGCTTGCCTTTGTTACTTGCATAAACAGCGTGGGCAACGGCCTGGTTATTGATGCCCATACCGAAACGGTGGTTATTAAACCTAAAAACGGCTTTGGCGGCTTGGGGGGAGATTATGTAAAACCGACAGCTTTAGCCAATGTACATGCGTTTTACCGCCTGTTGCGGCCCGAAATTGGGGTTATAGGTTGCGGCGGGGTTAAAACCGGGCAAGATGCCTTTGAGCATATTTTATGCGGCGCTGTTGCCGTACAAATTGGCACACAACTCATGCGCGAAGATATGCCGGTTTTTGCCCGCATTGCCTATGAACTGCAAACAATTATGCAGCAAAAAGGGTACACCCGATTGGAAGATTTCAGGGGTAAACTCAGGTATCTGTAGAACGGGTATTGGCTGCCGGTTAAGCCCATTTACGCCCCATACATAGGGTTAATGGGTTTTGGTCATGTTTTCGGGAGTGCAAATAATAAAATCGGCCAGGTTTTTACTTTCTTCGTCTAACTGCTGCAGGTTTTGCTGTTCGGCAAAAGAAATGGTAAGTATGTTGAGTTTGGGGTTTTGTTTTTTCAAATACCAAACAATGCCCTCGTAGTTGTTGGAGTGGTAAGCTCCGTTGTAATGAATAAACTGTTTGCCTTTTTGCAGGTTTTTAAGTATAAAATGGGCCATGGTTGCATCTTTTACCGCCTGCGCTTTGGGCATGTTTTGGGGGTTTCCGCCGCTGTGTGCGCCCATTTCAAGCATAGCCTGGTAGCCGGGCAGGGTTAAATCTATGGAAATGGGCAGAGGGACAATATACCGTTGTGCTTCGGGACTTAAAGAGTCGAGCGCTTCGGTTCCGCCCTTAAAAACTGCCGAAGCATACCTTCGGGGTATATTGGTGGCAATAAAGGGCAACCCGTTTGTTTTGGCAAATTCTACTAATGGTTTATAATCGGTGGCATAGTTTTTCCACAGGCGGGCTTCGTCTTCAAAACTTTTTTGGCTTATTTGTCCGGCAAGGTACTCGGTAAGCAGCAATTGGTTATCGGCTTCAAACATTTCGGCACCCAAAACCAGGTTGTTTTTGGCGGTTTGGTACAGGTCTTGGGTAAGTTCTAATTGCAGCCAATGGGCAATGGGGTTGTTGTGCAACTCGCCAAACAGTACAACATCGGCATTTTGGGCAGCTTTCAGCAAGCTATTGTACTCATCGGGTTTACCCTCTTTGTTAAAAATGCGGTAGGCGGCTTTATCGGTCATGGCGGCAAAAACAAGTGTGGTAAAAAGTGCGGCAATAATCAAAAAATATCGAAGTATCATGGTTTAAAAAGTTTAAAGATGAGATAAAAAAACGGCGCGGGGTTTGCAAGCCGGCAGCAGGCAGGCGGCGCTAATGGTTACAGCAGGCGTGCATAGGCAATAAAATCGGTTGTAGTGGGGGTAAAACCCAATTGCCGCAGCCGCATGTTAATTTGCCCGCGGTGGTAGGTGGCATGGTTTACCACGTGGGTCATAACATGCGCCAATTGATTGCGGAATGCTTTGCCCTGTGTGTTGGTGTAGGTAATGGGGCGGTACCAGTCGGTATCGGGGTTTTGGTCGGCTATAAATTGCAGCCAAAGGGCGCTGTTTTCTGCCTCGCGCTGCATGAGCACATCAAGCGGCAGGGGGTCCCACACGCCGGAAACGGGGTTGCTTACCGGCACAATTCTTTGCAGCCATATTTCCTGGGCTTCTATAATATGCGAGGCAAGCAGGGTAATATCGGGTGGCAGGTTGTTGCCCGTTTGCTGCATGGCCTCAAAAATTTGGCGGTTTGCCCAATGGTTGTATTGGTATAAAGAGGTAAAGTGCATTTTCATAACATAAGGCATTTTTGTAAATCACAAAACAGAAAGGCAAATATACAGTATTTGGCGGGCAAACATCTACCCCTACCCCATGCCCGCATCAAAAATTGACCAATAATTATGGCATAACCTTAGAACAATGGCGCAAAAAACCAAATTGCGGCAAAATATGCGTACCTTTGCGAAAATTTTAACTAATTACAATGACATTTGACCATTTAGGCTTATCTGAGCCACTTTTAAAGGCGGTAAAAGCGCTTGGCTTTACCCAACCTACCCCCATACAAGAACAAACTATTCCGGCTGTGTTGCAAGGCAATTGCGATTTGGTAGGACTGGCACAAACCGGAACCGGAAAAACGGCTGCCTTCGGGTTGCCATTGCTGCAAATGGTAAACCCCGATTTGCGCTATCCGCAGGCGCTCATTATTTGCCCTACCCGCGAGTTGTGCATGCAAATTGTAAAAGACCTGGAACAGTTCAGCCGTTTTTTACCACAGGTTAAAACCGTTGCCGTATATGGCGGCGCCCCTATTTACACCCAAATAAAAGACATTAAAGCCGGTGTGCAATTGGTAACCGCCACGCCCGGCCGGCTTATTGACCTTATTGAACGCCAGGCCATTAACCTGCAAAACATACAATACGTTGTATTGGACGAGGCCGATGAAATGCTGAACATGGGCTTTAGAGAAGACATTGAGTTTGTACTTAAACACACACCGCAGCGGCAATGCACCTGGCTGTTCAGCGCCACCATGCCCCCCGAAGTAAAACAGGTAAGCCGGCAGTTTATGCACAAGCCGTTGGAAATTACCATTGGTAAAATAAACACCGCCAATGTAAATATTGACCACCAGTATTACCTCACCTCTCATCAGCACCGGTACGAAACCCTTAAACGCCTTATAGATTTTCACCCGGGTATGTACGCCCTTATTTTTGCCCGTACCCGCGCCGATGTGCAGGATATAACCGCCCGCCTTGTGCGCGAAGGCTATGATGTTGATGCCCTGCACGGCGACCTTAGCCAGGCACAACGCGACAAGGTAATGCAGGAGTTTAGAGAAAAAAGCCTGCAACTGCTTATTGCCACCGATGTTGCCGCACGCGGAATTGATGTGCAGGGAATTACCCACGTAATTAACTATGAACTGCCCGATGACCCCGAAGTATATACCCACCGCAGCGGACGCACCGGCCGGGCCGGACTTACCGGCGTGTGTATGTCTATTGTTTGCCCAAAAGATAAAAACCGCCTTATACAAGCCGAGCGTTTTGTGCAGGCGCCTTTTCATAAATTGGAAATACCCGGCGGTAAAGACGTTTGCCGGAAACAGTTTTTTCATTTTATGGACAGAATGTTGCAAACCGATATAAGCCACGGCGATTACGAAACCTATGTGCCCATGCTGGAAGAAAAAGTAGCGAACATGAGCAAAACCGAAATACTGAAACGCCTGGCAGCCCTTGAGTTTGACCGTTTTTTGCGCTACTACGAAAACGCCGAAGACCTGAACATAAGAACCGAAACACGAAAAGACAAAAAAACCGGGCGCGATACCAAAGGGCGCACTTTTGGCGCCGACCGCCAATATACGCCGCTGTTTGTAAACTTAGGCACAAAAGACGGGTTTTACAAAGCCAGTTTCCTGCAATTTATCTTAGACCTGAGCGGTCTTAAAAAAGATGTTTTGGGAAATATTGACCTGCGGTCAATACACAGCGTGGTTGAAGTAGAGCAAAGTATTGTCAACCAAATGGTACGCGCCATAGACGGACGCACCTACAAAGGGCGCAAAATACGCATGAACCGAATGAAGTAAACCGCCAAAAACCCCAAAACTAAAAGATAAAAACAGAATCGCCGGCAAATCAGAAGTTGGCACGCAAGCATAAAAAGAAAACATCAAAACGAACCAAGTAACCCCAAGTAACGTTAGATAGAAAAACAAAATAATCAGGTGGGAAGTGGAACCAAAACAAGAAATAGTACAAATTGTAAATAAGTTGCCAAACGAAGTGTTGGGAGAACTTTTGCAGTACCTTCGCCAAGTAGAAAAAACTACTGCGGAAAAAATGCGTCTTTCACTCAACCTAAACACAATTTTGACAGAAGACCGAGAACTACTTGAAAAATTGGCGAAATGATAGCCTACCAAGAAGTTCTTGAAATTCATCAAGTTTTGATACGAGAGTTTGGCGGTTCGCAGGGTGTGAGAGATGAAAACGGGCTAAAATCAGCACTTGAACGACCTTTTAGTGGTTTTAGCGAAACAGAGTTTTACTCAACCCCAGAAGAAAAAGCAGGTGCAATTTTGTAAAGCATAGTCAAGAACCACCCTTTTATAGACGGCAACAAAAGAACAGGTTACGTTTTGATGCGTTTGGTTTTGATGAACTTTGGCAAGGACATACAAGCCACACAAGACGAAAAGTACGACTTTGTTATTTCCGTTGCATCGGGACAACTTGACTTTCAGCAAATTGTAACTTGGATAAAGCAACGAACTACGAACAAATAAAAGCGAAATCGGCACATATTACTTGCAGATGAGCGCTAATTCCTTTGCGAGTTTTGCGCAAAACTTTGCGTTCTTTGCGGTTAAAATAATATTTTATCCGAAAAACACGCGGAACACAAAGCACTAAATAGAAAACATGTAACTATTTAGGTGCTGCCTGTAAATCCCGGCATTTTCTCTTGTTCCTTGCTGATTTGAAACATTGACCAAAGAGCAAAAAAACCTTGCGGAACTTTGCGTTCTTTGCGGTAAAATGAAAGGAATTTAGTTAAGAACATAAGGTACAACCTAAAACATTAGCACAAAACGTAGCAACAGCTACTTTTCATACAGCCGTTAACAGTACCTTATCCATTTTTATTTTCCGGCAACCGGCACAGCGGCGGTGGGCATAAAGTTATACTTTACCGGTAAAGCGGCGGTATTTCAATTGCAACTCAAGCGCAATGAGCCGCAGGTAGTCGAGGGTTTTGTAGATACGGGTTTGTTTAATATACCGCCGGTTTAACAAACGGCGTTGCTGCCGGTTTCGTTGTATTACCACATTTTGCAGGTCTTTTTCCAGGTTCCAGCCTTTTTGGTGCAGGGGGCTGCTGTACAGGTGCAGAAAATGCGGTTTAATTTTGGGTAAATCGGGGTGCAAGGCATAGGTTCCGGTTCGGGTAATGGTTAAATCGGCATTATTTAAATCGGCAATAAAATTAAACTGCTGGGGGAGGCATTTTTGGTTTTGCAGTCCAAACTTCCAAACAGTTACAATAAGAGTTCCCTGGTCGCGGGTACGCCACAGCGGCAAATCAAAGGTATGCAGGGTTAGCTGGTGCCATGTTTGCATAAATTCCACTGAATGGCGGTTAAACAAAAAAACCCCACCGTTCCAATGCACCCAATCGGGTGGAATTTGAATATGGTATTGCTGCCCGATAGCCTGTGCCAAATGTAAACATTGGTTTGAAATACCTTTTTCGAGGCAACCGCAGTTGAGCGCCCAGGGGCTAAAGGTGCTGATATTGCTTTTTTGGTGGGTATAATCTTTGGCAAAGGTAACCGGCCCATATTGATGCTGAAATATCTGGTCAATTTTGGTGCTGTTGGCAATTACATCGGTATCAATGTAGCAGTAATTATGCTCAAGGTTTAAAAAGCGGTGCAGGCCGGTTTTAAGGTAAATACTTGCCTGGTGGTTGTTGTATTGGGCGGGTGTAGGTATATCAATTACCGCATGATGCCGGATGGGCAATTGGTTTCGGCTAAGGTCGGTAACTACCACTACCTTACATTTGGAGTATTTTTGAATAAATTGCAGTGAGTAATGCAGCGTTTCAATATGCTCTGCACTGCCACAAACCACATATACAAATACATTATCGGGCATAGTTACCGGGCAATATTGGGTAAGCAGTAAAGAGCAGTTTCATAAATGCGGATATTGTTTGCACCATGCCACCAATTGTTTAATTCCTGTTTCTAAGGGGGTAAAGGGTTTAAAACCGGTAAGGCGGTAAAGTTGGGTGGTGTCGGCAAAAGTATGACTCACATCTCCTGCCTGCGCGGGCAATAATTCCAGTATGGCTTTTTTTCCAATGGCATTTTGCAGGCATTCAATAAATTGCAACAGTTGTACCGGGTGTTCGTTGCCAATATTTACTACCCTGTGCGGGGCAGTTTGTTTTGGAGGTGGCAGTTTTATAAGGGCAGTAATGGCTTGTACAATATCGGCAATATAGGTAAAGTCGCGGTCCTGATGTCCATAATTAAAAACTTTTATGGGGCGTTCTTCCATTATAGCTTTAGTAAAAAGGTAGGCGGCCATATCGGGGCGGGGGTACGGTCCGTAAACGGTAAAAAACCGCATACCGGTAAAAGCAATACCATAATTATGCGCATATACATGAGCCAACAGTTCGGAGCTTTTTTTTGTTGCGGCATAAACAGACAATGGTTTGTTGGTGTCAATGGTTTCGGCAAATGCCGCCTGGGTTTCGGTTGCCCCGTACACCGATGAACTTGATGCATACAATACATGTGCTGTTTCGGAATATTGTCTGCAACATTCAAACAGGTTTACCGTAGATAAAATGTTGTTTTGCACATAAATTTGCGGGTTTTCTACCGAATAACGCACCCCTGTTTGTGCTGCCAGATGTACCAAAACATCAAACCGGTTATGCCGAAAAAATTTCTCGAGTGCATGAAAATCGGTTAAATCGAGCTGAATGAAGGAAAGATTGGCATATATACCCGAAATAAGTTGTTTGTTGTATAAAACATCATCGGGGTTAAAACCCTGCGCTTTCAGTCGTTCAAATTTAAGCGGGGTAAAAAAGGGGGTTACCGCATCTAATCCGGTAACAGCATAACCCTGTTGAGCCAGGTGCAGCGCAAGGTGCATTCCAACAAAGCCGGCAGCGCCGGTTATTAGTACATGGGGCATTTAGTGCGTTTTTGCAGCTACAAAACTGCTTTTGTCTGTTACCTGTATAGATAAGGGGCACAAATATACAAAGTTAAACCGAAAAAAGGTATGGAAATCAACGGGTTGTATTGCGGGCAGGGGCAGCATGATAGCGCTGCAAGACAGGAAATATTTTTTGAGCTTTGAGTTAGGATATAACAGGTTGTGCGTGTTGCATTTGTTGTACCAAATCCTTGCCGCCTGTCAGGCTTTGTTATGCTGCCACATAAACGCAAGTTGGGCGGCTATGCGTTTAAAAAGCGGCAACATGCCGTTAACAATGCCATGTTGCCTGAAATGTTGCGTAAACCAGTGCTCTTCTTTTGCGTCCGTTTTATTAACAGTGGTCCAAATCCGGTTTCGGGACATTAAAGGTTCTTCCACATCTGCCTTCAGGCTCCAGTCGGGGTTTTCCAGGTTTGAATGAAAGAGATGCAGGAAAACGGGATTGATTTTAGGTAAATCGGGGTGTAAGGCATACCCTTCGTCGGGCAGAAAACATAAAAAGGCATTATTTAAATCGGCAATAAAATTAAATTTCTGGGGCAGTACCGGGTGATTTTGCAATCCCTTTTGCCAAACGGTTACTATCAGGGTTCCCTGGTCGCGGGTTTGCCAATAGGGTTCTTCCAATATTTGCATGGTATTTTGGTGCCACCGCTCCATAAAATCGGCAGAATGATGGGGGTTAAAAACAAAAACGCCCCCGTTCCAGTGAACCCAATCAGATGCAACCTGCAACCCGAATTTTTGTTGAATGGCAGCTACAAGATGCCCGCAACTGGCCGTATCATGCAGGCCGGTGCAGGGGCAGTTTACCGCCCAAGGGCTAAAACGGCTTACATTGTTTTCGGCAACAGGTAAATCCGGCGCAAAAGTAACCGGCGGCGTAAATAGCGAAAAAACCTGGTCTGCTCCATTATTAATGGCCAGCACATCGCTGTCAAGATAGCAGTATTTTTCATAATTCTGGGGCACATGGCGGTGCAGCGATGTTTTAAGGTAAATACTTGCCTGGTGATGGTTAAAATGAGCAGGTGTTTCTACATGAATAACATGACGGTGTTTAACAGGAATTTCATTCCGGTATATATCGGTCACCACCATAATATCGGAATTGGCGTTCCATTCGAGCCATTTTATTGACCTGTGCAGGGTGTCAATGTGTTTCCGACTTCCACAAACCACATATACAAATGCATTTTTAGTGCCTTTCATTTTTACTATATGTTATGAGGTTAACAGAAAACATTACGTCTGACAATGCATTGATTAACAAAGGCAATATCAAAGTCCAAAGGTAATTGTTTAATTTTAATGATGCAAATATTTCTGCAAAAATAATTATTGGCAACCATTTGTTGTAAAACTGGCTCATAAATACAAATCCAAATATTTGCACATTTCTTAACGGGTTAAGGTTAAACGGGTTTAAACTGCTTGTTATTACCCTTACATTGTGTGCCGTATGTGCAGGAATAGCATGTGCATAAAGTAAATAAATAATTTTTAAACCCGAAACGGCTGCAAAAACGGGTAAAACAATTGATTCGGAGAACTTATATGCAAGGCTGCAAACAAAAATAAAAAGTAACATTTCTGCCGGCAAAGCTATTCGGCTTGCAACAACCGGCAGAAACATATTTTGTGGCGGGTTGGTTTCGAGCTGTGGGTAGCATTTACACAGTTGTATATACCATACTTCCCTGAACCCCCAGCAACCCAGCCAACCCCATACCGCTGCAAACAAGGCAATATGTTCACCAAATGAGGTTGCAGTATATTGTTGCCAAAATCTTGCATTCAGGAATAGATAAAAAAGCACACATCCTGTCAGCAAACAAAGGACAAAGGTGGTTAACAGTATATTTTTCATGGGCTTAGCTTTGGCAGGTAAAAACAAATCATATATACATTGCCAGCCCATAGCCGCGGTTACAACTGCAACGGTAACCCACCACGGTGGCAATACGGTGTTTACCAAATACGGAATATATACTGCGGCAAACAAACAGGTAAACAATATGCCAAAATCGCGGTGTACTCTAAACCGGTGAAAATCAGCTACCAATACGGGCATTATCAATAATGGCAACGGCATACCCATAACCAACAAAATAAACAATAAAAACATAGAAACCGGAAAAATAGTATCGTACAATGTGCTGAGAAAAGTATGGGGTTGCATCATGCTCTTACGTAAATCTGCCGGGTTGAAGCGGTTGCGTCCGCTCAGGTAATTAAATAGCATTATAGCGCAGAAAAACAACAACCATGGTGACATCACGAGGAGCAGTAAGGCAAAAAGTGCTATTTCGGCGGGTAGCAGGCGCGAGGTAATTTTTCGGGCATCACCGGTGCCATTTTTTGTAACCCAAGTGTTTATGCCCGCAATCCGGTCGTTGTCAAAATCTTGTATTTGATGTTCTATAATGCTTCGCAATCCGTATAACAGTGCCCAAAGCATAAAAAGCGATGTGATAATTTCAACCCTTGCCGGCCATTGGGTGGCAAACAGTTGCGAAAAGGTAGCCAAGGTAATGAGAGCCGGCAATACAAACGCATAGGCAGAATCGGTAAACCATGCCAAAACACCGCGCTCTTTCAACCTGAATGGAGGCATGGCATAGAGTGCAAGTAATACACATTGAACGGCAAGCAAAAAAATATTCGTCGGGTTAGATGGCAAATAAAACCAAGGCAGCCAGCCGGCAGTCAACAGGGTAATAACCATTAACATTTTCCCATACTTGCCAAACTGCAAGCTGATATTATTTTTCCCCGATTTGACATCTTGTTCAATATCAAACCAATCATTCATAAAGTAACCATAGGCACCAACACCTGTTGCCGAAATTAAAAACAGTAGCAAATTTAGAATTGCCGGACATAATGGAAGCATTACGCCTGCAAAAGCAGCACAGTAAAATACTATACCCGACAACGGCAAAATTTTATTGCGCCACCATTTACCAAGTTTTAAGCCTGCAGAAAAAGGCATACTATAATTTGTATTGTTTGCAACATTTTCTTCACCAAACCCTGCCTGTTACAGAGTAAAACTATGCGTTTCCATCCACAAAGCCAGGGTTAAAAAGCTCCAGGTTTGCTGGTTTTGCAGTGCAATATAAGGTTGTACGGCTTCAAAATTCAACACCGAATAAATTTTGCTGTTTTTCTGCAACAGGAACGTTTGTATGAGTTCCTGCACAGCAGGTTGCTGCAACCATACGTGTATGGGCGCACCAAACCCCTGTTTGTTGCGCCGGGTTATTTGTGGAGGAAGTTGTTTTGAAAAAGTATTGCGCAAAATCAGCTTTTCGGTATCCGGGTTTACCTTGTACCTTAACGGCAACGACAGGCAAAATTCGGCCAATTCTACATCTAAAAACGGACTTCGCAATTCAAGGCTGTTTGCCATAGCAGCGCGGTCGGTTTTTACCAATATATCGCCACACAAATAACCGTCAACATCCATCAGCAGGGCATCATGTGGGGTGTTGGTGTTGTATTTGGTATAATCTGTAAACTTTTCAATATCATTAGGCAAACCCAGTTGCTGTAACTCCCGGTCTGAAAAATAATTTCTGAACCCATAATACCGCCTTGCTGCGGTAGCTGGCGGCTGGTTTGTATTGGTTGTTTCCTGCTGTAGCAAACCCATTTGCCGGTACCATTGCTGCAAGCGGCGCAAAGCATCTTGCAACCAAAAACGCTTTATGGGTTGCGGCGTTGGAGGAGCGGTTCTCTGCAGTTCGGGAAACAAGTAGCGCGACCAGTAAAAGTAGCCGCCCAACAACTCATCGGCACCATCGCCACTAAGGGCAACTTTTACATGTTGGCTTGCCAGTTTACTAATAAGCCAGGTAGGAATGTTTGACGAGTCGGCAAAAGGTTCGTCATAAATTTGCTGCATTTGCCATAGCAGGCCGGCAACGTCTATATCATCATCTATCATTTCAATGTGTTGGGTTTGGTATTGGTGCGCCACCAGCCGCGCAAACGGAAGTTCGCTTTCCACACCGCCGGAAAACCCAAAAGAAAATGTTTTAATGTGCGGATGCTGTTGTGCTGCTATTGCCGTAATGGTACTTGAGTCGAGACCGCCACTTAAAAATGTACCTACAGGAACATCGGCAACCAGTTGCTTTTCAACAGCCTGTGTCAGCAGGGCGGCAAAAACCGGGGCGGCTTCGGGTTCGGCAATATCATGGTTTACCGCCGGCGGGTTCCAGTATTTTTCAAGGGTTATACTGCCATTTGCATATAGCAATATATGGGCAGAGGGCACTGCCTGTATGTTTTGGTAAATGCTTTTTCCGGGCAAAACATATCCATGCCTGAGATAAAAAGCCACCTGCGTTGTATCTAACACCGGTTTTATGAAACCCGATGCCAGCAAGGCCTTAATTTCGGAGGCAAAGAGCAGGGTTTGGGCATCGGGCCGTGCATAGTACAGGGGTTTTTCACCAAAGCGGTCGCGGGCAAGCAACAACTCTTGTTTGTCGTTGTTCCATATAGCAAGGGCAAACATGCCCGGCAGGTGTTGTATAAACCGGTATCCTTTTTCTTCATACAAAGCTAATACAACCTCGCTGTCGGTATGTGTGCTAAAAGGATACCAATTGCTGTACCTGTTTCTGATTTGCTGATAACCGTAAATTTCACCGTTAAAGGTAAGTACTGTATCCGACAAGCCCGATGCAATAGGTTGTTTTCCGCCCTGCACATCAATAATACTAAGCCGGGTATTGCCCAACAGGCATTGCGAAAAGGCGGCAATGCCATTGCTGTCGGGGCCGCGGTGGTGCAAGGCTGCCACCATTTTTTCTAAGGCAGGCAACATTTGGGCAGCATTGGGGGCAACAATTCCGGCTATTCCGCACATAGGCTTTGAAAAATATTTGCTGTTAAAAAACAACATTAGCCCGCCTCACAGCCCCGGCAATGCAATATAACCGGAGTAAAGATATGTGGCAGGTTGGTTAAAAGTGCTAAAGGTAGGTAATTACATGCTTTTTGACAAAATTAGAACTCCATAACCTGTAAACAAAACCCCGATACCCGAAAACAGTTTTGCACAAACCCATACCTTTGCTATATTTGCAACTGAATAACACAGTATTTTGTGGGGTAAAACTACCCAAACCGCTTTTTTATAACGTACCATACATGAAACCTGCCCGTTGTGCTTATTTTTTTACCCTGATTTGGCTGTGGTGCGTTTTATCCTGTGCCTGTTCTGTGCAGGCGCAAAGCCGCCGGTCCGATTTGGCGCTGCTGCAAAACGTTGTACCCGGCCAACCATATAGCCCGCCGGTATTGACCAACAATAAAAAAGCCATGAAAACCCGCAGCCAATCGGCTCTTGCCCGCTACAACCCCGTTACCCTTGCCCTTACCGGCAGCATGTACTTATACCAGAATGTGCTGTCGGCGCAAATGGGCAGGCAGTGTTTATACAACCCATCCTGCTCTAATTTCAGCAAACAGGCCATTGCAGAGTTTGGGTTGGTAAAAGGCGTGTTTTTAACCGCCGACCGCCTGCTGCGCTGCAACCGGATAAGCGCCTTAGACCTTAACCTGCTCAACCTTAACCCCAAATCCGGCCGGTTTACCGACCTCCCGCGTCAATACCGGCTACATTACCATGAGCAACGCTAATATTTGCAAACTGTGTTTATTTTGCCTGCTATGGGCGCAGGCGCTAACCAAATGCGTTCTGGCACAAAACCCCGTACAGGTTTCCGACTCTGTTTTCCGGCAGGAAATGGATTTCGGGCTTTACTTGCTCAACAACCAACAATATGCCGAAGCTCAACAAGTTTTTGCCCAGTTAGACACTGCAACTAAGAGCCTGCTTGCTCCTTCCCGCACCGACTCGCTGTATTTTTACCATGGCTGGGCTTGCTACAACCAAAAACTGCTGCTGCCCGCTACCGAACAATTTTTGCAGATTTCGGGCAACTCGCCGTTTTTTCATGCCTCCCGTTATTTTGCTGCCTACAACCTCACCCATAAAGAATGGTATGCACCGGCAAAAGGCATTTTAACCGACCTGTACCTGCCGCCCTCCGACTCGCTGTTACAAGAATTGCGGTTCTTCCAACTTTCGGGTATTGCCCTGTTACAGCGCAATTTTGCACAGTTTGGGCATCTGTCGGGTAAATATTCTTTTTCCCATTATCAACTACAACAACAAGAGCAAAACATGCTGCAATACGCCGCAACTTTAAAAAAGGTAAAACGCCGGTCGCCAGCCTTGGCAGGTATGCTATCGGCAGTGGTGCCCGGTTTGGGCAAGGTGTATGCGGGTAAAGTTAAACAGGGTGTTGCCTCCTTTTTTCCCATAGCACTTTTGGGGTTACAGGCCTTCGAAAACATACACAAACGGGGCATTAAAAACGGTTTCAGCATTTTTTATACCGGTTTGTTTTCTGTTTTCTATGTTGGCAACATTTGGGGTAGTGTGTTGAGCGTACAAATAAAACAGCAGGAAATTTACCATGAAATTGACAACCGCATTTTATTCGATTTGCATATTCCTTTGCGCAATATTTTCGGAAACTAATGCGCAACCCGCTTTGCAGCGTTTCTTTACCCTTGCCGACAGCCTGATGCAGCAAAACCGCTTTGCCGATGCTGCCTTAGCCTATGAGCGCTGCGTGTTTGCCTGCCAAGATACCAACCCCGAATGGCAAAACCGCGCACTGCTGCAAAAAGCAATGGCTTATAAGGCACAAGGCAATTTTGCCCAAACGCTGCAAACCCTGTACCGCATTAATTTATACCAAATGACCGACTCGGCGCGGCTTGCTACAGGGTACGAAATTGTGCTGAACGCTTACCTTTCGGGGCAATTTACCGATGCCGAATCGCAATTGCAGCAATTAGCCTATTTCAGCCCCGATTCTGCCGCCTTCAACCAACAACTGCTCTTCCTTAAAATATTGGTTTTGAATGAATTGCAAAAATGGCCCGAAGCAAAAGCCGCCTTCAGCCAATACCTTGCCCTAAACGGCCAACCTCCCGAACTGGCTAATACTTATTACAACTTTATGCACCGTCCGCGGCTCAAAAACCCCGAAAAAGCCCGGCGACTATCTACTTTTATGCCCGGCGTGGGGCAACTCTACGGCGGCAATGCCGGCGCCGGTTTGCTTAGCCTTGGGCTGCAATTGGGTTTGCTGGGTTTTGGCGTGTACGAAATATGGCAGGGCTATTACCTTACGGGTTTTGGCACCGGTTTGGCTTTGTTTCAGGCTTTTTATTTTGGCGGTATTGAAAACGCCGAAACAGTTACCAAAAGGAAAAATAATGAAAAAATAGCGCGCTACAACAACCAAATTAAACAATTCATTTTACGGGTTGAGCAAGAGAAATAGCCTGTAAGCGGTCGGTTTTCCGGCATATCCGTAGTTGCCGTTTGGCGGGTGTAAGGTATTTTAATGAAGCAGTTGTTGCATTCGGGTAAAAATGCGTAACTTTCTGCTTATTAGCACCAACATTAAACACAAATACCATGAAACCATTTGTTTACCTTTCTCTGCTGCTTGCAACGGCTTTATGTAGCAAGGCAACAGCACAAGTGTCGGGCAATGCCAACTATGCACAACAACAAAGCCAATCATACTGGAATAACCGCTCTTATAAAGACCTGTACAACCTGCCCGATGCAGTTTTCCTCGACGATAACACCATTTTGCTGGAAGCCAACGCTCTTATCAATGTGAAGGCCGATGCGTATGTGGCAATTTTTAACCTCTCGCAATTGGGCGAAACCGCCGCCACTGCCGACGAACTGATGAACCAACGCCTCGAAAACATTATGAAAGATGTACAGGCTTTGGGCATAGCCAAAAAAGACATGTATGCCGATATGCTCTCTATGGTACCGGTGTATGAAATTGAAGTAGAAAAAAAGTTGTTCAGCAAAACCTATAACGAGGTTCCGAAAGGTTTTGAAATGCAAAAAAACCTGCACATTAAATATACCGACAGCGCATTGCTGGATAAAATTATTACCATTGCCGCCAAATACGAGGTATATGATTTGGTAAAGGTGGAGTACTGTGTGGAAAAACCCGAACAGGCATATAAAACCTTACGCGAAGCCACACTGGCACTCATAAATGAGCAGGTAACCGAACTAAAAAAAGTAGGCATAAACCTGGATGCCGAATATCATATTGTGTCGGAAAATTCGGAGGCTTTTTACCCCAACGACCAATACACGAGTTATCAGGCTTTCAGCAGCAACTCTATTGAGGCTATTAAAAAGAAATCGGGTGTAACGCAGGCACAAAAGCCGGTTTCCATGTACTATCAGCCGCTTTCCAACCGAAATTTCCACATAGTTATTAACCCGGTTATTGTGGAGCCGGTAGTGCAATATACCTGCTGCCTGAAAGTAAAATACCTCATGAAACGGCCGCCCACAAAAGAAATGTGGCTTATTACCCCAAACGGAGATTTAAAGCAAATTAAAACCGAATAAATTCCCCACATAAAAGCCCGCCTCCTTTTCAAGGGGCGGGCAATTAAGGGGGGTATCATCATCTGTGCAATCTACTACAAACTATACCTCATAATACGACATAACTGTAGTTTTCACGGCTTTTGTAATTGCAGAGGGTATAAGGGTGTTTTTAGCTTTTGTTTTTATCTTTATCGCGGTTAAAATAATCGCGCTGTACGTCTTCCTTGTTGCGCAGTTTCATGCTGAATAACATTCGCGATTCTTTTTCTTCTTCAAACATGCGCTTCATATCTTCATCATTGGCTGCAAACTGCATCATATTTTCAATGCTAAGCGAGGCGGCAACTTTTTCTACATCCTGATTGGCTCCAATGTAGGTAAAAGTCCAACCTTTAGATTTTAACTCGTTAATCATCTGGGTTATTTGGCGAAGCGTAAACTCGCGCGAGGCGTTTTCTTCACCATCGGTTAATATGGTTACCAGTACATTAAAATTGGTTTGCCCGCTCAGAAAGTTATCTAATGCGCCGGCAGCAAATCCAATAGCATCATACAATGGTGTACTGGCATTGGGCGCAAAACTATCGGCATTAATTTCGGAAAGTTTCAAAACCGGTGCTTTGTCCAGCAAAGTTTTAATGCCCAAGCCGTTAAAAGTTATGAACGAAACATAATGTTCCTGCTCGGGAAACTGCTTCTCCACTTCTTTTATGGTTTGAACAATCTCATTAAAACCGCTTATTGTGGCATGTTTAATGCTTTGCATAGAGCCGCTTTCATCTAAAATAATAAGATTGTAAACACGATGTTTGTCCATAATTCCGGTTTTTGTATGGTAAGGAATAAAATTTAGTTGCTATAACCTCTTAACCATAAACCACTACATTCAGTTCCCCGAAAGCATTTTTTTTTGAAAAAAATCTGTTTTTCTAAAAATGGTATTCTGATAACCGGTAAAGCAATTGTCTGGTGTAAAGTTGTGCGGTTTTTGTTTATGAATTGGGTGGTTTTTGTACAGGTTTTGTAAAACCACAACCTTTACCTTTCATAGGTTTACAAGAAAGGATTAAAGGCGTTTAACAAAAATATAGCGGCATTTTTTGTAAGTTTGCAAATGGTTGTCAACGCTCATAAGCTATGAAACAAAGAATGCTGTTTTTAATGATTGCCTTTTTTGCGGCAGGGTGTTTGGCCGGGCAACAAGCATTTGCGCAAACACTAACGGCGGTGTTCAACACCCTTAACTCACCCCTGCCCGATAACGAAGTACGCTGTATTTCCACCGATGCCAACGGCACAACCTGGATAGGAACCACCAATGGTCTGGCAGCTTATAACGGCGCTGAATGGACGGTTTATACCACCGGCAACTCGCCCCTGCCCGAAAACAACATACGCGCACTGGGCATTGACGCCACAGGCCGTATATGGATTGGCACCTTTTCATCGGGGTTGGTAATGTTTGATGGCAATGAATGGCAGATGTACAATAGCAGCAGTTCGGGTTTACCCGATAACTATGTAAAAAGCATTGCTTTCGACAACGGGCAGAAACTGTGGCTGGGTTTGTCGGGCGGGCTGGCCATGTATGATGGCGCAAACTGGATGTTCTACAGTGCTATTGGCAGCGACGTGTTGCTCAATAACGTGAATGATGTGGTTTTTGACCCCGAACACCATATTTGGGTGTGTACGGTAAACGGCGGGCTGGTTACCTTTACCAAAAACCAGCAGTTGTATGCCTATAAGGTAAGCAACTCGGGTGTACCCGATAACACCCTGCTGGCTATTTCCGCCGATGCGCAAAATACCAAATGGATGACCACCGTGGTGGACGGTTTAGGCCGGTTTGACGGACTAAACTGGCATACTTACCAAACCGGTAATTCGGGCATTGCCTCCAACTATACCACCGATGTTTGCGCCAACCTGTATAACAACGATATTTGGATTGGCACTTCCAACGCCGGGATAAGCATTTTTAACCCCGCCGCCAACCTATGGACAACCCTGAATGCCGATAATGCCGGCCTGCCAGATAACCATATTACCGCCCTTTGCATTAACGGCAATGGCACTATTTGGGCAGGCACCAAAACCGGCGGATTGTTGCAATTTTACCAGGATTTTACCGCCGCTCCCGCAACTACAAACCCGAAATTGGCCGCCGGCAACCTGTTTCCAAACCCCTGCAACGAACAAATTTGCCTGCCCCCGGTTGTTCCAACCGCGCCACCGCTCACCTTAACCGTTTATGCGGCCACAACCGGAAGAACCGTATTGAAGCAACAGTTTACCCAACCCTGTACAGATACTGCCTGCCTGCCCGGAGGATACTATTTTGCGGCACTTTGGCAAAACGGACAATGTATTTTTTGTCAAAAGTTTTATGTTATTCATTAACCTGTTTTTATAACCAACCATACAGCAATACACAAGTACTATGCTCAGCACAATGGCAAGTTTTTACCGGCTGATACTTAAAGTAAAAAAACTGAAAGACAACAGTACGGCTCAAACATCGGTAAAATGGTTCAGAGAATTAAACCTGCAACGTCCTGTCCGCCTGCTTGCAGGAAACTGCAAAATAACACACGAGTTAATTGCCGATACGCCCGTTTATACCCTGCAACCACCCGGTAGAGATAGTGGTAAAACGGTGTTGTTTTTACACGGCGGCGGGTTTGTTGGCGGGCCACACCTGTTTCACTGGCATTTGGCGGGTAAAATTGCCCGCGCTGCCCAATGCCGCGTGGTGGTGCCCATTTACCCCCTTGCGCCCGAACACCCCTACCCTGCGGCGGTAAATGCCCTTTTTGAACTTTACGGGCAATTGGCAAGCCGGTATGGCGCACCGCCTGTACTTATGGGCGACTCGGCAGGCGGCAACCTGGCTTTGGTTACTGCCTTAAAACTTAAAAATGAAAAATTGCCTCTGCCGCCAAAATTGGTATTACTTTCGCCCTGCTTAGACCAACAGCTCAATAACCCCGAAATTGACGCACTGGAACAGCAAGATGCCATGCTAAACCGAAAGGCAGCGCAAACTGTACATGCGGTTTACATTGGAAACACATCAATTACCAATCCTTATATTTCGCCCATTTTCGGCAATCTGGAAAACCTGCCGCCGGTTTTGCTGCTTTGCGGCACTAAAGAAATTTTTTACCCCGATTGCCTGCTCTTTACCCAAATGGTGCGGCAACAAGGCGGAAGCATTGAGTTGCTGGAAGGCAACGGATTGTTTCACGACTGGCCTATGTTTCCGCTCCTGCCCGAAGCTGCCGATGCCATTGCCGGCATAGCGAAATTTCTGGCATAAAACAAGGGCAAGAACAGCAAGCAAGGGCGGGTTGGGCAGTAGTTCGGGGTGTTTTTATTTTTTGCCTTTGGGGTTAGCCGCCGGCATATTGGTGCCTTTCAGAATTTTTTCATACTCGGCAGCATTGGCAAAAAGTTGCAGGGCTTGTTTAATATTTTCATCATCGTTTAAGGTGGCCTGTATTTCACCTTTCTGGTAGTAATAGCGCGAAATAATTTCGAGTTTCAGCAACTCGGTTATTTCGGTTTTATATTTTTGGAGGTCTTTTTGTTTTTCCTCTTTAATGGTATTTTGAAGTTTGGTAATAACCGCCTCTACATTGCTGCTGTAATTTTCCTCTTTCACACTTTCAAGCAGTTGTTTAAGCGTTTTTTCGCTTTCGGTGGTGTATTCGTAATTTTTATCGGCCAAAAATTTTACAAAATCTTCAAAATCAGCACTGCCGAGTTCAAATTGTGTGGGCGGGGCAATAGAATCGTGTTGTTGGCGGTATTGGGTGGCGTAGTCAAAAATAAGGTAGTTATCCAAAAGGCTTTGGGTAATATTGGCATACTTGGGCAGTTGCACTGCAACATCGGGAGTTACGCCGCTTCCGTCATATACGGTTCTGCCGTTACGGGTTTTAAAAGTTTTTCTGATAGAGTCGGGAACGGTAGAAATGCCGTCGAGGTAGCGTCCGGAGTAGTCAATGGCTTGTACACAGCGGCCGCTGGGAATAAAGTATTTTGAAACGGTGAGTTTAAGTTTGGCATTGTAACCAATATCTTTGGTTTGCTGTACCAATCCTTTGCCAAAACTTTTTACGCCTACCACTATGCCGCGGTCTAAATCTTGTATGGTACCCGATACGATTTCGGAAGCTGATGCCGATTTTTCGTCAATGAGGATAACAAGAGGCAAATCGGGCGCTACGGGGTCAGAGGGGGTTTTGTATTCTTTCTGCCATTCTTCGGTTTTACCGCTGGTACTTACTACCACCTGTCCTTTAGGCACAAAGAGGTTTACCATATTAATAGCTTCGGTAAGCAATCCGCCGCCATTGTGGCGCAGGTCAAGTACCAGACTTTTTACTTCGTTGTCTTTTTGCAATTTTTCAAGGGCTTCGGCTACTTCGGCGGTACAGTTTTGGGTAAAGCTTTTCATTTTAATGTAGCCGGTATTTTTGTTGAGCATGGAAAAATGCGGTACGCTGTTGCCCTCTTCCTTGTCGCGTACCACGGCAACGGTTTGTTCGGTGCTATCGCCGGGGCGCAGGTAGGTAATTTTAAGTTCTGCGCCGGGTTGCCCCTGCAAAATTTGCTGTACTTCTTCAATGGTTCGGTCTTTGGCAGAGGCGCCATTAATGGCGGTTATTTTATCGCCCGCCATGAGTCCGGCTTTGTGTGCCGGCTGGTTTTCATATACTTCGGAGAGGTAAACATAATTGTTCCGGAGCAGCAAATCTACACCAATGCTGCCCGCTGCGCCCGTTCGCTGCATTCTAAACCCCTCAATTTGTGCTTCGGTTATATAGTTGGTATAAGGGTCAAGGGTTTTGAGCATGGAGTCAATACCTTTGCGCATTAAACCGGCGGGGTTAATTTCATCTACATAACTTTCGTCCAGCTCGCGGTACAAATCGGCATATAACTCCAGATTTTTGGCAATTTCAAAATATTTGCTGTTGTCTAAAAAGGAGTAGCTGAACAAAAGTGCGCCGCCAAGGGCAAGTGTGGCAGCAAAAGCGGTTATATTTACTTTGGTGTTCATTGTATATATAAAAGGGCAAAAATTGTGAATGTTGTTGAAACTAAATTTGGTTAACCCTGTATCCGAAAACAGTATTTCAAAGCCCTGTGATGCAAAGGCGGCGTTGGCCGGTGTATGTTTTCGGGTGTGGCGGCATTATTGTTTGCCAAGAAATTGTTTGTATTGTATAGGGTTTTGCAAAATTTCCTTTGCTTTTATTACGGCTTCGTCGTCTTCCAGAGATTCCTGTATTTGTCCTTTTTGAAGGTAGTAGCGCAAAACAATTTCGTATTCGAGCAGTTTTTTGATTTCGTCCTTGTTTTTTTGAAGGTCTTGTTTTTTATCGTGGTGCAGGGCGGTTTCCAGTTGTGTCAAATCGGCATTTATGGCGCTTTGGTAATTTTCTTTTTGGCTTACTTCTTTGAGCGATTTGAGGAGGTCTTCGCTTTTTGAGGTATAGTCATAGTCTTTATCTGCCAGAAATTTGGCAAAAGCTTCAAAATCGGCATCGGTTAGTTCAAACTGGTTGGGCAATGCAATTTGAGGGTGTTGGGTTCGGTACAGGGTGGCATAGTCAAAAATAAGTTGTTTGTTATAGAGGCTGTTAGAAATATTGGCGTATTTGGGCAGTTCCACCTTTACATCGGGGTCAACGCCACCGGCATCGTAAACGGTGCGGTTGTTTTTGGTTTTAAAAGCGGTGCGCAGCGAGTCGGGCACTTTTTCCAGTTTTTCGGTATATCCGCCCGAGTAATCAATGGCCTGGATGCAGCGGCCGCTGGGCAGGTAATATTTGGCGGTGGTAAGTTTTATGCGCGAGTTATAGCCCACATCTTTGGTACTTTGCACCAGTCCTTTACCAAAGCTGCGGTCGCCCAAAATAACGCCGCGGTCTAAATCCTGCATGGCGCCCGATACAATTTCGGCGGCCGAAGCCGAGCCTCGGTCTATGAGTATGGCCAAGGGCATTTGGGTATCAATAGGTTGGTGGTGTGTAGTATATTTTTTATCCCAATCGCGTTTCCGGCTTCGGGTACTAACAATTTCCATGTCTTTATCTACAAAAATGTTGGCTACATCAATGGCTTCGTTGAGCAGCCCGCCGGGGTTGTCGCGCAGGTCTAAGACAACAGATTGAGCTTTATAGTTATTTTTGAGGTCTTTCAAGGCATCGGTTACCTCGCGGCTGCATTTGTTGGTAAAACCGGTCAGGCGTATATAGCCGGTTTGGGCATCTAACATGCCGTAGTAGGGCACGTTTTTAATTACAATTTCTTCGCGGGTAATTACCTTTTCAATAGGGGCGGGTTCGCCCGGGCGTTCAATGGTAATTTTTACCTGTGTGTTGGGTTCGCCCTTCAGCAACTTACTCACCTCATCGGTATTTTTTCCTTTTGCCGAAATGCCGTCTATTTTCAGAATTTTATCACCTGCCCGAAGGTCGTACTTTACCGACGGGCTGTTTTCGTAGGGTTCGGTTATAATTACATAATCGCCTGTTTTTCTGATGAGTGCGCCTATTCCGCCGTATTTACCGGTAGTTTGCAACTCGTAGCTGCTCATTTCTTCTTCGGGAATAAAATTGGTGTAGGGGTCTAAAGAACTCATCATGCCGTCTATACCGCTCCGAAGCAGTTTGGCGGGGGTAAGTTCGTCAACATAGTAGGCATCTAATTCCCTGAAAATGTTGGCAAGCAGTTCCAGGTTTTTAGTAATTTCAAACTGGTTGCCCTTGTAAATAAATGAATACGATGCTGTGCCGAACAACAGCAGCAGGGTAAAAGTTGCCAAGCGCGATTTTTGCAACATACTTTATATATTTTCACAATTTTTATGCTAAAATGCATTTCTGCCTCTCACTAACCTGCAAAAGTGCAATTAGGTTGCGAAGCTACTAAAAGTTTAACAGAAAATAACAACGGCCAACGTATAAAAACAAAGTTGCCTCCTGTACAAACGCAAGGAGGCAACCTGTTAGTGTGCAAGTTTTGTTTCTGCCCTGTTTGGGCAGCGGGCGTTTACAGAGCCATGTCATTTACTTCAGACAGGTAGTGTTTTACGGGCTGTATAACGCTTTGCAGGCACCCATCTTCAAAAGGTGAGTGCAGGTTGGCAGATTGTACCAATTGCAGGAAAGGTTTACTGCCGCCCAGTTTGCAGAGGTTAATATAATCTGTAAGCGCCTGATTGCGGTCTTCGAGCGATTTTTTCCAGAACTGGAAGGCGCATACCTGTGCCAGCGTGTAATCTATGTAATAGAACGGACTGGCGTAAATATGTGCCTGTTTTTGCCAGAAACCGCCATTGTTAAGGTATTCGTTGCCGTCGTAATCGAGCCAGGGCTGGTATTTTTGTTCAATCTGCCGCCATGCGCGGTTGCGTTCGGCGGGGGTGGCTTTGGGGTTTTCATACACATAGTGCTGAAACTCATCTACGGTTACGCCGTAGGGCAAGAAGAGCACGGCTCCGCTAAGGTGTTCAAATTTAAATTTTTCGGTATCTTCGCCAAAGAACATGTGCATCCATGGCCAGGTAAGAAATTCCATGCTCATGGAGTGTATTTCGCAGGCTTCGTAGGTAGGCCAGCGGTATTCCGGGGTTTCAATATCGCGGCTCATATATACCTGAAAGGCGTGTCCTACCTCATGGGTAAGTACGTTAATATCGTGCGAGGTGCCGTTAAAATTAGAGAAGATAAACGGCGCTTTGTAGTTTTCTATAAAGGTGCAGTATCCGCCGGGTACTTTACCTTTTTTGCTCACCAAATCCATGAGGTTGCTGTTGAGCATGAAGTTGAAAAACTCGGCGGTTTCATGCGAAAGTTCTTCATACATGCGCACACCGTTGTCCACAATCCAATCGGGTTCTCCTTTTGGCGTGGGGTTTCCCGATTTAAACACGGCGCTCAGGTCGTAGTATTTAAGGTCGTCAATACCCAGCCGTTGTGCCTGCCGCTTGCGCAGTTTGGCCGCCAGGGGCACAATTACCTCCAGCACTTGGCGGCGGTAGTCGGCCACCATATAGGGGTTGTAATCGGTTCTTAACATGCGTTTATAGCCCAGTTGCACAAAGTTGGAAAAGCCAAGTCGCACGGCCATATCATGCCGCAGGGCTACCAGTTCGTTAAAGATGTTGTCAAATTCTTTGGCATTATCGGCAAAAAATTGCCATTTGGCTTCCGATGCGTGTTTGCGCACTTCACGGTTGGGCGATGTTTCAAAGGCTACTATGTCAGACAGGTTTCGTTCCTTGCCTTCAAACATAATTTTAGCCGATGCGCGCAGTTTGTCGTATTCGCTGATGAGGTGGTTTTCTCTTTGCAGGTCTTCAATAATGCTGGGGTGAAAGGTAAGTACTTTTACCGAAGCGATTTCGAAGAGGTGTTTTCCCCACCGCTCCTGTAATTGTTTCTGAAATTTTGATTGCAGAATAGCTTGGTAAAAACGCGCTTCGTGTCCGGCAAATATAGGGCGCTGTGTATCAAAAAATTCTTGCTCTTTTTCGTAATCGGGGTTAGTGGCATCTATGCTGTAGCGGATGCTGGCAATATTTACCATTGATTCAAAATCGGCCCGAAGACGGTTAATGAGTTCCATCAGCAGGTTTTGCTCGTCGGCGCTGCCGGCATTTTCAAACTCGTTGAGCAGGTGGTCAAATTCTTTTTCAAAAACCTGCATGTTGGGGCGTTCGTACCTGAAATTCTCAAACTTCATAAACTGTTTTTTTTAAGGGAGGAGTAGTGGAAAAAGGCTGAATTGCTGTGCAAATTTAGCAGTTTTTGCCTGTTTTTTGCTTAATTGGCAATTAGAGAAACACAAAAAGAGGGCAACGGTTGTATAAACCGTCGTCCTCTTTGCAGATTTTACCAAAAAAATACAAACACCGGCAGATTATTGCCGTTTGTTGGTGCAGTTTGGTTATTTAAAGCTCTCTTTGGCTTCTTGCAGGGTAGTGTAGGTAAACCGTTGCGACAGCACTACGTTTACCCAGTCGTTTCCTATATAGGCAAAAATACAGTCATTTCTGTCTTGCGAAGGAATGATTTCAATGGGCACGTCTTTGTTGTCTTCGGTAATGGCGTACAGCGCGTATTTTTTTATAAACGGGCTGTAAAAGGCATACAGTTTTACTTTACTGGCTTCATCGGTATGCAACAGGTTAGCGCCGGGGTTCAGCCCCATAAGGTCAAGGTTAAAGTTTACCACTGCGGTAGCTTCTTCCTGGCTGGGTGCAGCCGGAAACAAATCGGTAGGAATGCCGTAATCGCTCAAATCCTGAGCATTTACAAAATGAACACCGCTGCCAAGCAACAGTAAAAAGGAGAGCAACTTTACAAACTTCATATTTTATTGCCGTGTTTTTGTTTGTGAACAATATGATGCAATAACAGTTAGACGACAGTTTAAGTATGAATGTTTAAACAGAAATTTGTAAAATTTAACTTTTCTTACAAATTCTGCTCCTGTTGCCCGTCTTTTTCGGGTTGGGTTTTAGTTTCGGGAATTTCAACGGTGGCCGTTGTTGTTTCATTCTCATCGACTCCTAAGTAAGCGGGCAGGCTCATGCCGGCCATTTTAAACAGGTCTTGCAGGGGCGGAATGGATTTATACAGCCCCGAAACAAATTTGGCGGTGGCATTGCCATCGGAGGAGTCGCTGCCGCCGGCGTTGTCCCAAACGGTAACTTTATCTATTTTAATGTTTTTAATGGCGTCCACCTGCATTTTTACCAATTCGGGCAATTTGTCGGCAATCATTAACAGTACGGCGTGGTTGGGGTTTTGGTTGGCGGCTTCCACAATTTTTGCAAACCCCTGCGCCTGTTTGCTCAGTATTTCCAGAAAACCCATTGCTTCGGCGCGGCGTTTAGCCAAAATGGCATCGGCCTCGCCGTTGGCTATGCGGCGTATTTGTTCGGCTTGCGCTTCGGCTTCAATAACCAGTTTTTGTTTTTCTATTTCTGCCTGTACTATTTCGTTGGCCATTCGGGTGGCTTTTTCCAGTTCAACTCTTGCCATTTCTGCTTTTTGCTGGGCTATATAGGCTTGTTCCAGCGCTAAAGCCGACTGTACTTTTTCGGCGGTAAGGGCTATGCGCAGGGCTTCGGCTTCGCGCTCGCGGCGTTCGGCATCAGATACGGCAATGGTAATTTTAGCCAGGTTTTGCCCTTTTACTGTTTCGGCATTGGCTTCGGCTTCGCCAATTTTGGCTTTTGCTTCGGCTTCGGCAATTTTTATGCGTTCTTGTTGTTTGGCATTGGCTTCGTTTATCAAACCATCGCGGTTGCGTTCGGCCACAATTTTACGGGTTTCGTTAATGGCTTTCGATTGTGCATCGGTTTCGCCAATTTTGGCTTGTGCTTCGGCTTCGGCTACCTGTATGCGCTCGTCTTTTTTGGCGTTCGATTCGCCAATGGCGCCATCGCGGTTTTTTTCGGCCACAATTTTTTTAGCCTCGTTAATGGCTTTTGCCGATGCTTCTTTGCCTAATGCAGCAATATAGCCCGATTCGTCTTGTATATCGGTAACGTTTACGTTAATGAGGTCAAGCCCTATTTTTTTTAGTTCACTGCCTACGTTGGTAAATACGTTGGCTACAAACTTGTCGCGGTCGGCGTTAATTTCTTCAATGTCCATCATGGCAATTACCAGGCGCATTTGCCCCACAATAATATCGTGCGATAAGGTTCTTATGCTGTCCATGTTTAACCCCAACAGGCGGTCGGCGGCATTTTCCATTACACCCGGTTCTTTAGAAACCCCTACGGTAAACCGGCTGGGCACATCAACCCGAATGTTTTGCTTGCTGAGGGCGCTTTTTAAATCTACATCTATGCTAATAGGCGTAAGGTTTAAAAATGCATAATCCTGAAAAACCGGAATTACAAAAGCCGCGCCGCCGTGTATGCAGCGCGATGCCTGATTGCGGCCGGTCTTACCATATATTACCAAAATCTTATCCGATGGGCATCTTTTATACCGCGAAACTAAAAAACTGATAATGCCGAAAAGCAGGAAGGCGGCTATGGCCAAAACAACGAAAGCAGAATCCATAAAAATTGTTTTTTTTAGTTCGTATAGTTAAGAAATTAAAATTATTGATTATCGGGTGGGTTAATCTTCCAACTGCCGGAGTGGTTCTACTACTAAGGTATTGTCGGCCTGCACATCTATAATGCGTATTTTTTGGCCGGTGGCAATAGGCAGGTTTTGCTCGGTAACTGCATCCAGTTCTCTGAAATTTCCCTCCAGGGTAAGATGTATTTTACCCATGCCCTGTTTAGCCGCCGGTATGGTAAGGTAAACATCGGCCACCTGCCCCAGGGCTTCGTGGGGGTAAAACACGCTGCCGCTGTCTTGCATTTTAAAAAAGAGGTAAAAAAGGTAGGCCACACTTAGCATGGCAGCCAGTCCGGTGAGTGCCGATACCAGCACTGCCACAGGCAATACATACCCTTTGTGCAGCATTACAATGCCTGTCCAGCCGAAAAGGGTTAAAAAAGCCAGCACACTGCGCACCGAAAATACGCTGAATTCTGCCGCTGCTTCAAAATCGGAAGAAACATCGTGATTGCCAATTTCGTGTCCTATAAAATTGAGGGCCAATTGCAGCACAAACAACACCGTTCCTACAATGGAAACTGTCCAGAAAAACTGCATTTCTAAACTTAAAGAACTACCCCAATCCATGAGCGGTTAGTTTAATGAACAAAATTGTGAACCCGTAAGGTAAGCAATCTATTTCATAATTAAACCCTGCCCGAAGGTAAAAAATTCCATCGGGGAATAAAAAACTTGTGCCGCTGCTGTGCGGGTTGGTTATACTGCCACGTTAAAATCGCGCAGGGCCTCGTTGAGCGAGGTTTTTTTATCGGTACTTTCTTTGCGCTTTCCAATAATGAGCGCGCACGGAACCTGATAGCTGCCCGCCGGAAATTGTTTGGTATAGCTGCCGGGTATAACCACCGATGCAGGGGGTACATACCCTTTGTATTGCTGTGGCGAACTGCCGCTTACGTCTATAATGGGTGTAGATTGGGTAATAACCACGTTGGCGCCTAAAACGGCTTCGGCTCCTACCCTAACCCCCTCTACCACAATACTCCGTGAGCCTATAAAACAATTGTCTTCTATAATAACCGGGCTTGCCTGCACCGGCTCCAATACCCCGCCAATGCCCACACCGCCGCTCAAATGTACATTTTTACCCACCTGCGCACATGAACCCACTGTAGCCCAGGTATCTACCATGGTGCCACTGTCAACATAAGCGCCAATATTTACATATGAAGGCATGAGTATGGCACCGGGTGCAATATATGCGCCATAGCGCGCAACGGCATTTGGCACAACCCTTACACCCAACTGCGCATAATGGCGTTTAAGGGGTATTTTGTCATGAAATTCAAACGGGCCTACTTCTATGGTTTGCATTTGCGCAACAGGAAAATACAAGATAACCGCCTTTTTCACCCACTCATTTACCACCCAACCGCCATTTGTATCTGGCGAGGCTACCCTAAGCCTGCCCTTGTCTAATTCTTCAATAACGGCTCTTATGGCATGTTGTACTTCGGTTGCCTGTAGCAGGGTGCGGTCGTTCCAGGCTTGTTCAATAATTTTTTGCATGGTATAAATGGTTAAATATGTTCAATTTCAGCAATAGCAGGTTGGGCGCACTCCAAAACGGCATTTGCGCTATGCCGGCCGGTGTTGCATCTTTCAACCATACTTTTTACCACCCAAAGCCCCTTGTAACACAGGGCGCAAAAAAACCGGAAAAACAATTAACTTCAGCCATTGCGCAAAAGGTGATTAACACAGTTTAAAAATGCTGCCGGCCATTGCACGTACCAGCCCTTTCAGTTCAAGGGTAAGCAGGGCGGTGGCGGTGGCGCTTGGGCTAAGTTGGGCGGCATAGCAAAGTTGGTCAATGTGCATACTGCCCGATGGGGTGTTTTGCAGCGTTTGCATGACCTTTTCCTCATCGGGGTCAAGTTCAATAAACAGTTGTTTTTGTATTTGCGGCTGTTTGGCGGTTTCGGTTTCCCAACCAAGTTGAAAGGCAATATCTTCGGCGCTTACAAGCAGGGCGGCGGTGTTGCTTTTAATAAGGTTGTTGCAGCCGGCCGAGTATTTGTCGGTAATCTTGCCCGGAAACGCAAACACATCGCGGTTATACATGGCGGCTAATTGAGCGGTTATCATGCTGCCGCCTTTGGTAGCTGTTTCTACCACAATGGTGGCATCGGCAATGCCGGCAATAATGCGGTTGCGTTTCGGAAAATTTTCGCGGTCGGGCATGGAGTAGCTTAAAAATTCGGTCAGCAGGCCGCCGTTGGTGGTCATTTGTCTGGCCATTTTTTCATGTGCGGGCGGGTAAATGCGGTCAAGTCCATGCGCCAAAACGCCTACGGTAGGCACTTTTTTATGCAGGCAGGCATGGTGTGCGGCGTGGTCAATGCCATAAGCCAGCCCGCTTACCACCAATACATTGTATTTTACCAACCCCTCCACCAATTTGTTGCAGAGGTCTTTGCCATAATCGGTAGCCTTTCGGGTTCCTACAATGCTTATTATCCGGGGGTGGTTCAGGTTGGCATTACCTTGGTAATAAAGCATCATGGGCGCATCGGAACAGTTTTTAAGCCGGTGCGGGTAGTTTTTATCAAAAAAAAACAGTGGTGTAATGTGGTGTTTTTCTAAAAAAACAACCTCTGCTTCGGCACGATTCAAGACATTGCTGCTGCTGTTGCTTATAGATTCGGCACCTTTTTCGCCAATTCCGGGTATTTTCAGCAGTTTGCTTTTGGGGGTTCTGAAAACGGCCTCCACACTGCCGCAATAGCTGATGAGGCTTTTTGCGGTAACGCTTCCCACGCCGGGAATCAGGGTTAACCCTATTTGGTGTATGAGTTCTTTAGAGGGCAAAATGCAACATTATGTTGGTGAAAGCGGGGCAAAGATAAGCAATATGTAACTATTTAGGTACTATCTGTAAATCCCGGCATTTTCTCTTGTTCCTTGCTGATTTGCAGCACTGACCAAAGAGCAAAAAAAACTTTGTGCAAAACATTGCGTTCTTTGCGGTAAAACAAAGGAATTTAGTGAAGAACATCACCAACAAAGGTACAACCTAAATAAGTACAGCAATATTTAATTTTTTATCACCTCAAAGCGCTGCTTGTATATTGTTGTTATTGTGGTTTGGAATGGGCATTAAAAAATTTCCACAATAGGGCATTGGCATTTTCGGGGTGGTTGCTGCCGTTGGGGTAGCTTTGTTGCAAATTGCGAACAATGGTTAGTTGCATTTCATTGTTTTGCTTGCCAATATTATCGGTAAAAAGCAGGGTAAGGTGTTTACTGCGGTCAATTACTTTGTAATTGTTTTTAAGATGATATAAGGCCGGAAGTTTAGCAATAGTTTGCCAGACGGGTGTTTTTATAAACCGGCGTTCATCTATGGGCAAGGGTTGTTCGGTACCCGAAATGCGGGAGTCGGCTTGTCCTAAAAGGTAGCAAACCGACGGGTATATGCCCGGCGCCGGTTTGGCATTGCCTGCAATAGCTAACCCGCCGCCTACCATGCCAAAAGCAGCTATTTCCTTGTTCAGCTCTACCGACAGTCTGCCAACAAAATCTGCTCCACCCGCAAACCCGGCGGCATATATGCGTTTGGGGTCAATGTTTAACCCTTGTTGCAGGTCTTGCAGCAATGTTCCGGCAAAAGCCACATCATTTGCCGGCTGCCCCGCGCAAAGTTGATTTTGCAGGGTGTAGTCGTTCCAACGGGTACGGGTTATGTTTTTACCTTCAAAAGCATAGCAATAGGCTAAGGCAGTAGGAAATACGGCAATAAAATTTTGCGCCTCGGCCATTTCTGCCCAGCCCGATGAATGGAAAAACTGCTCGCCATCGCTGCCGGTATTATGAAAAACCAGCACCAGCGCGCCGGGAGTTTTCGGGTTGTATGACTTGGGCACATATACAATAATATCCCGAATGGTATCGCCGGTATCTAAAAGACGATTGTTGCGCCCGGGTTCATAATCAGACAGGTCAATGCCCAAAGCGCTGTTGCTGCGCGATTGTGCTGTGGCAAACTGTTGTGCAACTACCCCTGACAACAACAACAGAAGGTAAACGGATATCGGTTTTAATTTCATGGCAAAAAGGTGTTTTCCGGTAAATCCGAAGCAAGTATAAAACGCTCCTAAAGTTACAAAAATAACCCAAACAAGCGCAATATTTTCTACAGGAATGAGCCGGGTAATGCAAGTTTAAGCTCTTTTTTGTTGTTGGGGATTTATAGCACAGTACAAGTTAGCGCAGTACCCTTCTTACGCCTAAAAAGCGCTCCTGATAATAGCCTTCGGCGGTGGTGTTTAGTTTTACCCCGCTGTCTTTTTTTGAGGAGGAGGCATGAATAAAGGTAATAACGCAGTGGTTGTTTTCTACCACAATACCTACATGGCCTGCCTCACGCACTTTTGCATTGGTGCCGGTAAACACAATAAGGTCGCCTTTGGCGGCATTGCATTGTTGTATGGGTATGCCCAACAGCAATTGTGCTTTAGAACTGTGCGGAAGGTCAATGCCATGCTGTGCAAATACATAGGAGGTAAACCCCGAACAGTCGAAACCCCGCGGGGTGTTTCCGGCTTCGGCATAGGGTGTGCCCATTAACCGGTTTGCAGTGGCTAAAATGGCATCGGCTTGTTGTCTGCCTTCCTCCGAAATTGGTGTAACAAGTTGTTTCGGATGCCGGCAACTGTCATAATATAACCCCGTCATGGCAAGCAATAGCCACGCCGCCATTATTTTAATTGCCCTGTATTTTATGGTTATTTTCACCTTTTTGCCGGTTTGCAAATTGCCTGCTTGTTTAAGTAGCGCTATGCTGTGCAGTTTTATTGTAACATACCCGTTTTAGCGGGTTAATTTTTACATTTTGCTGCAACAAAACGGCTATTGCGGGTAACAAATGCAACGCCCGCCGTTTACTTGTATGCAAGTTAAAACGGCGGGCGTTAAAAAAAAAGCGGTTTATGCGCCCAGCAATTCGGCCAATTTAGCTTCTAAAGCGGGGCCGCGCAGGTTTTTAGCTACAATTTTACCTTCTTTGTCAATAAGAAAAGCGGCGGGTATAGAGCGAACACCATATAAGGCGGCTGCCTGCGAGTTCCAGCCTGCCAGGTCGCTTACATGGCTATTCCATTCCAATCCGTCTTTCTTGATGGCTTCTATCCATTTTTCTTTGTTTTGGTCGAGCGAAACGCTGTAAATGTCAAAACCTTTGGGGTTGTATTTTTTATATGCTGCCACTACGGTGGGGTTTTCCCTGCGGCAGGGTCCGCACCAGCTTGCCCAAAAGTCAATTAACACAATTTTGCCCCGCAGTTCAGAAAGCGATTTTTCTTTGCCATCGGGGGTTTGCAGTTTAATATCGGGTGCATCTTTACCAATTGCCGTATTCATGAGGTTTTGCATAGAAGCCACATAAGCCTGAAACTCCTGGGTAATGCGGCTGTTGGGTATTTGCTGATTCATTTTTTGGGCAAACTTTTGGTAAAGTTCGTAGTTGGATTCAATTTGCAGGTTGCTTACTGCCATATACCCCACCAAGGGGCTTTTTACGGTATCAACGTATTTTTGCAGGTAGCCTTCTCTTTGGTCGGCCGGCATGGTGCGAATTTGGGTTATCAAATTGGTTAACTGCATGGTTTCGGGGTCGCCGCTAACGGTTATTTCGTTGGGGTTTTGGGCGTTCATGTTTACCTCCATTTTTACATTGTCAAGAATAATGAAGGTACTTACCGCCCCGGTACCAATGCGCAGACGTCCTAATTTTTTTTCGCTTATGTTGCCCTTCAGTTCAAAAGAGCCGTCTTTACTTACGGTGGCTGTGTCAATTACATCAACATTTTTAGTTGCCAAAGCGTCTAAAAATACTTGCGTGTTTGGGTTGGCATTAGAAATTTTGCCTTTTATTACATAGCCGTTAAAACTGCTTTTGCCGGTGCCGCATCCGGCCATAGTAAGCATAAGCATAATGGCTGCCGAAAAAATAGCTGCATTTTTCATTGTGGAAATATTTTATGTTTTTGTGTTATAACTAAGTTCGGAAGGTAGAAAATTTTGGGGGGCAAAATTACAAAAAATGTCGGGTTAATTAATATGCTTTCAAGGGGTTGTTGCACATTTTAAGGGCTGCCGTATATTAAAACACACACACCGGTTTATTTTTTGCTTGTTATGCGTTGTTCAGTCTTTCGGCAAGCAGGTTGTTTACCGCCTGCGGGTCTAACTTTGTGGTGCTTAAACGGGTAACCTGCCCTACAAAAAAGCCCAGCAGTCCTTTTTTCCCTTTTTTGTATTCTTTCACTTTATCGGGATATTGTTGCAGTACCTGCTCTATCAGGTTTAACAGGGCATTATTATCTGTTTGTACCAGCAATTCCAGCTGTTCGGCCAATTGTTTCGGGTGTATTTCGGGTTGTTGCACCATTGCGGGCAACAGTTCTTGTGCCGCCACCGAAAAACTCACGGCGCCGCTGTCGGTCAGTTCAACCAATTGTGCCAGCCGTTTAGCCGGTACCGGAAAACTGCCTGCCGTTTTGCCGCTGTTGTTCATAAATGCTTTTACCGGCCCCATCAGCCAGTTGGCAACTGCTTTGTGCAAGCCGGTATGTTGTATGGTTTCCAGGTAAAAGAGGGCGGTTTCTTTGCTGTCGGTAAGCACAGTAGCGTCGTACAAAGATAAACCGAAAGTGCCGGTAAATTGTTCAACCAACTCTTTGGGCAGCCGGGGCATTTTGTGTTTCACCGCTGCAATATACGCTTCCGAAATGTAGAGGGGTTGCAGGTCGGGTTCGGGAAAATAGCGGTAATCGTGCTCCAGTTCCTTGCTTCTGAGCGGAAACGTGGTGCCGTTGTTGGCATCAAAACTTCGGGTTTCGCGCTGTACATACTGCCCTTGCTGCAGGAGGGCAATTTGCCGGTTGCTTTCAAACTCAATGGCGCGTTTCACATTTCGGAGCGAATTAAGGTTTTTTACCTCTACTCTTTGCCCCAATTGTGTTTGCCCTTTGGGTTTTACCGAAATGTTTACATCGCACCGAAGGCTGCCTTCTTCCATATTGCCATCACAAACACCTAAGTACTGAACCAGTTGCCTGAGTTGGGCAACATATTGCTGTGCTTCATCGGGGCTGTTCAGGTCGGGTTCGGTTACAATTTCCAGCAACGGAACGCCGGCGCGGTTCAGGTCAATATAAGAGTATTGGGGGTTTTGGTCGTGTATGCTTTTTCCGGCATCTTCTTCCATGTGTATGCGGTTAATGCGTATGCGTTTTACCGCATTGTTCACGGTTATATCAAGATGTCCGTTGTAGCAAATGGGTGTGTCGTACTGCGAAATCTGATAGCCTTTGGGTAAGTCGGCATAAAAATAATTCTTCCGCGAAAACTCGTTGTATGTCTGTATGGTACAGTTGGTGGCCAAGCCCAGCATAACGGCATATTCCGGCACTTTTTGGTTTAGAAAAGGCAGCGTGCCGGGGTGTGCAAGGGTAATATAGCTTACCTGCGTATTGGGAGCCGCCCCGAAAGCAGTGGCATCGGGCGCAAAAATTTTACTTTCGGTGGTTAATTGGGCATGTACTTCAAGCCCAATTACTATGTCGTATTGATTGGTTGAGTTGGCGGAAGACATGGTTAATGCTGTTCTTTTGCTGTTTTTACCAAACCTTGTACTACCGGATTTGGCAATGCAATAACCCGGCAAATATGTCTATTGTTCAAAACTGTGCTTTTTAATCTGCAACAGAAGAAGCTATTTGCTGTATTTCATCGGAGAGGTAAATATGATTGCCGGTAGTATTTTGCTGTGCCACTGCCACCATGGCTTTGGCCACATCAGAAGCAAGTATGCCCCGGTATTTGGCCAACGGACCCACCATAACAAACCCCACCACTTTAAAGGCGGCCATAGCCAAACTTTCGCCTAAACGGTGTTCTTGCCGGTTGCCCAACAGCAACGAAGGGCGAAAAATATGCACCGCTTCGTAGGGCAGTTGCATAACGGCATCTTCGGTTTCGCCTTTTACCCGGCTGTAAAAAATGCCCGATTTTGCACCGGCACCCATTGATGAAACCAATAAAAACCTTTTTGCGCCCGATGCCAGTGCCGCCCTGGCCACGCCAACCACATACCCGTAATCTACCTTGCGGAAATTTTCTTGCGAGCCGGCTTTTTTTATGGTAGTACCAAGGCAACAAAACACATCATCGGCGGCAGGCACGGTTTGCAGGTTATCAAAATCTACCCGAATCTGTTGCAGTTTGGGGTGTTGCAAAGGCAGCGGTTTCCGTACCAATGCAATTACCGCATTATAGGCCGGGTGCTGCAGCAACATTTGCAGGCAAAAGGTGCCGGTAAGGCCTCCGGCTCCGGCAATGAGGGCTGTTTTTGCTTCGGTCATATTAATTTCAGGTTTATTCTTCTACATAATTCAGGTCTTTTCCATAGGTTTCGTGCAGGTTTAGTATGGCGGCAAAAGCCAGTGTCAGGCAAACCAAACCCACAATAAAAGCACTGTAAATAATGCCCACCTGCGGCTTTAACCACTGAAACGAAAGGGTTATAGGCACCACCGCTCCCCGCACAAAATTAGGAACCGTAGTGGTAACCGTTGCCCGGAGATTGGTGCCAAACTGCTCTGATGCAATAGTGGCAAATATTGCCCAATACCCCGATACCGCACCTATCAGAAAACACAGAAAAAGATAAAAACCATAGGAAATCTGGCGCGAAAACAGATAAACCGCAATGGTAAAAAGCAGGGTAATTAAAAACCCGATGACAACCTTGCGCCGGGTTTTTAACAACTGGCTCAGAAAACCGCTAAAAAAATCGCCTACCGATAAACCTATGTAGGCAAACATAATGGCCGTGCTTGCCTTTACCGTGCCACCGTCTTTAACCACAACGCCTATGGCTTTGCTAAACTCGGGCGACAATACAATGAGCAAGCCAATAGAAAACCAAATAGGTAAACCCACCAAAATGCAGTTAAGGTACCTGAATGCGCGTTTTTTATTGGTAAATAGCTGAAAAAAATCGCCGCGGCGAATGGCCGTATTCTGCATTACCTGCTGAAACATGGCCGACTCATAGGTACTCATACGCAGGGCAAACAAAGCAAACCCCAGCCCGCCGCCTACAAAATAGGCAATACGCCAGGTAAAAAAATCGCCAATGAGCGCGGCGGCAACAGCGCCCAAAGCACCAAAAGTAACCACTACCATAGTGCCATAGCCGCGCGTTTCTTTGGTCATGGTTTCGCTTACCAGCGTAATGCCGGCTCCCAGCTCGCCCGCAAGACCAATACCGGCTAAAAACCGAAGCACAGAATAAGTGGTAATATCATGTACAAACCCGTTGGCAATATTGGCTGCAGAATACAAAAAAATTGACCCGAACAGCACCGAAACCCTGCCCCGGACATCGCCCAACACCCCCCAAATAATGCCGCCAAGGAGCATGCCGGCCATTTGCCAGTTAAACAGCATTAACCCCTTATCGGTCAGTTCAGTGCCCGAAAAACCCAACTCGGTGAGGCTGGGATTGCGCACTATGCCAAACAAAATAAGGTCGTAAATATCAACAAAATAACCCAGCGCCGATACAATTACAATAATGTTGAGCGGGTTGGTGGTATGTGTAGTCTTGCTGTTCATGCAAAATGGATGTTGTTGTTTGGTTATTCGGCAGAAATTTCGGCAGGCTCGTTGCCTTTGCCCTTAAGTTTGACTATAGCGGCAAGGTGGCAAAACAAAACGGCCGGCACTACAAAAGAAGGCAGCAGCACTAACGGAAAATAAAATACGGCAATATTGGGCTGTGCAAACCCAAACTGCTGAAACGGAAACGGAGCCGAAAGCACCCCGGTTATTACTATGTTTAACAGCAAACCTAAACAAATAAGGTTCCAAAGCATGATGTGCTGCTTTTGTAAAATGCCTTTTTGCGCCCCGTAATAAGCAATCAGCGGTGCGGTAAGTCCGGCAATAATATCAAAGTTTCTGCCGCCAAAAGTCATAATTTGAGGCAATGCACCCTGTAAAAAGCAATAGTACAACACCACTTCTGCCAATATGCGCACGGTGTGCAGCCAGCTTAAGGTGGTAAGCGGCATGTTTTTTACAAAGTCACGCGCAGGTTTATACAAAAACACGCCCGCAATAACCGCCAACGGAGGCAAAACAGCCAACACAAATCTTGGCGGCATGCTGTTGTAGTGGCGATAAAACCCCGTATAACCCAATACCGACTGAAGCGCCAGCCACACCAACACCACCACGGTAACAGCCGCCACCACCTTTTTGCCCGATATTTGTTGCGATTGCCAAATACCAATAACTAAAAGATAAAGCGAACCTACAACGCTTAAAATAAACAGGGCAGTTATGTACCAGGGCAGTCCGGGCAGCATGGCTATATTGTTTATGGGGTTGGTAAACAGGTATCGGGGGGTGAAAGTAAGCAAAAAGCAGCGAACCTTGTACTATCCGGCATTATTTTTCATTTGCCCTGCTTAACCGCTTCGCACCATTTTGTTGCCAATGGCACAATGCAGGCAATGTTTATGGCGGCAATAGTTATTGTATAGTTGCAAAAAGGCTTGCGTTTGGTAGGCGCTGCCGGTCTTAATGCCCAGGTCATTCCAGTGCTGAACAATACTGTTGGTTTCGGGTGGCAGTTGCTCCAGCAGTTGCAGGGCGCGGTCTTTCAGTTGCGGCATATCGCGGGCGGCACCATAAACAAACAGCATAGGGGCAATGGTGTTAATAATAATGGTATCTGTTGCCGCTTTACCCATTTGTTTAGCACCGGGTTTTGATTCCTTGCCAAATACAAAATGGTTTTGCCAATATCCCTGCAACGTTGCCGACAGCAGCTTTCGGTACCCTTCTATGGTTTGGGTTTCCAGTATTTGCGAAAATAACCCTTCAGATGATTGATGAATGAGCAGCGCCAACTGTGCCAGCCTGATGGTGGGGAAATTGGGCGGCCGCAACCCTCCGAATTTCCAGATATGGCCGGGCAAGGGTTGCAGGTTGTATTTCTGTTGTAAAAATTGGTATTCTTTTCTTAATTGTGCGGGGTACTCCTCGCGGGGTTCGGCAGGCAGCAGTCCGGCTTGCCCAAACAACAAGGCTTCTACCTGAAACAAACGGTCTTTGTGTTTTGCCAGCACCAGCGCCGGCAATGATTTGGCCAGTTGTTCAAAAGGTTCGGCATTTACCTTTGCGCCCAAGCCACGCGCCAGAAACTGGTAAAAAGTTTCGTCCCAGTTGTTCAGGTTTTGCGCCAGTGTGTGCAATACCGGCTGTACTTTTTGTTCCATTCGTTCAATGAGCAGGCGGTCTGTCCAGTTAGACAGGGTAAAACTGTCAATTTGGTCAATCATTTTCTCGCAGGGTATCCAACGGCTGTCGGAGAGCAGGAGCAGGTAATTCCGGTATAGTTTGGGGTCTATGAGGTTGCGCAGTTCAAGGGTAGGTATGGGGGTTCCATTTCCATTTACCAGCGGAATATCTGCATCATAAACCACATGCAAAATGATGTTCTGGTAAGCGCCGTCATGCTGGTGCCAGTGTTTCAGCCAATCCGATGCGGCAACATGTACCTCTACGTTACCTGCCCAAAGCGTATCGGCAATGCGTATTTTGGCATTGAAGAAATCGGGACCCGATGTGTTGTGCTGTTCACCGGGCTGAATAACCATAATTGGCTCGCCGCCGGTAGTAACAAGCGCATCGGGTTTATAGAGGCGCATTTTCCAAACATACCATAAAAATGCTTCGGTCATAACAGGACACTTTTAGTGATGATTTTTTTGCAACTATTTAGGTAACAGGAAGCCTGCTGTAGGAATTAGCCCGATTAAAAATAGTAACAGGTTCTGCAAAAGCATTGAATAAGCGTTTTAAACAGGTAAAGCAGGTAATTACAGCATATAGCTGCACCCCCTTTTAAAGTTTGCAGCGCCACAATGGTTTGCACCGATTTTCATATAAACTCATAGCAGACTTCTAATAGTATATGGTGGTTTTGTTTCCATCTCGCTTTTTTTTCAAATTTCGGGTTTTTTGCCTATGATTGGGTAAGTTGGGGCAACTATTGTTTACAAAACTTAAAATATTACTTTACCCGCCAAAAACCAGTCCAAATTTGCCAAACGCTTGTACAGATTGTTGAATTTGCAATTTCATGAATATAAGTATAGACAAAGGTATTGAATATTAATAATTGTTCACTGCTTATAGTCAAACATTAAAAACCGGTTTATTGGTTCTGCTCCGTTGTTTGGATACCACAACCAACACGCGGGTATTTGGGGCTTAGACCTGACTCAACTCCAATTCATCTAATAGAATGACTGAATTTATATTAACCATAGCCAACTTTGGAAGTGATTTTGTATAAGAAGAAGATAGAAGCGTCCTTACTGAAATTAAATGTAACGAATTAAGTAAAATTGCAGGTAATACCCCCTCTTTAGCCCAAAAAAAGAGGGCTATTTTTGTGCAAAAAGGAGAAAAAAACTTGCTTATTCTTAACATGTCACCTGTCATGTCTTTCTAAGTAATTGAAAACAAAGAACTTAAACTTAGCAAGTAAAAATATTTGGTAAAACACAACAAATTCTTGTTTTTTTTGAAAAATTATGATAATTTCGCAGTATTACTCTGTATTTATGTCCCAAAAAATAAACAACCCTATGAAAACACAAAACTTTTATTTAGAATCCTACCCCCCCCCCCCCACAGCAACAGTGCCCATGTAAGCAGCAAGTTATTTTATTTGTATAAAAAAAGCATTTTTATGGTTCTGCTGCTTTTTTCCGGCACAATTACCAATTGCTTTTGGTTAAAAGCCCAATCTGCCGTTTCGGGCTGTGGAACCCACGCAACAACAGCAGATGTACACTTTTTAGACGAACATGTTAACAGCAATTATCTGAATACTGCCCAACGAATGGCGGTCGGAATCATTGAAATACCCATACAAATAAATATTGTTTGCCCGGGATCTACTGCTTCAACCTGCTTTAGCGAAACAGAGGTAAATAATGCCCTGAACACCTTGAATACCTATTTTGCCAATGTACCCATGCACTTTTATGAATGTGCCGACAGGAATTATATTTATAATGTAGAAGGCATTATATATGAGAGCAATGAATCAGAGTTTACACTTTGTAGCAATTATGATGTTTCGGGCGCGATTAATATATATTTTGTGAACAGAATTTTTGAAGATAATGCCATTGCCTATACTTCATATACTCCAATAGATGGAGCAGATAGAATAATAGTAGCCACTCATCAACCAAGTGGTGATTTGGTTCTTTACCCCAATCTTAATTTAGCCCATGAAATGGCGCATTTCTTTGGGGTTTACCATACAAACGGGCCGGGTTTACCGGGTAGTACCGATGAATTGGTAAACGGAAGCAACTGTGCCACTGCCGGCGATAAGGTTTGCGACACACCTGCCGACCCTGCCGATATTGCTTTTATGATTACCAACAGTACAGCAGAAAATTGCCAATATCCCAACCCGTTTATGGCTTACTGCTGCGATGCCAACGGAGATACCTATACGCCTTTGGATAACAATATTATGTTTCCCAACTATTGCATATACGGCAGTTTCAACGCTTTTACCGACGAGCAGTACAGCCGCATATTACAAGGATATTATGGCTACCGTAGCTACTTGTCAGATGCAGGCGACTTGGTTATGCGAGACAACTGGTACGATGTAGGGCAGGAACGCAATTATTTAGCCAATGATTTGTTGGGATGGCAAGATATATGGGTAAGCCCCGATTTGTGGAACTGCGTTAACGACCCCAATTGCACCATACATGAAGACCCCGAATATAAAGCATCGGGAAACCCTAATTATTTACGGGTGCGAATTACCAACCGAGGCTGTAATCCCACACCTGCGGGCGGGCTTTTAAACCTGTATTGGACACGCGCCCGCACCGGCGAGTTATGGCTAAACCATTGGCATAGTTTCACGTCTAACCAAACAGCAGAGGGCTACCCGCTCGGGCACATGATAACAAGTTCCGTTA
>MTCR01000164.1 GCA_002212725.1 Sphingobacteriales bacterium TSM_CSM | reverse complement strand
AGTAGCCGATTTACCGATAGTTGTTTGCCATACGGATGATTGGGCAGCATATCATCAATGTTTGCCTGCACACACTGGCGACAGGAGGCAGGAAAAGCCAATACACGGAAAATTGAGCGTAAGAATTTGAATTTTCGCACCCATATAAAACGGTTACAACGTAAGACGATTTGTTTTTCCAAAAATGAGCAAATTCATGACAACGTGATTGGATTACACATTGAAACATACTACTTTAAACATGAGGTTTTTCTGTATCCAATTAAATATCAAGCTGTTGTGCCCACTGCCAAAATTAATACACTACCAGGTTATTACACCATCGGGTTTTAGCAGATGGCGCAGTTTAGCAATGGGTACAATTACATTAAAAGGGTTGCTCATTCCATCTTACCCTGCATCTATGAAATATATTTCACTATTTGTAATGGCAAAATGTTTGACAGAAATATAATTATTGTAATCTTCATAATAATCCGGGAAATAGGACTTCAGTTCATCAGAAGCAATTTTATATACTTTCTCCTCACTCCCAGTTTTAAACACATCATCAAAGGCTATTTCACTTCCAGTTTTCAGGTTAAAATTTAAAGCCGAGCACGTAAGAAAAGCGCGTGGTATAAATGGGTGAAATTCCCAATCTTCAATAATTATACTATATAAATTATATTTATTCAATAATATTGAGACGGATTTTTTATTTTCAATTATTTCAATTTCATCTCCCGGTTCTGTTGGTGCAGAAAAATCAACTACTATTGTTTTACCTTGGCGCTCTTCGCTACTTTGAGCATCTCTAAATACAACCTGGGATATAGCGTTATTTATTTGATTTAAATGATCATGATTCCCATTTGGCAATTTGGTTAGTACCGGCAACTCGTACTTGTCCTCCAAATCCAGTTTCGATACTTTTTGCTTAATAGTAACACTTTTATTTTTTATAACAGTATCTATGCTTTCTTCTATAACAACACAGAAAGGGTACACATAGAATTCAATGCCAATTTCTGCCGAATCTGTTAATGGTATATCTTTCAATTCAAAGGGGAAGCTTTTTTTACCATCTGCACTTTCCCATATGCCGCTAATTCTACCATCGGTTAGTAACTTACCTTTAAACGCACCCGTATGCGTTTCTTCATTTTTTATATAAGCATATTCATTAAGGGTAAAAAAACCTTCTTTGTCTATATTCGCATCATCAGTAGGAGATTGAAGGGATATTTTTTCTCCGTATTTTGTGTAAATATAGCTACCGCTCAGAAAATCATCAAATTGGTAAAGCACCATCTCCACCTTTGCTGTACCAATGCTGCCTTCTAATTGGCGGTAGTAACATTTATTGGTTGGGTTACCTGCTGTGGAACTGCCGGTTCCGAAAGCATATAGGTTTGTAGCAACCAAAAATACTGGAAAAACGACGATAAGACAAACGATAACTTTGAAATGTTGCATAGTAGTTGTATTTTATGAATGTTTAAATATTTTTTCAATCTAATTCCGGATAGTTTAAGCTCTGTTCTTGCTGTTTTGTGTTATTTGCAAGAGAGGGTAAGCAAACAGATGAGTTGTGTTTCCCCATCACTTTTTTTTATTACGTTGCAAGAAAATCTTTTTTACAGGTCTTACCAACGCAAAACAAATTCTGCTGCTGCTACTTCAGCAATTTGTCTATATTGTTTTTTATGGTGTCAATAGTGGCTTTTATGGCAGCAATAAAATTTTCTATAAATGTACGCTGGGCTGGGTTAGCCCTGCTAATTTGCTGTAAGTTGCCCACGAGGAGGTTCATGCCTCTGTCAAATTCATCATAAACTTTGAGAATTAGGGCTTCTGCAACTTCATTGCCTCTGTTTTCAATGCTTTGTTGCATGTAAAACTGATCTACCTTATCATCATAAATACCCCTTCCTGTAATGATCTTTAATAATACGGGCATAATTTCAATGATTATTATCAACAAAATTACACCCCAATATACATTGCGGGAGGCTTTGTTTTGCGGGGCATCGATGAGATTTTGTAGTGCTTGCAGGCGGGCAAGTAAACCATTTCTAATATCAACGGTAGAAGATTTTGATATTTTTTCTTCGTGTTCCTTAATTTGCTTTTCAATTTGGTTCCTAATTATTGTGTCTGCATTTAATCGTTTTAT
Source organism: Sphingobacteriales bacterium TSM_CSM (assembly GCA_002212725.1). GTDB lineage: Bacteria > Bacteroidota > Bacteroidia > Chitinophagales > UBA2359 > UBA2359. Next base: position 26,922 of record MTCR01000164.1, on the reverse strand, counting down.
ATCTTCTTCATACCTATTGATAGCCTTATTATTTGATTCTATTCTGTTTTGCACATTTGCTCTTTCAGTTTTTTTATCTATGTCAAGTTTGTTTAATGTAATGTTTTCGGCTTTATTTGCCTTTTGAAGACTATCACGCTTATGTTCATTATATTTTATTTCTTCATAATTTTTCAAGTGCAAATCCTGCAAAAACAAATTAAGTTTTTTTATATGTTCAGTGGTTTCTATAAGAGAGTTTGTAAATTCTTTTTTATACTCTTTCTCTATTTGATTTAGAATTTCTTTTTCAAACAATTTCAATTCAAGCGGAATAGCAATCACCACACCTATAAAAACAGCTAAAACCAAGCGGGGGGCAGATTTTAGCAGATCTATGCCGCTTCTGATAATTTCATTCAAAAACTCGTTGTCTTTTTTATTGTACTTGGTTTTTCTGATTGAGGAAACAAGCAAGCGGTCTAAGGAAAAAATAAAACTTCCCCATAATACACCTATAAGTATAGCAACTAAGGCATTGTTAAAAATGCTGTAAATGGCATAGCTCATGGATATGAAGGCGAAACCAGCCGTAAAGAGGATGATTGCCCCTATACTCACATATTTAGGATGTTCTCCCCAAATATTGTCGTTTGGCTTGAGGAGTACGCGCAAATCAGCGCCGGAACAATAGAGGAAGAACTGCTCAACGGCATTTAATCTTCTTTGCGGATAGTTGTTATTGTAGTTTTGAGGCTTCATATTAAACAAGTTTTTTTTCTTTTTTAAATTCTGATTTAATTGCGGTTTGTAAGTAATGTTGGGAGATAATGGGTAGTTTTGCCTGAATGGTTTTTAAGCAAATAAACTGAAAGATATTGGCAATGTTAGCGCCGGTAAGTTCATACTGGTTGGCTATATGCTGTAGGTCTATGTTTTTTTCCATTGTTATATGTGCGGGCAGGCGGTGTATCCATTTTTGCCACAGCAGCAGCCGCTCTGCCGGACGCGGCAACGGAAAGTGAACAATGGTATTAAAGCGGCGAATAAAAGCCGCGTCTAAGTTGTTTTGAAAATTAGTGGCTAAGATGATGATGCCCTCAAAGGTTTCCATTCTTTGCAATAAATAGGCTGCATCTTGGTTGGCGTATTTATCGTGTGCGTCGCGTATTTCGGTTCGTTTGCTAAAGAGGGCATCGGCTTCGTCAAAAAAAAGTATCCAGTTTTTGTTTTCGGCTAATTGAAACAGGTTGGCTAAGTTTTTTTCGGTTTCCCCTATATATTTTGAAATAATCAAAGACAAATCTATTCTATACACATCGCGTTTTACCGCATCGCCCAGCAGGGTGGCGGTAAGCGTTTTACCGGTACCCGATGGTCCGTGAAACAAGGCGCGGTAGCCGGGTTTAACCTTACCGGCAAAACCCCAGTCTTGCAGCAAAGTGGGGCTGTGTTCTAACCACATTTTGAGTTCTTCTAATTGTTGCAAAGTTTCGTCAGGCAACACCAAGTCTTGCCATGTTTGGCGGGTAGTGAGCAACTGCGCCGGAAAATGCGGGCTAAGTTGCGGTTTAGGTTCCTGACCGGTAAGGAACAGCGTTACATAATCGGGGTTTAGTATAAGCCTGCCACTCATCACCGGTTCTCCTTCGGGTACTTCTTCTAAATATAAAATGCGGTGCCGGGCAAAAAAATGGGTAGGACTGAACAGGGTTTGCTGTATTTGCAGGCGTTTTTGGGTATCGGTACCGGCAAGCACCAAAAGGGCGGTTTCGCCGGTAGGGAGTATGCCGCGGTGGTTTTTGCCGCGCACACCGCCCAAAAACGGCAGGTCGCCACCTTCGGGCAGCAGTTCTTGTATGATAGGGGTGAAAAAATCGGGGTGTATATGTGGTATCAAAGCAAGTAGCAAAAGTATTTGCTCTTCGGTGCATAGCCGGCTTTCCTGCAACCATTGAATAAAAGGTTGTGGCAGGCACAAAACTGCCATACCTGCCCCATGGTGCAGACAACCCTGTATATGGGCTTCAAGACTACGCCTGATATGTTGGGTGAGCATTTCCATACTATTCCTGCTTAGCTGTTTTTGATAACTACTCTTTTTCTCTTACCTGTTTCTATCCACTTTTTAGATCTGCCGTCATATTTCAGTTCCTCCCAAACGCAAACCAATTGTTCCGCCTTTCCTTTGTTGCTGCCCTCTTTATACTTAACTATTACCTCGTAGTAATATACTTTGCCCTCATTTAATCCGTCCCATATAGGGTTTTCTACTTTTTCTAAGTGTTCCTTATTTGCAGTACGGGTTATGGGAGTAAGGTTATATGGGTCGCCCGGTCCGCCAAAGTGATGGTTTAGCAAGTGTCCCCTTACGTAAAAAGATGCTCCACTTTCAGCATAGGTTTTGTTGAGTTTTTCCCATACCTCAGTACTTGCGCGTGGCGGGCTGCCAACCATGTTAATTTTTGATAAAATTCGGGCGGTCATTCGGGTAGCGCCGCCATCGGCTCTCAACTTACCATACGCTACAACAGACGGGGGCAGTTTGGAAGGTGGCGCGGGAATTTTCCTCAAAATTTCTGATAAAAGGTTCATCTCCGCTCTAATCAGTTCGTGTTTTTCGGAGACTTTTGTTTTTCTTATTTTGTCTATATTTTTTGCAGCATCAATGGCTACGTCTATCTGTGCTAAAACATCGGACTTGCTTTGATGGTCTTTTTTCAGGGCGGACAGATAACGGCGAAACGGCTTAGTTTTGCTGGCTATCATGAGTTGTCCGTTTTCGGACTCGCTCTCAAAGAAAAGCGTATGTATTTCGCCGTTTTCTAACATTACGCGTTTCCTATGCTTCCACCATTGGACAATGGTTTCGGTTATGGTTTTAGCAGCGCCTCTGAACATTTGTGCAGCTTTTTTCAGCAAATTCACAATTACCCTTTCAATGCTTGTCTGTACAAATAAAACAGCGTTTTTAACCTTACCGGTAATTTTACCAATACCCAGCAAACTTGCTAAGAAACCAAGGGTAAGGGGCAAAGTTTGTGAAAGTACATTTTCGATACCTGCCGCTACTGCTGTTATATTGTTTTGTGCTATAGGAATAATTAAACCGGCAATGGTATGAATGAGTTGTGCAACATACTGTATTTTGCTGACGAAAAATGTAAATAAATCATAAACAGCCATGCATGCTTTTATAAATGCGCCGGCAGGGGTAAACAAACTCAACAGCCATTTAAACGCAGCCTCAATTATGGTATCTTTTATCAAGGATTGTATTTTTTCCATGATAGTTTCTTTGAGGTTGGCAAGTTGCGTTTTGATGTACTGCCAAACGCCGCTTACACCTTCCCGAATAAACAGGATAAAAATTTGGGCAGTTTTTTCAACTGCACCTATAACCCGCTCACCCATAAGTTTCACTAAAATGCGGCGTATATTGGCATAAGTAAGCCCAAGCAATTCTGCAATGAATACAATGATTGATTTTGCCGAAAACTCTTGCGGCAGTTGTATGCCTACTTTGGCTGCTTCTGCAAATAACCAAACCAACATGCCGCGTTGCAAATGTGTGTGAATATGGGTGCTAAAGTTTTGGAAACCTGTTTTGATACCTGCCCATAGGTTTTTGAAGAATGTTGCCGGATTTTGGATAATAGCGCTTATAGCCTCTTGCCCGGCTTGCAGGGTATGGGTAAGCAGGTTTTTTAGGTTGGCAATGGTTTGTATTACACTCGATACGGCATCTTTGGCTCTTTGCCACAGCGAACGGTTTTCGGCTTTTGCCGCATGGAGGGCTTCGTTAAACTGCTGTTGGGTTTGGTGGTAACTTTGGGCAAGGTTATCGGCAAGTTCCTGGTATTTTTGTTGAATTTGCTGTTCCATTTGGTTAAAGCGCTCTTGCATGGCTTGCGCTTCTTCTCTGCCTATTTTTTGGATGTGCCGGGGCAGCTGGTCAATGTAGGTTGCTACGGCTTGTTTACCGATTGCCATCATTTGTTTTGCTTCGTTTAATCCGGCGGTAACCATGTTTGCCACACGGTTGATAAGGGCATGTATGGAGGTGCGGAATTTTTGGGCAGCCTCTTTAAAATCTGCCATAAACCCTATCCAGGAGAGGAGTTGATTTACCCAGCTTCCGTTTATTTCCTGCACTTCGGCGGTAAAATCTTGCAGGGCTTGTGCTGCGCCCTGCTCAAAAGTGGTTTTTGCCTGCGTTTCGGTAGCCTGTATTTTGGCGGTTACCTGCGTTTGTGTGCGGATGTAAATTTGGTTGATTTGGGCAGCTATTTCTGCGCGTTGATTGGTGTGGCGGGTTCGGGCAGTATGCTGCCGGTTGGTTACCCGTTGTAAGCCTGCTTCTCTCTGTTGCAGCATCTGGTCTGCTTGACCGTCTAACAGGTTTTGGTTGTGTTCCGCCGTTTGCTCATGCAGTTGCTGCTCTTGTTGCAGATATAATCCGGGGGTGCTGAAGTTGTGTTGTTGCAGGTTTTGGCGGGCAGCAAGGGCAGGGGTAAAAGCAGGGTCAAGTGCCAACTGCTCATTAGTGAGGTTTGCTTGCTGCATTTGCAGGTCAGACTGCTGAATAGTATCATTAAAATTGACCCGGTTATCTTCTGCGCCAAGCGGCACGGCATCAGCGCCCGATACCGGCGCTAAAACAGGCGTTTCTTCGGCGGTAATGGGCGCTGTGGTTTCTTCGGTTAAGCTTTCGGTAGGCGGTGTTTGGGTAGTGGCAGTAGCCAGCGGGGTGGTAGTTTGTGCGGTTTCCGATTCAAAAATTTGTCGGGTGTTTTGTTGCAGCTCCTGCCCTTGCACTTGCGCATTGTATTGTTGGGCTTCCGCCTCTGTTTGAGGGGTTATGGCATCAATTTTTTGTTGAAAGAGGGTTTTAAAAGCAGTTGTATCAAAATCGGGAACAGGGGTTTGGCTTACCGATGCCAGTTGTATGTTTTGGGCGCGGCTCAGGCGTTCGTTTCGGGGCGCTTCGGCGGCATTTTGCGCTTCCTCAGATTTGTTGCTTGCCGAACGGTGTCGTTTTACATTTTGAGCATTTTGCTGCAAGGTTTTCTGTAAACCTGCATAGGTTGGCGATATTTTAGTTTGAAGGGGCAGGTTATGATCAGATTGTTCACTTCTATTTTTTACAAAAGGTGTTGATTGGTTTTGCTCCGCCGGTTTTACTATAGGGGAAATTTTATTTTCAGCCTTGTTTATGGGCGGTTTTATACTTGTTAGTTTGGTAACAGGCTGCTGAGTGGGCAGTACGCCGGGTTTAAAAAAAGGTGCAGTTTTTCCACCCGCTTTAGGACGCACAAAAGCGGTAGCAGGTGGAATAATATTGTTGGTTACCTTTTTTTCTGTGAGGCGCATAGAAATTATTTTAACTATAAATCCGTACTAAACCTAAGAAAGTGAGGGTGCCGTCAGAGTTTTAGATTCAATTTGATTAAAGTAAGTATCCAAACCAATTCTGTTTAATGATGCTTCAATAAGTTCGTATAAATACCACAGTTCGTTTTGAGGCGTGGCTTTTTTAGCAATGCAGATGTATAAATCGCAAAGCGGATCTTGTTTTTGTGAGAAGTATTCTTTTAAAGTTTGTGCAGTATGCTCCTTGCATTTGCAGCGCATAAATTCAGCTAAAATGGGATTATCGGGATAATTTTTTAATACTTCTGCCTTTTCACGCAAATTGCCCACCAACTCTTCATTATCCATTTGTTGCAGTGAGTTGATAACAAAATGTAAAACATTGTAAAACTGAATCACATTAGCATCGGTAATCCGCTGTATAAAAACGGTTTTGTACAGCCATTCGTAAGTTTTGTATTGCTCATCATATAAACCAACAGCATTGAAAAATGAAAAATTGCTACTTGTCATTTCATTCGGATTGACATCTGAATCCATTGTGTTTTCACCTCTATTGGGTGTAAAACTAATGAGGGCAATAAACAGCACTATTAGCACTGAAATTGCAATCAGTATTATTTCCCATAGTTTTAAGCCGGAGGCATTTTGGTTGTTATCTCCATCTGGGTTTTGAGAGGTGTCCACAGAATTTTCACTCTCGGCAGGTGGTGATTGGGTTGTAGTATTGTTATTTATGGTATCCGTTTGTGCAAATAAATCACCGGATAATGTTAGCAACGAAAACAAACCAAGAGAAACAAGCAGCAATAAAAAAAATTTTTTCATAAGCAAAGTTATTTTAACGCCAGTTTACCCAAACCATGTCGGGCATCCAGGGGAGTTTAATAATGTTGATACTGTAAGGAAGAAAATCAAGGAGGATGTCCACCCCGCGTTGCTCAACGGTGAGTTCCCATCCGTTGTTTGCCCGATGTAGTTTTCCTTCGCGCTGTAAAAAAGTAGTTTGAAAAGCGCCGATACTGGTTTTACCCAATTTTGACCAGTTTTTTATGGCTGCTTCCATCATTTCGTTGGCAGCTTGGTGGTAAGTATCGGGCAAGATACTATCGGGTTCTATAGGCATTTGCGGTATGATGCCGCAGAGGATTTTGTTGAAAGCCAACTCCGGCTCAACGGCGGTTGTTTGCCCGGTGGCTATGTATTGAAGCAGGTAAACGGCTTGCTCGCTGCATTGCAGGTTTTTAAACCGATCGTCGAGCGTGAGTTCCAAACTTTTAAACAGCCGCGATAAATAAACCCAAACCAAAACCAAACCCGCATTTTGAATGTAAAGGTAGTTGGGTGTTGCTGCGGGGGCGGGTTTTTCGGGCGTTGCTTTGGCAGGCGGGGTTTCGTTGTGAGGAGGTTGGGTGTTTTCTTGTTGAATGGGATTTATATTTTGGGTAACCGGTTCTTTGTTGGCATCGGGTAATTTGTCATTAAATACTTCACCGGCAGGAGGATTGGGATTGTCTTTTGTATCCGATTCTATAGAAATGAAATCATCTATATATTGAGGCAGAATTTGCTTGATGATTGCATCGGCAATTTTGGGAGTGTTTAGCGGAAGAGGCTGTATGGCAATAAAACGCGCTATTGCTTTATGCATTTCAAGCGTTGCTGTTGATGGGCTTGGCAAGAGGCGATTGATTACAGATAGCACAACCCCCTGCAAGGCAAGGGAAAAAGAAATGCCCGATGCTTGCGGCAACAGTGCAAGTTGCAGCACCGAAAATAGCCAAATTTCAGCGAAACCGGCGGAAGGTAAAATGCCGGGGGGCAACTGCAACAAGCGGTTAATGAGTGGGGTTTTAAATATTTCCCGCACAGGTTGGCGCGATTGTTCTAATTGACCGAAAACCCCCGGCGAAAGAGAATGGTTTATAATTTTACGGATAACCTGCACCGGAAACTGTTTAACCAACCTCAGCATGGCTGTTTCATTATTGCGCAGGGTTTGTAGCAATTTTACCACTTCTTCCGGTTGTTGTTTTAAGAGTAATTCTGTTTCGGCAAGGAGTTGGGTAAAAGGCAGGGTGGTTTGGTGGTGATTAAAAACGCCGTATTGCAGGTAGTAGGCTAACTGACGCAGTACCACCTCGTGAGGTTCAAGGGTTTGCAGGTTGCCGGAGCCGGCTGCAAGTTGGGGCTGGGCAGCAAGCGCCGGCAGGTTTTCTTGCAGGTATTTTTCTAATTGTTCACAAAAGCGGGACAGAAAAAGTTGTTCCCAGTTGTCGGTTGCTAATATCCCGATGTCTAAGGTTAGGGCATCTATGCTGATAACCGTATTTTGCGGCGCATAACGGTCAAATATGTCCTGCATCTGCGGCACAATTCGGTCTTTAAAAACACTCACCCACTTGTTTTGGAGTTGGTAAGCGTTTTTTTCATCGGGCAGTTGCAGCTCAAATACTTGCTTGGTTATGTGGTGCCTTGGGGGTAGCATGTTTTAGATGGTGTTTTGGTCGTTTTACGTTCGTTAGGTTTGGTGGTGGAATTACATGTTGCCAAACCTTATAGGTTTTAAAAACCCATAAGGTTTAATATATGAGTATCAAGATTCAACCGGTAGTTTTATCCTGCTCATCGGAATTATCGTTGTTTTCGGCTTGTTCTGTTGTTTCCGTTTCATTTTGTTCAATACTGTCTTGCCCGGTTATGTTAGACTCTGCTGTTACTTGTTCAGGTTGGGTGATTTGCCCGGCTATATTTTCAGGGATAGTTTCGGTAAGTTCGGTTGTCGGTTCGGAGTTTTCAAGGTCGGGTGTTGTATTTTCCGTTTCATTTTGTTCAATACTGACTTGCCCGGTTCCGGTAGCCTCTTCTGTTGCTTGTTCGGGTGGAACGCTTTCGCCTGCTTTGCTTTCGGGTGTTGTATCGATAGTGTTGAGTTCGGGTGTTATGATTTCAGGTGGTGTTTGGTCGTTGTTATCTGCTGTTTCTTGTAGTTGTTCTTTTGCAACCTCGGTTTGGTCAATATTTCCTTCCCCGCCTTCATCGTTTTCGGGTGCAGGTGGCGTTGTTTTTTCCGCCAAGCCGGCTTCTTTTTCCTGCGCTTTTTTAAAAAAAGCTCTAAATTCCTTCAACAATGGGTTTTTGCTTTCCTCACTCATAGTCCTCAGATTAAGCGGGTTTATTAATGGGTTCGCCGGTTATGGCATTAATATGCTTTTGAAAACGGTCTTTTTGAGTTTTCACCTTATCAGGGTGGCTGAAAATGAGTTGGGGTAAAATATCTTGCAGTTGTTTGATGCTGTTTGTTACTACTTTTTTGGCATCTTCGGGCTGGTGAACACATTTAAGATGCCTGTCTATTGTGGTTCTTATAAACTTGTCCAAATAGTTTTTACCGGCTTCATCTGCCGCAAACAGGTAGTCGTTGAGTTTTTCTTTTATGCCGTCTAATAGGCATTCGTAGAATTGTTTGTTTGTACTGTTGATAGTGCCAAAAATTTCGTTTTCACTTACCGATAGTGCTTCGGTTAAATAGTGGTATAAGTTGGTATGAAAAACTAAATGGCTTTCGTACTTATCTTTTTCAGGGTCTTCCATCAGGGTTTTACCGTGCGGAATTTTTTCAATTACGTTAAATTGGTTTTCAAAGGCAGGCATCTCGTTTTGCGGCTTTTGTTTCAGGTATTCTTTTACCATTCCAAGCCGGTTGAGGTAGTCCAGCATTAATTGCTCAAAAAATACCAAATATGCTTTCAGTTGTTTAACCTGTGCATGTCGGGCAGGGGGTTCTGTGGGCAGTAAGCCCACGTTGCCCGCTCCATATACCAGCGGTAGGTGATTTTGTATGGAGTAGTAGTCGGTGAGTTGGTCGCTGTCGGGGTAGTCGGGCGGGGGTGTAAGAAAGCGGTTGTCGCAGGGGTTTACCTTGACTTTTTCGCGCAGGGCTTGCGCATATTGCAAAATGTCTATGTTCCAAAGTCGGAAAGGTGGGTTACACGCTTCTTTGTTGGTTTCCTGAAAGTGCAGTTCCGATAGCAGCGCACTGGCTCGGGGCAGGCGCAGTTTGTAATGGGCATGGCGCAGCAGGGTAAGGTAGGGCAGGCGGTGTTTGTTTGCTTTATCGGCTGTTTCACCGGTAAGAAGGGCGGTTTGTGCTTCGCACAAACCATCAATGTACAGCACTAAGCGCAGGTTTCCAATGGCGGCAATAGCGGGTATTTTGGTTAATAGCAGGTCTTGCACACGGGTGGGATACAGGTGTGGCAGGTAGGTTTCGGCATTGTGGAGTTGGTCATCGGGCAGGTAGCCTTTTTCGGCATCATAGTTCGATTCTAACAATGCATCGGGCGTGCTGTCTCTGTCCAGCATATATTGGTAAGATTGCATGGTGGGCACGGGGCACATATATTGATTGAGGTGGTACATAATTTGCTGTTGCACCTCCTCAGCGTTGCTGCCGGGTTTAAGGGTAATGGTGGCGTGCAGGGCTATTTCCTGGGTTTGCATTAGCCAGGTAAAAAGTGGTGAAAAAGGGGGCTGATGATTATTTACCTGTTCCCAGTTTTCAGAGATTGTTACAGCTTTATCAATAATTGCTGTTTGCGCCTTTTTTTTGTTGTTTATTTTTTCGCATAGTTCAGTAATCTTATCGGGGTTATTAAGAAAATGGAACAGGGCGCAATAAAAGCGGCTGTTTTCCTGATAAGGAATTTGGGCGTTTTCATCAGCAATGGTAAACCAAAAGCCGAGGTTGTTGGTGGAGTTATGCTTACTCAGGCGGGTATGACCGGCGGAGTAAGCATAAATCATAAAAGAATTCTCTATACCGCCGGCTTGGTTAATATCGTATCGGTCATTGGCATAGGGTTGTTGCTCCTCCATGCAGTCTGCCACCATTTCTATGCGGTTGCGGGGCGAGGGTATTTGGTTGTTTTCAAACTGTATGCGGTAGCGGTGGTGTACCATGCCTGCCTTGGGCTGGGGCAGTTGGGTTTCTGAAAAGTAGTGGTGGGTTTCGTCGTGTATGTGCAGGGTGTATGTGTCAAAGGATATGTTTTCATCAGGGTGGTTTGCCAGTGTTTCCCAGTCGGTAAGGTTGGTTATGGTAAAGCGGGTGCGGAAAGTCCAGGTATCTGTATCGCCGGGCGGGGCAGGCAGCTCTGCCTGCACCTCTAAGGCATTCAGGTCTTCGTGCAGGCTTATATCGGGCTCTAAGGCGAGGTGCAGACAGATGGATTTTGTATCTTTGTTTGCCAATGCCCATGCATTTTGCACCCCTTTTATCCCGATGAGGCGGCGGCGGTAGTCGTTTAGCGTTACCGGTTTCTGAAGGGGCAGTATTTCGGTGGCAGTTTTGAACTGCTCCTGATAGGTTTCGCCCCCGAACAAATTTGGAATAGGTAAGGCTGCCCTGTACTCTAAATCGGTAAGGGCATAACAAAGGGCTTCCAATAGGGTAATACCCGGGTCGTGGAGGTTGTGGTCGGTCCACTGATTGCCGGATAGCTGCCGGATAATGTCTAATCCTTCTTGCCGTAGGGTTTCAAAATTGGTAATAGGGGGCATAGTGGCGTTTTTTTGCGTACTGAGTTGCGGGTATTTTAGAAGCTATACCTCAAACGTTATATGTTTGGTAAACCGACAAGTTAATGAAAACAAAAGTGGATATAGTTTAAGATGTTGTTGTTGCCGGTGGTGCCGGTGGTTGTTCGGAAGTGAATACCGCACCGATGCCGTAGAATTTATCGACCATTTTGTCCTTTATCTCCTCTATCGCAATAGTGCCTTTCTTATTGCTATGTTTATCTATCTCATACAAAACATCAATGGTTACGGATACCCCCCCTCCACCGCGAGTTGCATCAAGCGGCAGATTTACAATTAATGGTATCAATCTAATTCCGCCATGTTCTAAAATGTTGGTAACTAATTTTCCACCTTCTTTAATCTCAATTTTTGCGTATTGTAGCTTTTCAAATTCGGTTTTTAACTCGTTCAAAATAGTGTCCAAATTTTGCTCAGGCTCAATACAAGTTACCACAAAACTTTTTTTAGTTTGTATATCAAGTGTAAATTTCTTCTCAATTACCCCCACAGTAGAAATTTGATGACTTGAGGATGCAGATGAAATCATGGAAATAGGATAATGTATTACAATGCTTATATTCGCAACGATGTCTTCGGTTTTTTGAGTTAGAAAGCCGGTAATATCCTTGTCATCATTGAATAAGTCAACACTTAAATAAATGTTTTTCAAGTAGTTTTTGTGTTCGTTATAGGGTGTGGGTATGGCTACGTGAAGTCTATAGCCATAAATAACATCTTTATCCTTTCCGGATGCTCCGAATATGTCTTCTTGATCCATACACTCAATATTTACTTTTGTCAATTCGTCAACATTTTCAGGTACAGCAATATGCATAGCGCCACCTTTTCGAACAAAGGTTGTGTCAAAAGTTTTCTTTACTTTTACCTCTTTGTCTTCTCCATTTTTTTTTATTTTTACTGTTTGCGCTCCTTTTTCTGTATATTTCGTTTTCTCTTCAAAAAACCCATACCCCGAAACCCAAATGGTTTCATGCCCGTTATAGGCGCTTTCGAGGAGGTTGTGAAAATCTTGCTCGGTGGGGCGCATACCTGCGCTGAAAGCTTTTTTTAAATCGGAGAGTTTTTGCTTAGCCATGACTAAAAGTATTTGAAGTGATTAAATGAGTGTTTGGTATGTTGGTTAATGAATGTATGGGTTACTGTACCAGCAGGTTGCGCTCAATGGTGGCAAGGTATTCTATACCGTCTTGCACTATTTTTTCTGTTTGGTGGGATTTTAGTATGATATTGTTGTTGTTTGTGTGGAAACGGGAGATGGTGAGGATTTGGGGCAATGCACACAAGTCGTCATCGGTAAGTTCTTGTTTCAAGTCTGTGTCTTTATAGGCAGCTATTACCAAGTCTTTCACCTCTTGCACGTAATCTAACTGCACCAGTTCGTTCAAAAGGAGTTCGCGCTCGGTGGTTTGCAGGTCTGTAACCCGTCGGAAGGCATTTACCCTTGGCGCTCTTTTTTCATTAAAAGGCGACAGGTAGCCGGCAACAAACTGTTTTAGTTGGCGCTCAGAGTAGTTGAGGTCGGCATTGGGGGTGAAAGCTACCTTACAGGTTACGCCAACAAAGGCATATACCGGATTAACCACCGCTATTTCCATTAGCGGGGAGGATACGGTTGCCACCGCGCTTTCAATTTGCCTGCGCAGGGCGTAGGGGCACAGGGGCTGGTATGGCTGATTGGTATGCGGGTAGGGCGCGCATACAATTTGGCGCTGATAGCCGTTATCTGTACATTTAACCGCCCATATTTGGGGGAAGTTTTCCAAAATCCAGTGTTCTGCATCCCATACCTGCACACAACGGTTTTTGTAGCGCAAACGCTCGCTCACCCGAACATAAAAATGCTCATCGGTTTCGGGTGCAGCGCCGCCATAGGAGGAAAAGGGTTGTAGTACTTCGGTAATGCCTGCCTGCCTAACGGCTAAAAACTTAATGCTTTGCGGGGGTAATCCTTCTGCCAGGTGCGGCGGCGGCGTGGCGGCATGGGCAGGCATTTGCAACTGCACCGCTACTGCATTGGTTTGAATATATCTTAATTTGTTGAAAGTGGCGGCATCCTTTTTTACACTTACCGATAGCCAAAAGTTGCCCGATGGCAGCAAGAGGGTATTATTGGCAGTGGCATCGTGCGGCAATTGCAGGGTAACAATGCCCGATTGCGAGAAGCCCTTTGTGCCATCTGACAAGAGGTGCAGCCCAAGGGGTTTCCATTGGTTGTTGGAAAGATAGCGCCATTCGGGTTTGGGTATCTCTGTATCTAAATTTTCAGCCGTGTAAGGCTCAAAATGGAAGTACAGGGTGATGTTTTGTTGTGTTTGCGCCTTGGTAATAGCTATATACATACTACTACCTTCCTCCTCTTTGTAACTGGGAATGAGTAGGGGCTGCTTATCTTCTTTACAATAATTGGAGAGTGCAGCTACGCTTTTTTCTATTTCTTCCTCATGGTTGCCGGCACTGTACGTTTCAAAACCAAAGGGGTGCAGGTGCAGGCAGGTGGTGTGTGAAGGGGTTTTTGGGGGTTGCACCTTGCTGGGGGCAAAAAATACGGTATCTACCGCCGTATAATCAATGCTGATTTTATCGGCTGTGGGGGTGTAGGGTTTTTGGGGGATGGAGGCGGACTTTGCATCTATATTATTAATTGTTATACCTTCAATAAATTTGTTTAATTCATCTTTTAAGGTTTTGTTAATTATTGGCACATCATTTATATTTTTATCTTGTAACTTTTCAAGAATGTTAAACATTTGTGTAAGCACTTCAAGTTTCATAGTTTGTGTAAGCACTTTAAGTTTCATATTATTAATAGCCTGCGCCCAATCATCATCTGTTGCATTCTCTTTGGGCATACATAAATTAATTTCACTATTATTAAAATTTTTAATTTCATTCATAAACTCTTCCCGCGCGTTGTTATTAAGGTTTGCGGATATTTGATTAAGTTTGTCGTTAATTTCCTTTAATTTATTTAATTCATCTTTGTTCGCATTAGTGAGTAGATACACGGTTTTTGCATTTGTCCCGAAAAAATCATTAACCATATTTACTATATCATCTATTGTTTGTTTTAGCGAGGAAAAGAATGGTAAAGAATTATTTTTGTCAGCAGAATCCACACCATCTTTTATTTTTCCAATTATGTCTTTAAACAAATCTTGTTTCATCTGCGATGTATCTACCGCACTGCCCTCAATTTTTACATTTGCTAATTTTCCTAACTCAATCACCGTAGCCGTATAAACATGGGTATATAAGCCATGCCCAAAAGCATAGGGCGGGTTAGAAAGGGTGAGGCGCAGAAACCCCCGGTTGAGTTGTTGGGTATAGCGGTCAAACTGCGGTAGTTGGGGGTAGGCATTAAATGGTTTTTTTGTACCGTCTTGCGTTGTTGCTTCTTTTAATATAGAGATGGCTGAAGAATTTTTTTCCCGCTTTTGGTCTGCGTCTTCCAGTTCTCCAAACAAATTCTCTTCTTTATCATCTTCCCACTCGGCTTTATTAAGCAGGGCAGTTTTCACCTTAAACTCTTTTATCGTCTTTTCCCATGGTTGGTCGCTCAAATCTTTGTAGCCCTTGTAGTGTTGTTTAAAACTATCGGGCAGTCCGCGCCATTCTATATTTACGTTCAGGCTTTCTAATTTTTTGCTGAACACCTCGTGGCTGCCAATGTAGAAATTAGCGCCCAGCACCGGCTCTGCGCCAAAAACGGCTATGGGTTTGGTGGCATCTAAAACACCTAAATCGTTTTGGAGTATGAGGTTGTCAAAGTCTTTTACCTCGGCATGTAGTTGTATGCCCTGTATTTGCAGGTGGCGCAAAACAGGGTAGTGTTTCCACCCTTCCTCGTTTACAAGGCATTGCAGCACGGGGTATGCTGTGCTGTATTGGCATTGGTGGGCTTCTTCGGTATAGTTTTCAAAGGGCGGAAAATCATTGGGCAGGGTGAATTGAATTAACACCTTTGTTTTAATGCCCATTTCTTTCTCCTGCTCATCAATAACCGGTATTACCAGCAGCGTTGCTTCAATGTTTTTATCTGCTATATTTACCCACTCCTTTTCGGTGGTGAGGGATATGGCAAGAGGGTTTTGCAGCAGCGTTGCTTCAATGTTTTTATCTGCTATATTTACCCACTCCTTTTCGGTGGTGAGGGATATGGCAAGAGGGTTTTGCTGAATGCGCTTCACTAATGGATTGAAGTAATCTAATGTGTTAGCCAATAGGAGGGTTACGGTAATGGTGCGGTTACCGC
This sequence comes from Sphingobacteriales bacterium TSM_CSM, assembly GCA_002212725.1. Classification (GTDB taxonomy): domain Bacteria; phylum Bacteroidota; class Bacteroidia; order Chitinophagales; family UBA2359; genus UBA2359. Next base: position 11,714 of record MTCR01000164.1, on the reverse strand, counting down.
CGCTGAGTTGCAATACGGGAGATGCCAAGGCAAAGCCCAAATTGGCTTTTGGGTTTTGGTTGTTGCCAAATAAAGTCCATGCGCTGCCTTTTTGCAGGTCTTGGCATTTGGCAAGGTCATCGGCGGTTTGGGCAAGGGTGCCGGCGTGGGGGAGGGTATTGTTTTTGTCAAGAAAAAGCGTTTTCAGGGCTTGTATGCCGGCATGGTTGAGTACCGTTTTATCAAGAGGTTGGTATAACAATTCGGGTGCGCCGGGTTGCGGGGCGGCAAACAAGGTTTGGGGCGATATGACAAAATCGGGCGTATTAGGGGCTAAGGTGCAGCAAACAATGGCGGTATCGGGTTTAAGCATTCGGGGTTTAAAACCCAGTAATTTTCGGTAGTAAAAGTCTATATTTCTACGGGGCAGTTGGTTGAGTTGTTGTCGGGCATGGTCAAACAGTTTCAGGAAGGCAATAAACAAAGCCTGATGTGGCGGGTGGTTGCCGGTAAGCGTATAAGGGTTGTTATCGGGTGCAAAAAGTTGTTCCCACGTATGTCCGTGGTTGTCTGCCGGAAACAAGTCTTGGAAAAACTCGCCCCAGTACCCATCGGGTTCATTCTTCTCATTGTAGTACGGCATAAAATGGGCTATGTGCTGTATGAACCGTATCATATCGCGGGTGCTGCGCTCATCGGGCAGCACATACTGCGGCATGAGTTCAGGCAGGTATCGCTGTATTTGGGTAGTGCCGTATATATTTTGTGTACTCATAATCGTTTACTGTGCAAGGTGAATGGTTGGGCTTTGGGTTAGTTGCAATCGGCGGCAGAAGACCGGTTGCTATTGGGTTTTACTTTCAGATGGGCAAAGTACAGTTGCAAGCGCAGCAGCAGGTAGCTAAGAAAAAAGGGCAACACCACCACCATTACGGCAGGCAGTACCAACAGCCAGGGTTGGTAAACGGCTAAATTGCCAAAAGGGGATAAATTAACACTTTCGGTAATTGTGCTTCCCTTTTCAAACACTTGCCCTGCAAACCCAAGGTAGGTCATACCGGAAAGCAAGAGTATGGTTATAAGAGAAGTAAGCCGAGTTACAAAAGCGCCGGTTTGCTGCTGCGGGGCAATGAGGTTAAAAACCTGTTGGTTAAACCGCTGCATATCTGCCGACTCTTGTTGAATGTGTTGCGATAAGGCGAGGGGTTGCACCTTGGTTTGTGGAGTAATTACCAGCGCTCTGGTAATGTTTTGGGCAGAGGGAAACGGTTTGTTAAGTTCTTTTTGATAGTTACTTGTTTTGGCATACGATACAAGATTGGGTAAAATGCTGATAATAACCAGCACAAATGATAAAAATCCAACGCTTATTTGTACAAAGGAAGCATTTGCAGAAGTTAGTTTTGGAAAAATGACATCAAAACCTTCAAGGGTGTAGTAGGTAGCCGCAGCCATACTCAGCGCCCAACAAATCAGGAGGGTAAAAACGCCCAACCCCATTAAGATGCTGCTCAAAGAGGGTAGCCTGCTTTTGGGCTTTTCGGGAGGGGGCGGTGTTTGGGGCGCAGATTCGGTTTTGGCAGTAGTTTCATCTTCGGCAGGTAGCAGTTTATCTTTGTTATTCTGCTCATCTACTTCTATTTTTTGCACTATTTCCCGAAGCGTCTTAGCAGCCAAAGCAGCGGCGTGTTGGGTTGGGTTACTGTTGGTTTTAGTGGGAAGGTTACTCAAAATTGCTTCCCATATACTATCATCGGCATTTTTATTGGTTACTACCAATTTACCCGATAAAGCGGCAATAATGGCGCGGTTACATTCCTCTCCGGCATTGGTGAAATCGTCGGGTTTTAAGCATAATGCTATTACCGTGGTAGAGAACTCCTCAAAAGAAGGGCGTTTTACCTCTTGCGCTACTATTGGTTTAAGCAAGTCGGCAAGTTTACTTGGGTCTGTATTATCCGGTAACCAAATAAACAGGTATGCCAGTTGTACAGCCAGATTTTTGGGGGGGTCTATTGGGGTAGTGCCGGTGTTATTCATCGCTTGCTTTTTTGTAATTGGGTGAATTGGGTGTTCTACAAACTGCCGGTGCTTATTAAAGAACGGGTGCGGTAAGTTCGCCATTCAGGTAAAAAGGAAACACCATATTGGCGCGTGCATTGGTAGCTCTTACGGTGTAATCCAACTCAATCAGCAGGGTATCGGGGTTTTCGGGATAATAGTGTACTATCAGGTTGTCAATTATGATGCGCGGTTCGTGCAGCCGTATGGCGGTTTCAAGCGCCGATTTAAACAAGGTAGCGGTAGTGGTATCCATGGGGCTGAAAACCAAATCGTGCAAATTACAACCGTAGCCGGGTTGCATAATGCGCTCACCCAAAGAGGTATGGAATAAAATATGCAGCGACTGGCGTATATCTGTTTCTGCATCCACCATTTGGGTCTCACCTACCCTTTTACCATTTTTATCTACTTTTTTAAATACCGGCGGAAAAGCCCAACCCCGCCCAAGAAAAGCATTGGGTTGGTCTTTGAGGAAAGTGGGGGTGGTTTTATTACAATCTATCATTTTACTATAATTGAAGGGGTTAAAAACTTGTTTACCCGATGATTACGGTTGGGCAGCCCACGGCAGCGCCTGCGCCACAAATACACATATCGCCTACTCTAAGCGCCGGTTTACCGCCTATAAAAACAGTACCACTGCCGGCAGGAAAACTGCTCACGGTGGGTTGGTGTCCGGTGGGCGGCAGCGAACATACGTGCATATCGCCTGCTACGGCGGCGGGCATACCGCCTATGAGTACGGTGGCAATGCCGGGTCCGGTAATAGTGCCTCCGTGTGTACTGGTATCTCCTGCTCTGGCTGCTGCTGGCATGGGAAAAGGTGGTTTAGTGGGTTACAGAATTGAATTTGCCCGTTTATCCAAGCGCAAATCCGTTTAATATTTATTTTTTTATAAGAGAGAAGAGAAGTCTCAGGACTAGAATTAAGGAATTATATCTTAAAATTCGCAGTAAAATACTTTCTTGCTCTGATTTATACTCAAAAACCACTTTTAGTGGTGGGTTGGGTTTGTTAGCATCAGTATATAAATTGTTTGGTGTAGATTTATTTGGTTCTATTTCACTGGGTAGTCCTGCTTCTTCTCTCGCTTCTAATATTAACTCGGTACAGTAATACTTATCATTTGAAGATGATGTTTTTATAATAGTTGGTGCCCATAATGCTCCAAAAAAATTATAGGATTTACCAATTTGCTTGGCTGCGAAATCCAACATTACATCGCACTGTTCTTCGGTCATATTCTGATCGCGCAATACTGCTATCGATTTTATATTATCAAATATCTTTCTTAAATCATTTTCTGTAACCCCTTTTCCTAAACTCTCAATTATCTTATTGTCGCCTTTACATAAAATTCCATGACTATATTCTGCATTATCAAATAATCGTATAGTAGCTGATATAATGCCTTTATCGGCGGTTAACAAGATATCGCAACGCTTAATGGCCTTGCTAAGTTCTTCAATAAGATTATCTTTGTTTGCCTGCAGTGATTGTATATTTTTTACATTCGCGCTGCTTTTAGGAGGTATAAACGGCTTGCCTGCTGTTGGTTCAGGGGCGGCGGTATTGGCGGGTTTCAGGATTAGTTCATTCATGGCAGTTTAGTTAATTTGGACGGTAGAACCTTTAATAACAGCAATAGCGCCGGTGCTGAGTTCAGCGCCGCTTTGTGCTTTGGCTGTAAACTTAGCATTGGCATTTAAGGTAATATCATTGCCATTTACGGTAATGTTGCCTTCGGCTTTAATGTTAAGGTCTTTGATGCAGGTAATGGTTATACCTTCTTTATTCATCAGGATTTCATTTTTGTTGCTGTCGGTAATGGTGAGGCTGTCTTTGTCGTCGTTTAAGATAATGGTATTGCCTTTTGGGGTTTTTATGGTGATGGTATTTTTTTCGTCGTTAAAGCGGAGTTCCATTTTTGAACGCGAGGTATAACCTTTTTCGTGGTTGTCGTCTTTGGGTTCAATGGGCGCGGGTTGTTTACTGCTGTGCAACATGCCCAATAGTACGGGAAAACGGGGGTCGCCATTTAAAAACCCGATGACTACTTCGTCGTTAATTTCGGGACGAAATACGGTGCCGCGCTCCTTACCTGCATCGAGGGTGGCAATGCGCACCCACACACCTTCTTCGTTTTCGGAAATGGTGGGCATGCGCACTTTAATGCGAAATTCGTTATCGGGGTCTCCTTCCAATTTTGTTACAATACCTATGTGTAAGCCGCTTGCTGCGGGCAGCAGTCCTTCGGCGGGCATGGCAAGCAGGTCGGGGTGTTGTTGGGTAAACCATTCGGGAGGCAGCCCCACTTGCACCTCGCATTTCCAGTTGCCCAATGCAAGGGTATGGGCAATGCCGGTAACAAAAGCCATGCCGTTAAATTGCTCTCCGGTGCCGTCTATTTCTATGGTATCGCCCACCTGTATTTTATGGGTGCCTTCCATGCTGATGCGCCCTCTTATTTTAGCCAACTCGCTTTTGGTTTGCAAGGCATTAGCCCATGCGGTCAACTCGGTTTCTAAGAGTGCAGCCGGAAACTGCAAATCTATTTCTTTGGCGCTAAGGGCATTGGCAAGTTCGTTGGTAGAAAAATCGCCCTGCTCGTTAGAAAAATCGGCTTGCGCCTGCAAGTCTTTCATTTTTTGTTCGGCGGGCTGCCATGCTTTGGCGTTAATGGTTTGGTAATGAAACCGCCCGTCTGTTTGCAAATCTAATTCGTAGATATTGGTGCCGAAAACAAGTTTGGCTTTTGGGGAGTTTAACTTGGGTTTCAGCAGGTTGAGTTGGTTAAAATCGGCGCTTACCAATAGTCCGTTGCTGTCGGCGCGGGTGCAGATGAAGTCCCAGTCGGTAGCATTGTATTGCACTAACTGCGGATGCTTGTGCTGGGTATTTTCCATTTTACCCGATGTTATACCATTGTCTGCTAAAATAAGATTGATGGCATCGGTATCGGAGGTTTGCGGTTCAAAGTATCGGCTTTTTCGGGTAATGGTCATTTTTACGCTTTCGTCCATGCAGGTAATTTCCATTCGGCTAAGATTGGGGCGCACACTAATGGCGTGGTTTACCACTATCCCTTCAAATACAGTATCCATGTCATTGTCAAAACCCAATTGAATTTTTATTGTATTGCCCACCCTAAACAAGTTGCCGCCGCTGTTTTCAAAGTTTGCTTGAGCTGCATCGCCTTCGGCTATGGTAATTTTGGCAAACGTTACCCTGTTGGCGTTTTTAAAAACGCTCACAGCCAGTACCTCTGTGCTATCCGGCACTGGCATACCATCTGAAAACAGGCGATATTCTGCTACTCGTTGTTGGTTCATAGGTGGTTATAGGGTGGTGTTATCCAATTTATCCAATACAGCTTTAGGCGGAAATTTTAATCGGGTACCGGGCTTCAGGTTGCGGAAATTGACCAAATTGTTAAATCGGGCAACTTTGGTATAAAGTCCGGCATCGTTGTAAATTTTATGCGTCAGCAGGGGCAGGGTGTCGCCGTCCATTACCATGCGTTCATGGGTTAGGTCGGAAGAGTTTTTGCCTTCTAAGCTAATTCGTTCGGCATGTGAAATAGCGTTCAAAAATTTGGCATTTATTTTGGCTCGCAAAGGCGTACCATCGGGTTTAAAAAGGGTATAGGTAATTTTCATTTCTTCCATCACCCCTCTAAAAGCGAAAGTGCCCCAGGTTACCACTAAATAATTGGGTCGGTGTATATCGCCCACCATAAAATACACTGTCTTTTTGAGGCGAACAATCTGTTCTGCCACAGTACCACTATCGGGAACCACGCCCGTGCCGTCGAGGGTAAACTCTAACTCCAAACTTTCGGGTGAAGTAGCGGTATAGCGCAGGTTTGTCCATTGGCTTCCGGCAGATTGCTCCCTGTTGTAGTTTATTTTAAGGGTTTCGGAAAACGAAACCGGATTAATGGGTGTGGTGAATGAACCCACGCCACTACCCAAAAAGGTAACATCGGCAAAAGCGTGTATGGTTAGCTTACCGGTACCGGGCGGCGATAGGCTTCCGCCTATAGCAGATAGTATGTTTCCAAACATGGGTTACCTTTGTTTTTGTCGGTTTAAAATTTCTAACACTTGCTCTACGCAGGCTTGAATAATTTTCTGCTCGTCTGCTACCTGAATATTATCGGTAGTAGCCGGTGGACGGTCGTTTTTGTCGGCAATAGTAGCTTTGATGACTAATTCTCTGATTTCTATGGGCATTTTATGGGTAGTTGGTAGTAGGTAGTTGGTAGTGAATACCCGATACTCAATATCCGGTACTCAGTACTTTTAAGCGGGTCGGTAGTTGAAGTAGTGGTAACAAAGTTCCAAAGTTTCGATAGCCAGTTCGCTTTTTTCGGCGTTGAAGGCGGAGATAGACCACTTAACCGGATAGGCATGAACTACATTCCACACCCCGATGGGCTGGTGTGCTTCGTTGAGGAGTTTCACCATTAGGTTAGAGGGCTGGAAAGAGAAGTTTTCAATAGCATTTTGACACCACTTTATGAGGTTAGAATTTAACACTAAACCCCGTTTCAGCACTAAGTTGTCGTACTGTGTGCGCAGGGGTAGTTTGTGGGCAAAACGCAGTTGTCCTCCTTCAGCCAGCTCTTCGGTTTGCATTTGAACGGTCAGCCCGGCAACCTCCTGAAACCGGACATCTTCGGACTGACCGCTGATGTTAAACTCTACCAGAAAATGAAATCCGGCGGGCGGATAGTAGTTCATTGCCTATGTATTGGGTTTAAACGTGTTCTATGGTTAAGCCTTCGTGTACCAATTCCAGCGTTTCAATAGCCACTTCACTTGCGTCAGATTTGAGGTCGGGCGCCTGAATTTTGTTGGGCCATGCGTTTTTAATTTTCCAAACCACAACAGGCTGATGCTCTTCGTTGAGTAGTTTAATGGTTACATCGCGGCGTTCTATTTTGCTTAGGGTAACGGTGTTAAACCAGTTGTAATAGTCGTTGTCGCCTTTAAAAGTACCGCGTTTAAGGGTAACATTGCCAAATTTTTTAAGACCGGGCATTTTCACCTTTGTATATTCGGGGTTACTGCCGTCGCGGTATTCTATTACATCGTTTTCGAGGTTCAGCCCTGTTACTTCTGCAAAGCCGATGTTGGTGCCATTCCACTCAACCATGAAGTGAAACTTAGGTAATGGATATTCTGCCATGATATTGCGTTTTTAAATTGGTTTAAGATGAAATTGAAAAAATTGGGTAAAACGGTTTTAGATAGAGGGTAAAAAACGGTGAGGTTACGACTCCTGCATTTTGTGTGAAAATTGCAGTATAATAAATTCAGCCGGTCTTACTACAGCCATGCCTACCTCTACTATCATTCTGCCTTCTAAAATATCTATGGCGGTCATGGTTTGGTGCAAGCCCACTTTTACGTAAAAAGCATCTTCGGGTTTAGCGCCGGCAAGCGCGCCTTGCCTCCACAGAATGGTGAGGTAGTTTTCTATCATGGCTTTTACTTTCACCCAGGTATTGGCATCGTTGGGTTCAAACACAAAGCGCTCGGTAGCATTTTTAATGCTTTGCTCTGCCATAATGTAAAAACGCCGAACCGATACATAGCGCCACTCATTATCGTTTCCGGCAAGGGTGCGCGCGCCCCAAACCAACAAACCCCGACCCGGAAAAGTACGAATAACATTGATAGACTTGCCTGCAACCGAATCTACATTTAACCCGTCGTTATCGGCATTGGTTACGTGGTAAGTTACATCTTTTACGTTGAAGAGGGTTTCATTAGCCGGCGCTTTCCACACGCCGCGGGTGCGGTCAACCCGTGCATATAAACCGGCAATAGCGCCACTGGGCGGCAACACCAAATCTAATTCTTTGTTGATGGCGGTTAACGCTTGCTGGGTTAAAGTGTTGGTGGAAGAGGTATTAGTAGGCCTTCCATCTTTAACAGTTAGGTTTATTTTCTGTTCGTCCGCTTTTTTCTTGGCTTCGTCCGCATTTTTCTTGGCTTCGTCCGCATTTTTCTTGGCTTCGTCCGCTTTTTTCTTGGCTTCGTCCCATGCTTTTTCCAAGTCAGCTTTTTTTATAGCGTCGGTTTCGTTATCGTGGGCTTTTTTTGCTGTATCGGCTGCTGCCTGCGCGTCGGCTGCTACCTGCGCGTCGGCTGCTGCCTTTGCTGTATCGGCTGCTGCCTTTGCTGTATCGGCTGCTGCCTGCGCGTCGGCAGCTAATTTTTCAAAGTCAGGTGAAACTACTACTACCTTGTAATTAGGCGGCACAATGGTAGTATTCAGATAGGGGAAGTAAGCCGCTCCGTATTTAAGTTGGTCTATATTTCCGGATATATCATCGCGCAGTTTTTTAGCCGATGAATCAGCGTTTGATTCAACCTTTGTATCCATAATTACAAAGCGGTTTTGCATACTTTCGCAATGTTTCAATGCGCTTTTGTAGTTATTGTATTCACCACAGGGCATTACTATTAGGGTAGGCTCGGCATTTTTTAGCAATTCTTTTTCTGCATCTTCCCAGTTGCCATTAAAAATGAAACAAACGCCGCCGCCATTGGCATAGAACATAAATACCGTGTAATAGAGGTGGTTTTTCGGTTCGCTTCCGGGAGCAAGTTCCACCTTAGTTACATTTACGCGTTCATCCAAAGTAACGTTGATGGTTTCTTGGGGTGCGCTGCCAAATTTTTCAATAAACTCAGCCATAGACTGAATGCGAACCAACTTATTTTGCTCACCTTTTTCGGTTTCTCCGATAAACACAGGAATAGCAGTTTCAACCTGTGCCACAGAGGGCGGCAGTTTTGCAATTTCTTCAATGTAAACACCGGGGGTTCTGTAAGCTGTAGCCATAATGAAATTTTTTATGTTAGGTTAATTTTGAAACAAAATTCTGAAGGAAAAATGGGGTCTTTTCGGAGGTTTTCGGGCTTAGGGGTGGGTAGTATGGGTGTTGGAGCATCGGAATTAAGCAATTGAACCGCTGCGTGAGTCCATTTGTCGGTGTACAGTTTGCTAAGTATGTGCGCTTCTTCTTCAATGGGTTGCGTTTCGTGTTCCTGAAAAAGATATTTTTTTATGGTGGCGTATTCTTTGTTTTTCCATACATATACCCGTCGTGCCATGAGGCGCGGAAAATACAGTCTGAAACACACCGGTGTACCGGCTTTAGCTTTTTGCAGCAGGGTTTTGTTAAGGGTTAACATGGGCGCTACCTGTAAGGCAAAACTGTTTTCCTGCATCATGTATTGGTCTTCGGGGCTGCCAATGGCACAGCTCCTATTGCCATTTATATTGTGTTTGCTTACTATGGTGTAGGGGTAAACTTCTTTGTCATCAGACAATATCAGTTGGCAGGCTTCCAGTTCTGTTGTTTCGTTAAGTAGCCCTTTGTTGCGTGTAGCTATCAAGATGAATTGAAGCGTTTGGTTTTTCAGTTTGTTGAAACACTCATCTATTCCCGATACAATAGCGCCTGTTGTTACCTGCCATTTATGGTTGTCAAAACATTTGAGTGATAATTTAAGCGCTTCAAACAATTTTTGTGTTGATGGCATAAGCTCCACTCTTAGGTCTTTGTCGGGGCAAATACCTGTTTTGTAGTAATCGTTTAAAAATTGCAGTTCAAACAGAACTTTATACACTTTTTCGGTGGAGCTGCGGTTCATCTTATTTTTTGTTTTTTTCGGGAGGTACAAAAGCTACTTTGTCGTCGTTTCGGGTGGTAAGGATAGGCGGAATTCTTTGGAGTACGTTTTCGCGGAATACAGTAATAAGGCGTACCTTATACATAATAGAGGGCAGGTGTCTGCCGCCGAGGCTGGTCCAGATATTCATAATTTCCTGCAAAGAGGGCGAGTAGATGTCCAAAATCAGTTTAAAATTATCGTCTAAGGTTTGTGAACTGCCGTTGAGGTTTTGATATTCGGTAGCATTTTGCGGGGTAAACACGTTTTTCCCCTGAAAAAAAGTTGCAGTATGCGAAATCCACTGCAAAGCCGTACCATAATCGGTATGTGTAGCAGTAATGAGCACAAACAGGTTTAAGTGAACAGGGGGGTTATGGTACATCACCTCTTGCGGATTGCTTTTACTGTAGGTGTGGTATGGTCCGCTGTTTTTGAGGGCTTTTTCTTCCTCTATATTAACTAAGGTAAGTACTAATTTCCCGTTTACGCCGGCATCTTGCATGGCAACATTGCCCAATACTGCGGCATTGGGTTCCTCTACCTCTGCTGCAAGGTAAGTGTTCAACTGCGAAATCAATAAGTTAAGGGCAGGGTATATCATGTGTACAAATGTGAAAGTATTTATTGGCTTTAATTCTAATTTTTAGTATCACAACAATATGCTCAACTAAGCAAATTGCTGGTAATCCATTTTACAATCGGCATGGTAATCAACTCTTTTTCCAGTTTTAGTCTCTATTGCTATGCTAACCGAAGCAATGGAATTTATAATTCCGGATTTAGTTGTTGGTGTTTACCAAATTCAAATAATGCTTGCTCAATAACCCTTCAATAATATTGAACCAGTTCTCCTTTTCAAATGAAAATTTAAGGGGAAGACGTATCATTTGATTAGAGGAAAGGTATTCTATCGTGTCAATGTCCATTTCTAATGGCAATACAAATTCTATTTCATCTACAGTTTGTGTAATGGGATTCAGGACTATGCGGGCTTCCTTTACCGTATCTTCATTTACAGTAAGATAGTATGTGTAAATATTGTCTGTAGGGAAGTATCCTTTGTATTTAATAGAAAATATCCATGTGCATCAACTAATTCTGAAATGAATTTTAGTGCAAAGGGGTCTTTTTTTGTACCCGGTAACCTGCTTGACATCAATCCAAATCTTGAGGTGGTGTGATCCAACGTTTCTTTTGTATTATCAAAGGACTTGTCTATTAGTTTGTCTAAATCTGCAAAAAACTCTGTGCGCTGTTTAGAAACCAGTTTGTCAATATTATTTATTATGGTATCTGCCGATTCAGATACATCAGAAATAACTGTTCTGAAACCCTGAAAAAATTGTTTTTGCTGTTCGGTTAGTGTTCTTCGTAATATAGCCTGCTGGTTAGCAGCTATTAAGTCCAAGTGGTTTAATGCTTGTGTAGCATTAATGTTTACATTGTGATGCACCGTGCTGACATCATGTTTGACAGGTCCGAAAAGCCAGTTAAAAAGTCCCATAGCAATTAGTATTTATTTGATTAATTTTTTTAAACCATTAAAACTGCAAAAAAACATATGCATTTTTATTTGCGTAAAGTTCAATGCCCGAATTGTTACACATCAACACACAAACACTATTTTATCTGCACAAATTAGCTTTTACACATATTTTATTTGACATCACATAAACAACTAACTCTAACCTTGAACACCTGAAACCTGCACTTACTTAAGTGATGAAGCACGAACTAACTCCAGCTCTTGCAATATTTCAATTTAATAATAGCTGCAATACTATTGGCCTTTTCACACTTTTTTAATACTCACAAGTAGGTGTTTTTATGATAATTTTAATTGAGCTTAGCTTGGGTAGAGATTTCAATTGGCTGGTGTTTTGGTTATTGTAGAAAAACGCGTGATTTTCCGGTTATGTCCTGATATTTTGCACCTACGGTCGCAATCCTCACTATAATGGAAATGGGTGATTTAC